>JBHENW010000160.1:0-29322 GCA_046261875.1 Thermoanaerobaculia bacterium | reverse complement strand
CATCTTCATGCGGTACTCAACCCGCGCATATCAGAGTGATCATCGTCGCCGCCGCCAAGCCAGGCTCACCCTTGCGCTCGCCACCAAAAAGAAAACTGGACCCGGTCACTCCATATCAGGTCAAACCGCGACGCGGAAGCGCGGCGTCCCGAAGCCCGAAGCGAACGCGATCCCGACGGCGAGGATCGAAGCCGCGCTCCAGACGAGCGGGCCGACGAGCGGGATGAGGGAGATCGCACCGAGCAGCAGGAATCCGAGGGTCAGCGCCACAGGGCGCCGGGGAGGGGCGACGCTGCGCACGAGCTTCTGCCCCACCAGGAGGAAGAGCGCGCCCATGCCGAAGATTTTCGCCGCGATGGCGACGGCGGCGATCGCGAGAGAAAGCGGAACGGAAAGAAAGGCGGGAAGGAGCGTGAGCGCCGTCGCGGCCGCGAGAAACAGCGTGAGCACGCCGAGCACCCCGGCGAAGAGGGCACCCGACCAGTTTTGCTCGGCCCGTGCCGCAGCGCGCGCGTACGGCGAGGAGAAGAAGAAGAGCAGCAGCAGGCTGCCGAGCAGCCAGAGGGACAAGGCGAGCACGCGCAAACCGCGCACGGCGAAGGCGCGCTCCCCCGCCGCCCATGGCGCCCGGCGCGTCTCGGCGAGGTAGATCTCGAGGAGGCGTCCCGGGGCCGCCACGGTTCCCGCGACCGGAAGGGGCCGCCCCTCCGGAGCGACGATCTCGCCGCCGAGAACCCAGATGTTTCCGCCGACGGAGCCGCCGGGCCCGAAGGAGAGGTCTCCGCCCCAGACGGCAACGTCCCCGGCCACGCGCCCTTCGCCCCGCACGTCGGCGAGGACCGCCACGACCCGGCCGGGCACCTGCCCTTCGACGACGAGGTCGCGTCCGACGGTCGAGAGACCGGCCGCCGCGAGCGTGGGCGAGGCACAGGCGGCGAGGAGGAACGAGGCGAGTGCGGTCCGCTTCATCTCGGGCTGCGGGCGCGGGAGACCGCGCGCCTCAACCCGAAAGAAGCGGGAAGCAGGAGCAGGAGGAGAAGCAGGCCCGAAGCGAAGTTGCCGCGGAGAACGGAGGACAGCGCGTCGAAGCTCGAAGGCGCCTGGGACACGGCATCCGCCGCAGAGCGCGCCATGGCCCGGAGCAGACCGGCGGCCGGGCCGAGGAGGGCCGCCGAGAGCCCGGCCTGCTCCGCGCCCGTCAAGACCGGGACGCCGAGCAGGATCACTCCCGTCGCAAAAACGGCCGCCGCGGTGGCGAGAGGAAGCCGCCAGAGGGAGAACCGGCGCCGCTCGGAGGAAGAAAAGGGTCGGACCCGCAGGATCCGGTCCACGAAGTCCGTCGGCAACGCCGGCGCGTCTTCGTCGAGGCGCTCGAGCTCGCCCGATAGGGTTTGCGCCCGCCGGATGTCTTCCGCGCAGAACGCGCAACCGGCCGCGTGAGCGGCCGCCCGATCGGAGATGACCGGGTCGGCGCCAGCGGCCAGCGCCTCGATGTCGAGCGGATCCAGTGGGCTAGGGCAGGGCATCAAGTCAGCTCTCCAGACAACCTTTCTTTCAATACGGCGCGGGCACGAAAGAGTTTGTTCTTGACGGTGCCGAGGGGCATGTCCTTGATCTCCGCTATTTCCTCATACGAGAGGCCCGCGAAGTGCCTCAGGGTGATCAGCTCCCGAAATTCCGGCGGCAGGTCGTGGATGGCGCGGGAAATGGCCTCCCCCCGCTGCAGATTGCGGAGCTCGGCGTAGGGGTCGAGATCATCGCTCTTGTACTCAATAGAGGACATCGCTGGTCGAGCTTCGGGGTCCTGGCTCTCCAGAGGGACGGTCCGGGGCCGGCGCTTGCGCAGGTGGTCGATCGCGGCGTTGCCGGCGATACGGAAGAGCCACGTGGAGAACTTGTACTGCGCGTTGTATCGGTCGAGCGCCTGGAAGACCTTGATGAAGATCTCCTGGGTCAGATCGAGGGCGTCCTCGCGGTTGCCGACCATCCGGGCCACATGGCCCATGACGCGCGTCTGGTAACGGCGCAACAGCGTCTCGAAGAGATCTTCCCGGCCTGCGAGGATGCGCCGGACGAGATCGTCGTCGGCAAGCTCCTCGCGCGGCGCCGCCGCCCCCTCTTTCAATTGCTTGAGAGAACGCCCCGCCCTCCGGGCTGACAGCGAACGGCCGGCGGCGGAGAGTTCGGGGCCTGGCGCATCCCAATCAGGATACCTTCCCCGGAGTTAGAATCGCCCCCCACTCATTCGGCGGGAAGCGCCCGCAGCAAGGAGCTCACGCGTGGACAAAGTCGCCGAGGCACCCCCCCCGGTCGCCGCGCCGCTTTCTCCTTCGCCGGCCGTCGAGTCCGTGAACCCTTTCGAAGAAATGATGTCCCGGTTCGACCTGGCCGCGCAGAAGCTGGGCCTGGACCCCGGGCTCTACAAGGTGTTGCGCGAGCCGGTCCGGGAGACGAAGGTCTCCATCCCCATTGCGATGGACGACGGGCGGATCGAGGTTTTCATCGGCTACCGGGTCCTCCACAACATCGCGCGGGGGCCGGGCAAGGGGGGCATCCGCTTCGACAAGAACGTCAACCTCGACGAGGTCCGGGCGCTGGCGGCCTGGATGACCTGGAAGTGCGCGGTCGTGAACATTCCTTTCGGCGGGGCCAAAGGAGGGGTCATCTGCGACCCGGCCGTGCTGTCCCGCAGCGAGCTCGAAAAGATCACGCGGCGCTACACGGCGGAGCTGATGGACCAGTTCGGTCCCGAGAAAGACGTTCCCGCCCCCGACATGGGAACCAACCCCCAGACGATGGCCTGGGTCATGGACACCTACTCGATGCACGCCCGGCACACGGTGACCGCCGTCGTGACGGGCAAGCCGCTCTCGCTCGGCGGATCCCGAGGCCGCGTGGAGGCCACGGGGCGCGGGCTCATGCTCATCGCCCGGGAGGCCGCCCCCCTGCGCGGCTTGACCCTTCCCACGAGCCGCGTCGTCGTTCAGGGATTCGGGAACGTCGGATCGATCGCCTCGCGGATGTGCCACGAGGCCGGCGCGCGCGTGCTCGCCGTATCGGACATCAACGGGGGCATCTACAACCCCGCCGGGATCGACATCCCCGCCCTCCTGACGCACTACGAGCGCAACCGGAGCTTCGACGGGTTCCCCGGCGCGCAGAAGGTGAGCAATGCGGAGCTCCTGGAGCTGGACTGCGACATCCTGATCCCCGCAGCGAACGAGAATCAGATCCGCGGCAAGAACGCCGGCAACATCCAGGCGAAGATCATCGTCGAGGGGGCCAACGGCCCCACGACCCAGCGGGCGGACGACATCCTGAACGCCCGTAACATCCTCGTCGTGCCGGACATACTCGCCAACGCGGGCGGGGTGACGGTCTCGTACTTCGAGTGGGTCCAGGACCGCGCCGGGTTCTTCTGGCGCGAGCAGGAGGTCAACGAGCGCCTCGAAGACATCATGTGCCAGTCCTTCAACGACGTGGCGAACATGGCCAAGAAGTACAACGTCAACTTTCGGATCGCCGCCTACATGCTCGGAATCTCCCGGGTAGCCCACGACACGATGGTCCGCGGCTTGTACGCGTAGGAAGCTGATTGCCGCCGCCGTGCTTGCGGCGGCAGCGCTACAGACGTCCGCAGGGGCGGCGCCTGCCGATCGATTGTTTATTACAAACGATCCTTGCGCTGTTCAAACATCGGGACCGTTCGCTTCACGAGGACGGACCCCCTCGCTCCGCTCCCGACCTCGGACACCTTTACTCCTGCTGACGGCGGCCGACGGGGATTCGCGGCGATCCTGCGGACGGTCGGGCCACAGAACATTACGGTGATAGACATTCAGGAATCCTCGCGCCTTGCACTCTCGGCATGACCGTTACTGCTCCCGGCGCTCTGGTCGGCGTCCCAACTCTCTCCAGCTGGATGCAGATCTTCCTCGCGGCGATTCTCGGGTCGGTCGGCCTCTTGGTCTTGCGGCCTAGGGGCTAGCCAAACGCGAGCGGGCGGTGACAAGCCCCGCCCCTAGGGTGAGCCGAAGCCCTCGTCTCAGGTTCACGGCCGAAGAGTCTCCCGATAGGAGGAGGCTCGAGGCGCCCGAGTCAGCTTTCCGCCGGCTCCCGCAGAACCACCTTCGGCCGGATCTGCGGCATCTCCGCCGCGAGCTTGCGTTCGAGTTCCGGAAGAGTGGCGAGCACGGGCTTCTTCCAGAGGGGGTCCAGCAGCTCGAGGGTCAGCCGGTTGCCTTCGAGGGCGCGCGGAGCGACCTTCCGCGACAGCGGCTCCCCCACGATCCGGCCCCAGCGGGTCCGGAGCCAGAGCAGGGCGTTCTCACCCTTCGCGGAGCGCCGAAGCAGCCCATCCGCGACGGAGTCGAGCCGCGTGAAGCTCGTACCCCGCTTCACGGCGCCGCTCCGCCGCGGACGGCGCGCTCGCCCCGGGTCCCGACCTCGGGCGTGACCGGCCGGAGCGGCTTCTCGCCGGTCAGGACCCGGCGCACGTCTTCGACGACCATCCGGGCCATCTCGCGCCGCGTCTCGACGGTCGCGCTGCCCGCGTGCGGCATCAGGACGACCCGGTCGTCATCGAGCAGGGCCGGCGTGATGGCCGGCTCGTTCTCATAGACGTCCAGCCCGGCTCCGGCCAGCCGTCCGGAGTCGAGGGCCCGGGCCAGGGCCGACTCCTCGACGAGCTGGCCGCGGGCCGTGTTGATGAGGAAGCTCCCGGGTTTCATTTTCTGAAACGTCTCCCAGTGGAAGAGTCCCCGGGTCTCTTCCGTCAGCGGGAGGTGGAGCGAGACGACGTCGGACCGGCGCAGCAGGTCGTCGAAAGAGACGCGCGGCGGGTCGTCCGGGTCCTTTTCGTCGCGAGGGGAACGGCCGTAGGCGATTGCGGTCATGCCGAAGGCGCGCGCGCGGCGGACCACGGCTTTCCCGATCCTCCCTGGTCCGACGATTCCGAGGACTTTCCCTTTGAGGTCGGTTCCGAGCAGGAGGTCCGGCGACCACCCGGCAAAGCCGCCGGTCCGAACCATGCGGTCCCCCTCGATGATCCGGCGCGCCAGGGCCAGCAGGAGAGTCATCGTCAAGTCGGCGGTCGCGTCGGTCAGGACGTTGGGGGTGTGCGTGATCACGATCCCGCGGGCCGCCGCGGCGGCGCGGTCGATGTTGTCCACCCCGACGGCGTAATTCGCGACGATCTTCAAGCTCGGTCCCGCCTGGAGAACTCGCCGGGTGACCGGGTCGGAGACGAGCGTAATCAGCGCATCCGCCTCGGAAACTTCCGCCGCGAGCTCGAGCTCGCTGGGGCTGTATCCGAGGACCCGCAGACGAAAGTCCGGCTCGAGGGTCGAGAGAGAAGGCTCCGGCAGCTCGCGCGTCGCGACGACGAGCGGAGTCATCGCGTGGAGCCCTGCAGCGCGCGGCCGGTGAGAAAGAGCAGGGCGCCCGCAGCGAGCAGCACGAGCTCGCGGCGCACGTGGCCTCCCAGAACTCCATCGAAGAAGGCGATGCCGGTCACCAGGAGACCGAGGAACTGCAGGAGGCGGGCCAGAGAGCGCATCGATGGGGGACCCGGGGGGCTGGGAGGGTCACGGACCCTCGAGGATCGTCACGCGGAGGATCCGCTCGCCCTGTTCCGTCCGTTCGACGACGTCCTGTCCGTCGGTCACCTGCCCGAACACCGTATAGATCCCGTCGAGGTGCGGCTGGGGCGCATGCGTGACGAACCACTGGCTTCCCCCGGTATCCGGGCCCGAAAGGGCCATCCCGACGGTTCCCTCCCCGTACTCGAGGGGATTGATCTCGTCGCGGATCTCGTAGCCCGGGCCGCCGTTGCCGGTGCCGGTGGGATCGCCGTCCTGGAGAACGAAGTTGGGCACTACCCGGTGAATACGGACGCCGTCGAAATAATTGCGGCGGGCGAGCTGGACGAAATTCATGACGGTCCTCGCCGCTTCGGCCCCCGCCAGGCGGATCGTGAAGCTCCCCCGGGCCGTCTCGATCCGCGCCGAGCGCGGCTTTTTCGCCTCCGCCAGCAGCGCCGCGTACTCGGCCGCCGAAAGGCGGGTCTCGTAGGCCACCCGGGGGAAATCCGCCGCCGCCGCGCGGAAGGCGCGCATCAGAGCCCGGCGCGCCATGTTGCGCGTCAGGGCATTGGGCTGCCGGTAGGCCGCCTCGGCCAACGCGCGGGCGGCCGGGGAGGAACGGAGCTTTTCCGCCGCGTCGAGCGCCGCGATCGCGACATCGGAGGAGGGATCCGCCGCGGCGCGCTCGAGCGCCTGGGAGAGCAAGGGGAGGACGGCCGGATCGTTGGGCGTCGCCAGGACCTCGATGGCGGCGGCCCGTACGCCGGGGTCCGGGTCCGCCAGGGCGGCTTCGGCCAGGCCGCGGTTCTGGCGTGCGGCCTCCGCCGTAGCCAGGCTCGCGAGCGCGGCCGCTCGCACGAGCGGGTCCTTGTCGGCCAGGAGGCGGTCGCGCCAGGACTTCGCCTCGGCCGCCGGAAGATGCGACAGGCTTTCTGCCGCCGCGGCGCGGAGGGAAGGCTCGGGCGAAGCGACCGCCGCCTCGATCGCCTTCTCGGCGCGGCCGCGCAGCGAAGCGACGACCGACAAGAGCGCGACCTCCCGGCGGCGGCCCGTCCCGGTCGTGGCGATGGACCAGAGACGCCGCCGGACCTCCCGATCACCCCCTTCGAACTGCCGAAGCAGCACGAGCGCCGGGACCGCCACGTTGGGGTTGGCGTCTCCGGCGAGCGCGAGGACCCGCGCGACGCGGTCGGCGGGCAGGCTCGTACCCGGGTTCCTCTCGAGGATCGCCTCCAGCGCCACCAGGGCGTTGATCGTCAGCGGCGCGCGGCCGGCGTCCAGCGCCGCGGCGAGGGGCTGGACGTGCTCCCGGCGGGCGAGGACGCCCAGGGCGCGGGCCGCCGCGGCGGCGGTGTCGGGCTCGCTGCCTCGCAACGCCGCGACGAGGGCCGGCCCCGAGCTTTCGATGGGCTTGCGCGCCAGCGCATAGATCGCGGCGAATCGGACCGTGGGGTCCGGATCGGACACGAAAGGAAGCGCCGCGGCCTCGGAGGCGGGGTTGGCGAAGCGCCAGAGGGAGCGCAGCAGTGTGGCCCGCGGCTCCGGAGAAGCGGCGCTCGGGATCGCCGCAACCAGGGCATCCTGGCCGTCGCCGCGGGAGAGAAAGCCGATCGCCTTGGCTGCGGTGACGACGACGCGCGGGTCCGCATCCGCCAGGCGGGGGATCAGGTCGGACGTCAGCGTCGGGTCCGAGAGCACCTGCGCGCCGAAACAGGCCGCGGTGCGAACCTCGGGCGAAGAATCCGAGAGGAGGCGAACGAGGAGCGGCCCGCCTCGCTCGTCGCCGATCCGGCCGATCGCCCAGGCCGCGCGCGCCCGCACCGCAGGATCGGGCGATTGGGCCGCGGAGGAGAGCAGGCCCGGGTCGTAGGCCTTTCGATCTTCCGCTTCGAGCAACGCGGCCCCCGCCTCGTCCGGCGAAGCGAATGTACGGCTGGGAGGAGCGGGAGCGTCTCCGCCGGGCACGCCCGCCGGTGTGCTGCTCGCGCAGCCATTGAGCACCGCCGCAGCCGCCAGTGCAGCGCCGAGAATGGAACATCTCCAGCTCATTGCGCCTCCCGAATGTCGATCGTCTGGAAGAAAGTGGCGGGGAATTATAGGGGAACGGAAACTAGGCCCCGACGAGCAGACGGTCGCCCAGCATCGGCGGCAATCCGGCGCGATGGATCTTCCGGCGCGCCCCCTGGGCGTCATAAGGAACGCGATGGAAATGGACGACGCGCTCGGCGGCGTCGTAGATCGCGAAGGCGGCGTCGGGGTTGCGGTCGCGCGGCTGGCCGATCGAGCCGGGGTTGACCAGGTAGCGGCGTCCGGACTCGAGTTTCCAGGAGACGCGCGCGCCCTCGACGACGTCCACCTGGATCCCTTCCGGCGTGAGAGTGAACACCGAAGGGATGTGGCTGTGCCCGAAGAAGCAGACGGCCGACTGCGACTCCCGGAAATTCACGTACGCGTCGTAGTCGGTGAAGATGTAAGCGTCTTCATCCCGCGGCGAACCGTGGCAGATTTCGAAGATCCCGTCCACGAGGAGGGGCCCCCGGGGCAGCGCCGCCAGGAACTTCCGGTTGCGCGCGGTGAGCTTCTCCGTCGTCCAATGGGCGGCTTTCAGCGCGAGCGGGTTGAAGACCCCCGGCGGGCCCGGCTGCACCACGATGCGGTCGTGGTTCCCCCGAACCGCAACCGTCGTCCGGCGAAGCCCCCGCAAGCGGTCGACCACCTGGTTGGGGCTCGCGCCGTAGCCGACGAGGTCCCCGAGGAGCACGACGCGGTCGTAGCGCTTGCGCCGCACCCGGGCGAGGACGGCCCCCAGCGCCTCCTCGTTGGAGTGAATGTCCGACAGAATGAGATAACGCATCGAGAAGCGGATCAGAGATTCGTCTGGATTTCGGAGGAACGGTCGTCGTAAACGGCGGCGAGGACCGCGTCGGAGGCTTCTTCGATGCTCTCCGCCCCGGTCAGCTCGACCCGTCGCGCCGCCATCTTATAGAACGGCTCGCGCTCCCGGTAAAGCAACTCCGCCTGTTGGGCCGTCTTGAAGAGAGGCCGGTCCGTCTTGTCGGCCATACGATTCCGGATCGTCGCGAAGGGGGGATCCAGAAACACCGTGGCGCCGAGCCTTCGGAGGCGGTCCTGGTTCTCGGGCCGGGCGAAAGAGCCGCCCCCGGTCGCCACGACGGCGAACGGGATCGCCTCCGTACCCTGAAGAAAGGCGCTTTCGCGCCGCCGGAACTCCTCTTCCCCGGAGGCCTCGAAGAGAGCGCGGACGGTCAGGCCGGACGTGCGCTCGATCTCCTCGTCGAGGTCCACGAACGGGACCTGCAGGCGCTCCGCGACGCGGCGACCGACGACGGTTTTGCCGCTCCCCATGAAGCCGACGAGATAGATCCGTCCCGTCAGCCGCGCGCGCCGGGCCTCGTCGAGAGCGCGCCGCGCGTTTTCCTCCAGGCGCCCCCCTTCCATGAGCGCGCCGACCATGGCGACGGAATCGGCTCCCGCTTCCAGGACCGAACGCAGGTTCTCGGGATGAATCCCCCCGATTGCCACGAGAGGGCGATTCTTGACCGTGGCGACGCGCGCGAGGGCATCCAGGCCGCGGGCCTCCCGGACGGTCTTCGTCGCGCTCGTGAAGACCGGACCGAAAGCGACGTAGTCCGGCGCATCGGACCGGAAGGCCCTGGCCGCTTCCTCCTCGTTGTGCGCCGATACGCCGAGGAGGGCCCCCGGCGCCAGGAGGGGACGGGCCGCCGCGGCCGGCAGGTCCTTCCGCCCGAGGTGCACGCCGGCGCCGGCCAGCGCGGCGACGTCCGGCCGGTCGTTGACGACGACGCGCGCCCCGTGCCGCCGGGCGGCGGCGAGGGCGCGATCGGCGGCGGCGAGCAGGTCGCGGTCCGGCAGGTCTTTGCCGCGGATCTGGACGAGCCGGACGCCGACGCGGAAGAGACGTTCGGCGATCTCGGCATGGTCGCGGCCCCCCGAGCGGGAGCGGTCGGTTATCGCGTAGATTGCGGGGAGCCGGCTTCCATCCACACGTCAGGACGCGACGGCGAAACGCTCCATGAAGCGCGTCGAAAGCCGCCCCTCGATGAAGTCCGGATCGTCCAGGATCTTCCGGTGGAGCGGGATCGTGGTCTTGACCCCTTCGATGACGAAGAGGTCCAGCGCCCGGCGGCCGCGTGCGATCGCCTCCTGCCGGTTCTGTCCACGGACGATGAGCTTCGCGATCAAAGAGTCGTAATAGGGCGGGATGACGTATCCCTGATAGGCCGCCGTGTCCACGCGGACGCCGAGGCCGCCCGGCAGGTGGAACGTCGTCAGGCGTCCCGGCGAAGGGGTGAAGGTCACCGGGTCCTCGGCGTTTATGCGGAACTCGATCGCGTGTCCGCGCGGCGCGAGCTCGCGCGAGGCGAAGGAAAGCGGGGCCCCGGCGGCGACGGCGATCTGCTCCTTGACCATGTCCACGCAGGTGACCTCTTCGGTCACCGGGTGCTCGACCTGTAGCCGCGTGTTCATCTCCATGAAGTGGAAGCGGTTCTCCGAGTCCAGGAGGAACTCGATCGTCCCGGCGTTCGTGTAGCCAACGGCCCGGGCGGCGGCGAGGGCGGCGTCTCCCATCCTTTTGCGCAGCTCCGGGGTCATGGCGGGGGAGGGCGCCTCTTCGACCAGCTTCTGATGCCGCCGCTGGATCGAGCACTCCCTCTCCCCCATGTGGCGCAGGTTCCCATGTTTATCGCCGAAGACCTGGAACTCGACGTGCCGCGGCTCTTCGATGTAACGCTCGAGGTAGACGCTCGCGTCGCCGAAGGCCGTCTCCGCTTCCGCCCGCGCCGTGTCGAAAGCCGCGGCGAGGTCCCGTTCGTTGCGCGCGATCCGCATCCCACGCCCGCCGCCCCCCGCGGCCGCTTTCAGGATGACCGGATACCCGGCCTTGCGGGCGAAGGAGAGCGCTTCATCGACGTCGGCGAGAGCGCCGGGCGAGCCGGGAACGGTCGGGACGCCCGCGGCGGCGACCGTCCGGCGGGCGAGGGACTTGTCCCCCATCTTGCGGATCGCCTCGGGCGAAGGGCCGATGAAGGCGATGTGGCAGTCCTGGAGGATCTCGGCGAAGTGGGCGTTCTCGGAGAGGAAGCCATAGCCCGGGTGGATCGCATCGGCCTCGGTGATCTCGGCCGCCGAGACGATCGCGGAGATGTTCAGGTAGGAGCTGGGGGACGGGTACGGCCCGATGCAGACGTCCTCATCGGCGTACTTCACGTGGAGCGCGTCCCGGTCCGCCTCGCTGTACACGGCGACGGTCTTGATACCCAGCTCCCGGCAGGCCGAGATGATCCGGAGGGCGATTTCCCCGCGGTTGGCGATGAGGATTTTGCGGAACATTCAGCTCTCAAGCCGCGAGCTTGATGGCGAAGAGCTTCTCTCCGTACTCGACGGGCTGGCCGTTGCGGGGATAGACCTCGACGATCTGCCCTTCCACGTCGGACTCGATCTCGTTCATCAGTTTCATGGACTCGATGATGCAGAGGATCTTTCCCCGCGAGATCTTCTCTCCCACCTCGGCGAAGGGGTCCGCTTCCGGAGAAGGTGCCCGGTAGAAGGTCCCGACGATCGGCGAGGTGATCACGTGGACGTCTTCGGGCACTGCTTCGGCCGCGGGAGCTTCCGCAGCGGCGCCGACCGCCGGCGGGGCGGAAGCCGCCAGGGCGGAAGAAAGCGCCGCCTCGGCGCTCTCGACGACCCGGGCGGGGGGCCGGCCTTCGACCTTGAGCCGGAACCCTGCCCGCTCGACCTCGACGCTCCCCAGACCGCGCTCGGACACGAGGTCGATGAGCTCCTTGATTTCCTTGAACGACAGCATCGATCGATCTAAAGCAGTTCCTTTTCGAGGGCGAGGGCGGCTCGTCGCAGTTCGAAGCGGCCGCGCCCAAAGTTGCCGTCGCGGCGCAACAACAGCAGCAGATAATACTCCTCGGTCACGCGCGACAGGATCGTGATGGACCGGTCGGTCACGATCGACATCTGCTGCACCGGGGCCGGCTCCAGGGCGGAGTAAGGGGACTGGGCGGACTTCACGAACGCCCCCATTTCCGCTGAAAGCGACTCGATCGAAAGCGCTTCGAGCTCCCCGTAGGAATCGATCGGGATCCCATCCACCCCGACGAGAGACACGGCGCGGGTGCCCTCCACCCTCTCCGCGATCCGTCGGAGAGCGTCCTGGAAAACGTTCATCGGGCTCCTGGGTCCGTTAACGGGCTTGTACGACCGAAAGCCACTGTTTCAAAGCGCGGATCTTACCGAGGCGCCGCTGGAGCGCGACGTCCGGTACGCTCGCCCCCGGCGTGGAAGAGGCCGGCAGGAGCCGTGCCTCCGCGTCCCGGCGCATCCGGCGCAACTCCTCATCGAAGGGGTTGGTCGCGGCGAGCTCATCGTAGATCCGGAGCGCCTCCGCGTAGTGTCCCTGCGCGAAGTAGAGGTCGGCGAGGGTCCGGCCCTGCGGGTCCAGGCTCGGCGGAGCGCCCGGCTCGCCGCGCGGTGCCGGCGTCGCGGCCGGCGTTTCCGGAGCCGGCGACCCCGGGAAGTCGGATACCCGGATCTGCCGGGTGACCGCGGCCGCCTCCTCTCCCGGCCCTGCCGGCACCGGCAGGACCGGCGCCTGGGCGCCGGGCTCCGGCGGCTTGCGGCGCGCGGCGGCCACGAGCGGTATGTCGCGAGAGAGGACGACCGGAAACGGCTCGGGCTCGGCGGGCGGATAGCTCGCCTCTGCGGGCTCGAAATCCATCGAGGCGATGTCGAACGGATCCCTCACCTCCCCGCGCTCCTCTTCGGCCGGCGGCGCGGTCGCAACGGCGCGGGAACGGCGGATCGGCCCGGTCGGAGTCTCGACGAAGCTCGGAGGAGGCGGCGGCGGACTCGCGGCGACCTCGGAGATCGCGCCCGGAGGCGGCGGCGGGGCCAGCTCCGCGTCCAGGCGGTGGACGATCTCGTCCACCGCCCGATCTCCGGAGAGCGCCCGGTACAGCTTGTACTTCTTGATCGCCTCGACGGTCTCCCCCCGCGAGAGGTAGATGTCGGCGAGAGACTTCGCCGAGACGAGATTGCCCGGGTCCGCTACGAGGACCTTGGAGAAAGTCGCGATGGATTCCGTGATCTGCCCGGCTTCCAGGTAGGCCCGGCCGAGAGCCACCTGGGCCGAGACGTAGTGCGGGTGCGCCAGCAGACCCTTCTGGAGGGTCGAGAGCGCCTCGGAGATGCGTCCGGTCTTTCGGAGCTCTTCGGCTAGAGCGACGAAAAGGCGCGATCCGGGATCCAGCTCGAGGCGCCGCTTGAGGTCGCGGATGCGGGCTTCCGCCCCGGGATCAGCCACACGAGATCAAAAAGCCGCCGCCCCGGAATCGGGGCGGCGGATGGAGGAGCCATGGGGCATTAGGGACCCGCTGGAGTCGTCGTCGGGGTGACGGTCGCCGTCGGCGTGGCGGTCGGCACCACGCACGGCAGCGTGTACGTGAACGTGACCGGCGGCGTCGAACCGCAGTTCGTGTCCAGATCGACGAGCGTGACGCCGACCGTTTCGACCGGGATCTGGAAGCCCGCCATGACGCCTTCCGGACACGCGGGCGCGGTGAGGACTTCCGAGAAGGGCAGGTTCGCGGTGACACGCCCCTCCCCGACAACCGTGACGTCGGCCGTTCGCGGCCCGAAGCGAGCGACGTCGGCGTTCTCGACGTTCGGTCCGGTGAACTCGATCGGTATGTCGGGACCCGGATCCCCGATGCGTCGCTGAGCGCGGTTGGGCGTCATGCTGGCAATAACTGGCCGCGTCCGCTCGACGAGGTAGATGAAGGCCGGTCCGACGGCGACGTCCCCGGTGTTGACGTTGACGACACGCGATTCGCCCCCGATCTCCTGGCAGTCGTTGATAAACGGCCGGCCCGGCTGGACGACGATCTCGGTGGCGGACACCGAGACCACGACCGCGGGGATTCCAGCGAGGGAGACGGCTACGGGAGCCTGGAAGCCGTGACCGAAGATGGTGACGAGGGCGCCGCCCAGGTCGGTGACTTCGAGCTGGCTCGGCGAGATGCTCGTGATGACGTTGTCCACGACGTAGCGGAATGTGCCCGAGGGGGAGGCCTCCACGCCAGAGTCCACTAGGCGCACCCGCACGGGGACCTGGGCGTTCAGGTTGGCGGCCCCGGCGCCAAACGCCGCAGGCGTGAGCACGATGATCTGGTTGAACGTGATGGAGAGAACCTGCGCCTCGACCTCTCCGAAGAAGACCTGGAGCGGCGCTCGGAACCCCGACCCGATGATCGTGACGCGCGTGTTCCCCTCGTTGGGACCCGAGGAGGGCAGCACGGCCGTGATGGAGGGCTGCGTCGAAGGGCCGGTTCCAAACGCGAAGCAGTTCGGGAGCGAAAGGGTGATCGGGTTGCTCGTGTTGGTCCCCAGGGTGACCCGAATCTCCACGGGCACCGAAGGCGACTGGGCCTCCGGGAAAGCCGGGGTGACGACCGTGATCGTCTCTCCGGTCAGGTTGGTCACCAGGGCCTCGCGGGTGGCTCCGCCGGCCGAGAAGACGACGCGCGTGGATCCGGGGCTCCCGAAGAAGCGTCCTCCGCTGATGTTGAGCGACGTGCCTCCACTCGGGGGTCCGAAGCTCGGATCGCAGAAGGTCACGAACGGGCCGAGCTGGGCAACCGGCTGGAACGCGATCGTGATCGTGGCGGACTCGGTGTCGTTCCCCTCCGTGACGCGCGCGGTCACGGCGGCCGAGCCGGGGTCGTTCGAGCAGATCGCCGTCGTCGCTGCGCCGTTCTGGGTGACCACGGAAATGACGTTCAGGAGATTCTGCTCGAAGACGCCGAAGTTGGAGGAAAAGGAGACGCTCGTTCCGTCGGGCACGGATTGGCCGTTGCGCGTGACGATCGCCTGGATGATCGTGCAGGATTCCTCAGGCGGGTTCGGATTGCTCGTGAAGAGACGGATCACGAGGCCGCTCGACCCGCTGGGCGGTTGTCCGTCCGGCCCCTTGGGCGTCGTGGGGCTCGGCGCGTCCGACGAGCAAGCATAACTGCCCGCGCCGAGCACGAGGACGGTCAGAGCGATGGCGATCCGGCGCATGAAAGCCTCCGTTCGAGTCTCGGCCGATCGAGTCATTGCGCGCAGCTGACGATCAGATCGCCGGCTGCGGTCTCACTCTGGACTCGGTGGCCCGAAACGGTAGTCCCGAAGAACGTCAAGAGGTACTGGATCTGGATCAAGTTCCGCCCGGTCTCCCGGTCGATCCCGCCGTTGAACGGAAGCAGCTGATCGAAGGGGGTCCCGGTCATGGCGGCGGCCGTCATGATTGGAAAGCCGTTCAGGGTCGCCGTCCCTCCGGCCTCGACGGTGACCGCGGCTGAAAAGTTCTGCGTCGGCGGTACGCGGGTCCCGCCGTCGAGCCGCCGGAACTCCACCCGGTAATTGGCGATCTGCACGGTCGCGAAACCCGTCGGGTCCGTCTGGCTCGGGTTCTTCAGGCGGCTCTCCAGCTCGATCGTTTCGATGGTGACTGCGAGTGGGAGCGGAGCGCACGGGTTGAAGCCCAGCGGCTGTTGCGGGAGGTTCACCGTCAGGGTGACCGGCGATTCCGTCTCCCCTTCGTCATTGGTACAGCCAACGCCTGCGCCGACCAGCGCCGCAATCAGGCCCATGGCGATCGATTTCTTGCTCATATCGCTCTCCTGCCTATGACCGGAGGATCCGGGGGGTAATGAAGATGAGGAGCTCGTCGTGCCGCTGAGTCGTCGTCTTGTTGCGGAACAGGTTGCCGAGGATCGGGATCTTCCAGAGTCCGGGGATCATGTTGTTCTGGTCCTGGTCGTTGATCTGGAAGATGCCCCCGATGACGGTCGTGCCGCCGTCGCGCACGAGGATCTGGCCGCGGTACTCCTGGATCCTCAGCGGAACGTTCTGGCCCAGGGCGATGTTCAGGGCGACGGCCGGCTCGCGCTTCTGCACCGCTACGTCGAGGAGGATCGTCCCCTCCGACGTGATCTGCGGCGTCACCTGCAGCCGCAGGGTCGCGTCCACGTAGATGACGGTCGTCGTGTTGTTCACGTTGGTCTGGACGGGGATCTGCACGCCCGACTGGATCAGGGCCGGCGTGTTCGTCAACGCCGTGACCTTCGGAGAGGAGATGATCTTGAGCAGACCCTGGTTCTCGGCGGCGGTCAGCGCGATGTCCAGGTTGAAGGTGTCGAGGATGTTGCCCAGGCGGATGGCGCCTACGATTGGACCGTTCTCGAGGCCGACGCGGAAGGCGCCGTCGAGGTTGTTGGGAAAGACGAGGTTCGTCGTGTTCCCGTGGGCGACGTCGGCGATCGCGTTGAAGCCCCAGTTGATCCCCAGGCTCCGCCCGAGGGTTTTCGTCGTCTCGACGATCCGGGACTCGATCATGACCTGCGGGGTGGAGGTGTCCAGGTTCTCGATGAGCTGGAGCACCGCCGGCAGATACGTCGGGATCTCCCGGATGATCAGGGTGTTCGTGCGGGAGTCCACGACGATGTCGCCCCGCCGGGACATGACGCTCTTGAGGGTCTGGGTGATTTCGCCGGCGCGCGCATAGGAGAGCTTCTTGATCACCGTCCGCGTCGGCTCGGCCGCCTGGCGCGCCTCGGCCAGCCGCGCCCGATCGGCCTGCTCCGACTGGAGCTTGGCGGTCGTCGCGATGTGCATGATGTTGTTCTCGAGCACGTAGCCGAGGCCGTTCTGCTTGAGGATCAGGTCGAGCGCCTGGTCCCAGGGCACGTCCTCGAGCTGCACGGTGACCGTGCCGCGGACCTCCGGGTCGATGACGATGTTCAGCCCCGTCAGCTGGGAGATCGTGCGGAATACGTCCTTGATGTCGGCGTCTTTCAGGTCGAGGGAGATCGGCTCTCCCGTGAACTGCGTCTGCTGCTCCGCGAGGGTCCGCGTCTGGTACAGGTCTCCCGACGTCGGGCGGGCGAGCTCTTCCTGGGCGAGCATCGCGGCCGCCGCCTCGAACAGCGCATCTCCGCGCTCCTTGCCGGGACGGACGGGACGCGCCGGGCCCTCGCGGAGGTCCGCCGCCGGGGCCGGGTTCGCCGCGGGAGCCTCGCGGGGCGCGGGCGGCGGGGGGACGGACACCGTGGTCGTCACGGGCGTCTGGACAGGCGGCGGCTCCGCGCTGGGAACGCTCGCAGGCGCAATCGGCTCGGGACGCGGTTCCGGGCTCTTCTCGGTGTGGGCCACCGTCTCGACCGGCGCCGTCGCAGCCGGCTCCGGCTCTCTCGCCGGCTCCGGCTTGGCGGGGATCACGACGGGGGCGGGATCCGGGACGGCGTCTGCGGTCTCGGCCGGGAGCTCCGCGGGCGCTTCGGCCACGGTCGTCACGGAGACCGCCGCCGGGGCCTCGCCGGGGGGCTGCGCCGCCCCCCTCTCAGCGGTGCCCACCAGGAGCGCCAGACGTTCGCCGTCCAGCCGGACCGAGTGCGGGACCGGTTGCGCGAGGTCCACGACGATGCGCGTCACCAGGGGCGAGGTCTGGAACTGCGAGACGCGCACCCGTGAGACGAGCGCGCTGCCCACGGGGAGCACCCGCCGGGTCACCTCGTTCTTGACTCCGGGGAGGTCCACGACGATGCGGGGCGGATTGGCCAGGACGAAGTCCCGGGGAGAGAAGACGCCGTCGCCGAGCAGCGTGATGGCCACGTTTTCTCCCTCCGCCCTCGCGGAGATTTCCTCCAGCGTGTGCGCTGGCTCTCCGGCCGCGATCGGCGCGGCGGGAGCGATCTCCTGGGGAGCGATCTCCTGTGAGTCGACGGGCGCGGCCGCCGCGGCCGCGACGGGCTCCTCCGCCGGAGCGGGCGCGGGAGCCGTGCCGGAGGCAAAAGCGATCGCGAGGCCTTCGCGGCCGATCGAGCCGATCTGGTATGGCGCCGCTTCTTTGCGGCCGATCGTCACCCGTGTGAGCTTCTTGCCCATCTCCGTGATGGACTCGACCTGGACGGAGCGGACGAGATCGCCCGTCGGAGTCGGCGGCGTGAAGCCCTCGGCGATTTCCACTCCGGGGAAGTCGAAGACCAGAAGGTCCGGCCGCGGCTCGTACGAGGTGTAGAGGAGCGGGGCATCGGCGGAGAGCACGACGCGGGCGCCGTCCCCGTCCTCGTTGAACGCCGCGTCCGTGATGCGGGCGCCGGCGGGGGTGCTCGTCGCAGAGGCCGAGGAGGCCGCCGCGGCGGGAGCGGAAGTGTCCGCGGCGTGATCGGCGCTTCCCCGGCGCGCGGCGCAGCCCGCGGCTGCGACCCACGCGACGGCCGCAATCGCCATCGCGGTTCCTCTGACTGCCATTCGCATCCTCCCTCCCGTTGTCCCGGACCTCACGGCCTCACCGTCACGTTCAGCTGCTTCGTCACATCCCGGAAAGGCTTCACGCTCTGCGGGTCGTTGAGGTTCTGGCGGAAAGTCACTTGGTTCTGCGCGACGCGGGTGACCTCTCCGTCGTAGAGGAGGTCGCCGGCGCGCAGCAGGTAGCTCTTGTTATCCGTGGCCCGGACCTGCGCCATGAACCCGCCGCGAGTCCGCCAGATCCCCTGCACGACCACGTCATCGATGGAGATGCCGGCGATCCCCGGAGGACGCTGCCCCATGTTGCGGTTGTCGGCGCGCGAGAGAAGGGACCGGAAGGGATCGCGGCGGCCCGCCGGGTCGTAGCTGTAGGAGCGTCCGGCCATCGCCGACTCGTCGGCCTCGAGCATCGCCTGGCCCGGCGACTCGACCGGAGGCGGCGGCGCCGGCGAGGGAGTCGGCGCGGGGGTCTGCGCGGCGAGCGGGAACGCCCCGCCGAGAAAGAGGATGAGGAGGACGGTCTTCTTCATTCGACCCCCCTCCCCTCCGCGCGCTGCTTGAGCGTCTCAGCGGACTGGGCAGCGGGGGCCGTCGCGGGCGGCTTGCCGGGACCCGCCGCCGTTGCGCCGGGGGCGGTCGTGGCGTCGTCGCCCGTATAGATGAACGTCTTGGCGATGAAGTTGGAGCTGATCGACTTGCCGATGACGTTTTCCAGGTTGGCGATGCGCATCTCTTCGACGTTGACGATGCGCGAGAAGCGGCTCATGCGATCGAAGAAAAGGGCCAGGTTGTGGTAGGTCCCGTCCACGGAGATCTCGATGGGCCACTCGGCGTAGAACTCCTTGGGGACGAAATCGCCGGGCGTGAACTTCTTGAGCGTGAAATCTCCCTGGCGCGTCAAAGTCTCGATGCGCTTGATGAGCTCTTCGGTGTTCCGCTTGGAGGGAAGGATCTGGAGGAGCTTGCCGAGCTCGAGCTCGAGCCGCTTGACCTCTTCGCGGAACTGCGAAAGCTTGCGCTCGGCCGCGCGCCCCTTCTGGATCTCCTCGTTCAGGCCGGCGAGCTCCGTGCGCTTGTTCCTGATGTCCTGCCGGATGCCCTTGATCCAGAACCAGTAGAGAGCGCCGGCGAGGGCCGCCCCGACGAGCAGGCCGACGCCGATGGCGTAGTACCACTTCTTGTCTTCGAGCTTGAGCTGCAGAGCCATCGCCGCGCCGCGCCCCTACGTCCCCGCCCCGCCGGCCGGCGGTGCCGGTGAGGCGCCAGGCGGTGCCGGCGACGCGGCGCCGGCCGGCACCGTCCCGGTGCCGAGCGCGGCGCCGGGAGTGAACGTCAGCGTCATTTCCCAGGCGTAGATCCCCTGCCCGCCCGCCTCCTGGCCGAGATTGCGGAAAACGGGCTCGGCGAAGAAGGGGCTCTTCTTGAGGTTCTCCAGGTACGTCGCCACCGCGTTGGGCGAAAGCGTCCGCCCCTTGAGGGTCACCTGGTTGCCCGACATCTGGAGCTCCGAGAGCCAGACCAGGTCGGGAAGTGCCCGCGACAGCTCGTCCATCAGCCGGACGGGTCCCTTCTGGTTGGTCTTGAGGTCGTTGATGAGCTGGATCTTGGCTTCCAGGCTCGCTTTCTTCGCCTCATAGGCCTGGACTTCCTCGATGATCGAGCGCAGGCGCTCGGCTTCCACGCGCGCCTTGCCGATCTCCTCGTCGAGGTTGCGGCGCGTGGCGCCGAGAATCAGAGCCGTCGCGCCGATGAGGACGAGCGGCAGCGCGAAGCCGCCGATGAAGAGCAGGTTGTTGAGCCTGGCTCCGGTGGGAAGGATCGGCGCCTTTTTCTTGGCGGCGGCGGCCTTGGCTTCGGTGAGGAGATTGATCCGGATCACGCCGCTTCGTCTCCGACGTGGCGGACCGCGAGCCCGACCGCGACGGCCAGGCTCGGGGCGTTCTCGTTCAACCACTCCTGCGAGACGGAGCTGCCGGCCGTGTCGATCTGGCGGAACGGGTTCATGATCTCCACCGGCATCCCGAACCGCTCCTTCAACTGTGTATCGAGATTGACCACCCGCGACGACCCGCCGGCCAGGAAAAGCTGGTCGATCTTCTCCGTGGAGGTCGTCGCGATGAAGAAATCGAAGGTCTTCTGGAGCTCCTGGGCCAGGTCATCGGAGACGGAGCGGAGGATCGGCAGGACCTCCGGAAGCGAGTATTCGCCCGCTTTCTCCCCTTTCTTGAGCGACTCGGCCTGGTCGAAGGAAAGGGAGAGCTGCTTCTGGATGGCGTCGGTGTACTGGTTGCCGCCGAAGGAGATGTCCCGCCAGAAGATCGTGTTCGAACCGGACAGGATGTTGACGTTCGTCACGGATGCCCCGATGTTGACGAGCGCCACCACGCGTCCGGGCTCGACGGGATAGTTCGCCTCGTAGGCGTTCTGGAGGGCGAAAGCATCCACGTCCACCAGCATCGGGCTCTTCCCGGCCTGACTGATGACGCTCGTGTAGTCGCCGATCTTGTCCTTCTTGACCGCCACGAGCAGGACGTCCATCGTGTCGCCGGCCCCCGACTCGAGAACGACATAGTCGAGGTTGACGTCGTTGATGTCGAAGGGGACGTATTGCTCGGCTTCCCAACGGATCGACTCGGCGAGCTCCTCCGCCGACATGGACGGCAGCGAGATCTTCTTGATGATCACGGAATGGCCGGAAAGGGAGGTCCCGAAGTCGCTGTTGCGGACGTTCAGGGCCGAGATGATGCGGTTGACGGTATCGACGACGAGAGAGGCGTCCATGATCGCCCCGTCCACGATCGCCTCGGGCGAAAGCGTCTCCAGACCCGTCCGGGAGAGCTTGTAGCCGCCCCCCTTGGAGTCCTTCAGCTCAACCAGCTTGATAGCCGATGAACCGATGTCCAGGCCTACCAGGTTCTTCGATTTCCTGAACAGCACAATATTCGCCCACCCGAAAAAATTATTGCGGTTGCGGGCTTTTACCTTGGGATATTACGGCTGAGCGCCAAAGTAACAGAAGGTTTTTCCGGTGTCAAGCATTCGAAGCGCCCGAAGGCTCCGTTCTCCAACGACTTAACCCTTTCGGACAGGGTTTTCCTTGCGCTTTTCGAGGGTCGACGGATAGGATTCGCCCCTTTGCCGGCCGCCAGACGTCCGGCGCGGGATCACCGATGGCACAGCACTGTCAGTTCTGCGGAAAAACTCCGATGACCGGGCGCAACGTGAGCCACGCGCACAACGTGACCAACAGGAAGTGGCATCTCAACCTGAAGACGGTGCGCGCGGTCGTCGACGGCACCGTGCGTCGCGCGCAGGCGTGTACGCGGTGTATTCGCGCTGGAAAAGTGACTAAAGCTCCTGCGCGGGCAAAAGCCGCGCAGGCGGTAGGTGGTGGGTCGTAGGCGGAAGGGGATCCCACCACCCACCACCCACCAGCTACGACCTCTCGCCCGCCCTCGGCACGTTGTACTTCCGCACCACCTCCCGCACGCCCGGCACGCTCTTCAACCGGTTGACGATCTTCTCGAGCTGTTTGAGGTCCGAGGTGTCCAGGGCGACGGAGACGTAGCCTCGCCGGTCGTCTTCGGATAGGGCTTCGATGCGCCGGATGTTCGATCCCTCGCCCGCTATGGCCTGCGTCAAATCGGCCAGAAGGCCGGGCCGGTCGTCCGAGAGCACTTCCAGCTCGATCGCGTAGGAGGCTTTCTTCTCCCCAGCCCAGGCGACGGCGATCTGCCTTTCCGGGTCGTAGAGGAGGTTGCGCACGTTCGGGCAGTTCTCGGAGTGGACGGAAACCCCCCGCCCGCGCGTGATGTATCCGATGATCCCCTCCCCCGGCACCGGATTGCAGCACTTCGCCAGGGAGGCGAGCAGGTCGTTGTGGCCGACGACCACGATGTCCGGCGCGCTGAAGGGAAGGATCTTGCGCACGACGCGCGATACGGCGGTCTCGGAGCGCGCCGGCTCCGCCCGGGCGAGCTCCTCGGCGGGCACGAACCGCTCGAGCGCGTTGCGCGGCGAGATCTTCCCGTATCCGATCGCGGCATAGAGGTCCTCCGGGCGTGAGAATCCCCAATGGGGAAGCTCCCGCGCCATCGAGCCCTGCTGCTCGAGCTTCTTGAGCGTCTTCTTGTACTTCTTCACTTCCCGTTCGAGAAGGCGCCGGCCGAGCTCGACCGCCTCGAGCTTCTCCTGGGTGTGGATGAAGTGCCGGATCTTGTGGCGCGCCCGGCTCGTGACGATGAAGCTCAGCCAGTCGCGAGACGGGACCTGGCTCGCCGACGTCACGATCTCCACGATGTCGCCGCTCTTGAGCGCGGTCCGCAGCGGCACGAGCTTCCCGTTGACCCGCGCGCCGACGCACCGGTGTCCGACGTCCGTATGGACCCGGTACGCGAAATCCACGGGCGTCGCGCCCCGGGGGAACGCGAAAACCTCACCCTTCGGCGTGAAGGTGTACACCTCGTCGGGATAGAGGTCGATCTTCAGGGAGGAGAGGAACTGCCGGGGGTCGGACACCTCGCTCTGCCAGTCCACGAGCTGGCGCAGCCATTGGAACCGCGCGTCGTCGGCGTGCGGCCCGAGACGCCCCTCCTTGTACTTCCAGTGGGCGGCAATGCCCCGCTCGGCGATGAGGTCCATCTCGCGCGTCCGGATCTGCACCTCGAACGTCTGCGCCGCTTCCCCCACGACCGTCGTGTGGAGCGACTGGTAGAAGTTCGGCTTCGGCATTGCGATGTAGTCCTTGATGCGTCCCGGGACCGGCCGCCAGAGCTGGTGGACGAGGCCCAAAGCGGCATAGCAGTCGCGCGTGTCGGGCGTCACGATGCGGAAGGCGAGGATGTCGTAGAGTTGCGCGACTTCGACCCCCCGCCGGCGCATCTTCGAGGCGATCGAGTAGTAGCGCTTCATCCGGCCGGTCACCTCGCCCGAGATGCCGGACTCGACGAGCTTCCTCTGGAGCTCAGCGCGGATCTGCTCGATCGTCGCGCGGGAGCCTTTCATGCGGCGCTCGACTTCCGCGACGACGCGCCGGAATTCCTCCGGCTCGAGGTGCCGGAAGGCGAGCTCCTCGAGCTCGGCGTTGACGAGGCCCATCCCGAGGCGGTGGGCGATGGGCGCGTAGATGTCCATCGTCTCGCGGGCGATCTCCAGCCGCTTGTCCTCGGCCAGGAACTCGAGCGTCCGCATGTTGTGCAGCCGGTCCGCGAGCTTGACGAGGACCACCCGCAGGTCCGAGACCATGGCCAGGACCATCTTGCGGAACGTCTCCGCCTGCTCCTCCTCGCGCGAGACGTATGAGAACTTTCCGATCTTCGTGAGACCGTCCACGAGGTCCGCGACCTCGTCGCCGAACTGTTGCGCGATCGCGCTCTTCGTCGTGAGGGTGTCCTCGAGCACGTCGTGCAGGAGCCCGACGACGATCGAGACGTCGTCGGCCTTCATCTCCGCCAGGATCGCCGCGACGTGCAGCGGATGGATCAGATAGGGCTCGCCCGAGCCCCGGACCTGCCCCCGGTGCTCCCGGGCCGAGAAGACGTAAGCCCGCCGGAGCCGGTCCTGGTCGCACTGCGGGTTGTACGCCTCGACTTTGTCGAGGATGTCCTCGAAGCGGATCACCGGAAGAGCGTAAAACGTAAAACGCGAAACGTAAAACGAAAAGCCGGGGTCCCGCCCCGGCTCCGCTTCACGACCCGTTCAACGCTCTGCGTCTGACGTTGGACGTTTGACGGCCCTCAGCGCCGTCCGGATTTCTTCTTCTTGCCCGCCGTGGCCGCCGGCGGAGGGGGAGCCGCCGTGGGCTTTGCCGGCGCGACGGGCACAGCCGCGAGCTTGCGGCGGCCGGTCCAGTTCTTCCAGATCACGACGATGGCCGCCGCGACGTAGACCGAGGAGTACGTACCGATGAGGATCCCGGCGATCAGGGTCAGGGCGAAAGTGTTCAGGACCTCCCCGCCGAGGAAGTAGAGCGCGACGCAGACGAGCATCGTCGCCCCGGCCGTGAGGATCGTCCGGGAGAGCGTCTGGTTGATCGAGCGGTTGACGACCGCTTCCAGGCTCTCCTTCTTGGGGCTGCGCTGGTTCTCGCGGACGCGGTCGTACACGACGACGGTGTCGTTGACGGAGTAGCCGACGAGCGTCAGCAGCGCCGCGACGACGACGAGGTTGAACTCGCGCCCGAGCAGCGCGAGGAGCCCCACCGTGATCAGCGTGTCGTGGATCAGAGCGACGACCGCCCCCACGCCGAACGGCAGCGACCGGAACCGGATCGCGATGTAGGCGAGCATGCCCGCGATCGACCAGACGACGGCGAGGAGCGCCTTCTTGCGCAGGTCCGCCCCGACCTGGGGCCCGACGCTCTCGGCGGAGAGGAGGACGAAGGGCCCGGAGTACGTATTGGCCTTGAGCCACTGCTTCACGGCGCCCCCGACCCCCGCGATGGCGTCGAACTCCGCCGGCGCGCGGAAGATCCCGAGCTGCGAGCGTTGCGCGATGATCCGGGCGCCGACCCCCTGGTAATAGGTTCCCAGGGTCACGTCGGGCCGGCCCGCGACCCGGTCGGGGTCGGCAGCCGCCAGACGCCCGGCGAGGGTCTCGGCCCCCTCCGTGTTCATGTCGATGCGCGCCGGGTCCTCCGATCCCCGCAGGCCCTGTCGCAGGTGCTGGAGGATCTCCCCGGTCGTGTCGCGCCCCTCCCCCGCCTGCTGCTGGACGCGGATGAGGACCTGGTTCTTGGAAGCCTCCTCGAAACGCTGGATCCCGCTGTCGCCGACGGCCGCTTCGCGCATGATCTCCCGCAAGCGGTCGAGATCCGGCGCCTGCGCGAAACGGAGGGCGATCTGCGTCCCCCCGGCGAAGTCGATTCCGAAGCGGAGCCCTTTCTGGACGAAGATCGCAAAGGCTCCGAGGGCGATCAGGAGCCACGAGAATGCGAGCGCATACCACTTGTACTTGAGGAAGTCGAAGCTCGTCGCGCGGAAGAGTTCCATAACCGCCTTCTATATCGACAGGGCGTCGATGTGCTGACGGCGCCCGTAGGTGAGCTCGAAGATCGTGTGGGAGACGAAGACGGCCGTGAACACGGAGATGAGCAGGCCCAGGATCAGGGTGACGGCGAAGCCCTTGACCGGCCCGGTCCCGAACTGGAAGAGGAAGATGGCCGAAATGATGACGGTCAGGTGCGTGTCGATGATGGTCGCGAACGCCTTGGAGAAGCCGTTCTCGATCGCCGTTTTCGGCGCGCGGCCGGCGCGGAGCTCCTCACGGATGCGCTCGAAGATCAGCACGTTGGAGTCCACCGCCATGCCGATCGTCAGAATGAAGCCGGCGATGCCGGGCAGCGTGAGGGTCGCGTTGAAGAGCGCCATGGCCCCGAGGAGCGGGATCGCGTTCATGATCAGCGCCAGTATCGCGTTGATCCCCGCCTTCTTGTAGTAGAGGACGACGGCGATGAACACGAGGACGGCGCCGACGATGGAGGCGGTGATGCCCTTGCGGATCGAGTCGAGGCCGAGGGAGGGACCCACGGTCCTTTCCTCCAGGTAGATCAGACCGGCGGGGAGCGCGCCGGCGCGCAGGACGAGGGCGAGGTCGTTGGCCTCTTCCGGTGTGAAGGTCCCCGTGATCTGACCCTGCGCATCGATCCTGCTCTCGATCGTCGGCGCGGACTGCACGCGGTTGTCGAGGATGATCGCGAGCTGCTTGCCGATGTTCTTGCCCGTCGCGTCGGAGAACTTGGCGGCGCCCCCGGCGTTGAGGAAGAAGGAGACGGCGTTGCTTCCGAATTGCCCCTGCGTCGGCCGGGCGTTGCGCAGGTCGCGGCCCGTGATGACCGCCGCCTTCTGCACGACGTAGAAGGTCTCCTCGGTCTGGCCGGCTTCGGGCTTGACCTCGACGATCTCGACCTGGGGGTTCGCCCCGTGCTGCGCGAGCAGCGCGGCCCGGTCGGTGGAAGGACCCGCGACGACGAGCTTGAGCTCGAGAAACGCGGTGTTCTTGATGAGGTCCTTGACGCGTTTGGGATCGTCGATCCCCGGCAGCTGCACGAGAATCCGGTCGGTCCCCTGCTGCGTGATCAGGGGCTCCGTGACGCCAAACTCGTCCACGCGGTTGCGGATCGTCTCGACGGCCTGGGAGACCGCGCTCTGCTCGATCTGGCGGCGGGCCGCGTCGTTCAGGGCGAACGTCCACTTTCCTCCGCCGGTGCTGTAGGTCCACTCGGGAAGGTGGCGTTTGACGATCTCGTCGAGCTTCTGTTCGTCGGTCTGGCCGGTGACCGTGACGGCGAAGGATCGGTCGGTCGGGAGCTCCAGGGGCCCGATCGTGAGACCGCCCTCCCGCGCCTCCGCCTGGAAACGTTCCGCGGCGTCGTCCCGCTCGGCCTTGAGGGCGTCGTCGGTCTTGACCTGCAGGACGAGGTGGATCCCGCCACGGAGGTCCAGGCCGAGCTTGACCCCCTTCTTCAGGGCCTCTTGGAGGGGCGGCTTGCCCTCTCCCCGCCAGTCGCGGCGCGCGTTGGAGTAGCCGGCGAGGACATAGCCGGCGGCGATGCCGACGAGCACGACCGCGATGAGCAAAACGCGCCAGCGGAGCCTCTTGGACAAGCAGTCACCTCCGAAAGAAACGGCGAAGTTTACAGGAAGTGGCGGCGATTCCGTAGGGCGGGGCTTACCCCGCCCAGGGCTTACGACCCGGTCGGCGTCGGGGCCGCCGCCTCCGGCTCGGTGGCCAGGCCGGCGATCGCGTTGCGCGCCACCTTGATCTTCACGTTGTCGGCGACCTGGAGCACGACGAAACCGCGGGTCTCGTCCAGCGCGGCGATGCGTCCGAAGATCCCGCCTCCGGTGATCACCTCGTCCCCCTTCTTGAGCTTCGAGAGCATCTCCTGCGTCTTCTTCTGCTTCTTGCGCATCGGCGCGATGAGGAGGAAATAGAAGATGACGAAGATGAAGATCATCGGGAGGAACTGGATGAGCCCTCCCGCGGGGCCTCCCGGCGGAGCCTGCTGCAACAGATCGATCATGAGCGGGCGATCATATCGTCCCTAAGGCTTCGAGAACGGGACCGGCTCCTCCCGGGGAGGGATGCCGGCGCGCGCCGCTTCGGCGCGGGCCCAGAACTTCAGGAAGTTCTCTCCGAGAACCCCCCGGACGATCTGCTCGGAATGCCCCCGGCGCAACATCTCCTCGGTCAGGCGCGGAAGCTTCGAGACGTCTTCCAGCCCCTGCGGCGGGTCGTCGATCCCGTCGAAGTCGGTCCCGAGCCCGGCCGCCTCGGGGCCGCCGATCTTCAGGAGGCGCTCGATGTGGTCCACGGCCGCGGTCCACGGCGCCGGGGTCAGCTTGATGGTTTCCATCAGGTCGGAAACGGCCTTGTCGCGGGCCTTCCTGTCGCCCGCATGCTTCGCCTCCAGGTCGCCGATACGCGGCAGCAGGGCGGCGCGCTTGGTCACGAACTCGTCCACGACCTTCTGGTCGAGAAACATCGAGCCGATGTTGACCATCACGATCCCCCCCTTGCGGGCGATCGCCGCGATCTGTTCGTCCGTCAGGTTGCGCGGGATGTTCGCGAGCGCCCGGCAGGAAGAATGCGAAGCGAACACCGGCGCTCGGGAGACCTCGAGGACGTCGGCGACGGTTTGCTCCGAAACGTGCGAAACGTCCACCAGCATGCCGAGACGATTCATCTCGAGGACGACCGCGCGGCCGAGCGCGTTCAACCCGCCGTGCACGGCGTATTTCTTCGGGTCGAAGTCGTGCCGCCAGAACGACCCGGAGGAGTCGGCCCACCCGTTGGTGTTCGTGTGCGTCAGGGTCATGTACCGGACGCCGAGACGGTGGAATGCGGACAGGGCGCCGATCGAGTCCTCGATCGCGTGCCCTCCCTCGATGCCGATGAGCACGCCGATCTTTCCCCGCTTCTTCGCCTCGCGCACCTGCGCCGCCGAGGCGGCGAAGAGGAAGTCGGGGTTGCGCGCCGCGAGGCGGTGGATCAGGTCGATCTGTTCGAGCGCTTTCTTCGCGGCGCCCCCCGATTCCGCGAAGCTCGCCGGGACGTAGGCGGCGAAGAACCCTCCCGTGACCCCCCCTTCCTTGAGCCGCGGGATGTCCACGTGGCCCGTCTTGTTCCGGACCGCCAGGTCCACCCATTCCTTTTCGAGCCGGTAGGGGACGTCGAGGTGTGTGTCGATGACGATCGCGGACCGGTGGACCTCGGCCGCGCGGGGCGCGGGCGCGGCGGACACGAGGAAGCCCATGGCCAGGACCCATCCGGCGGCGCGTCGCAACATCGCGCAGGAGGCTATAACAGCCGTATGAAAAGCCAGCCCCGGTTCCTTCCGCTCTCCTTCGAGCGCCTCGCGACCGGCGAGGCGCGCCGTCGCTCGGAGGAGTTCCTCTCGCGCATGCGCAGCCGCAGGAGCGTCCGACACTTCTCCGACGAGCCGGTCGACGCGGAGCTGGTCGTCAACGCCATCCGCGCCGCGGCGGCCGCTCCTTCGGGAGCGAACCGGCAGCCGTGGCGCTTCGTGCTCGTCTCCGATCCGGCGATTCGCCGGGAGATCCGGATCGCGGCCGAGGCGGAAGAGAAGGAAAGCTACGAGCGGCGGATGCCACCGGAATGGCTGGAAGCTCTCGCGCCGCTCGGCACCGACTGGCACAAGCCGTTTCTGGAGAGCGCACCCTATCTCGTCGCGGTCTTCCGGATGGATTACGAGCCCGTCCCCCCGCCGGGCGGCGTGGCCGACGGAACCCTGGTGAAAAAGAAGAACTATTACGTCTCCGAGTCGGTAGGAATCGCATGCGGCTTTCTCCTGGCCGGGCTGCATCTGGCGGGGCTGGCCACGCTGACCCATACCCCCTCGC
The DNA here is from genome assembly GCA_046261875.1 of Thermoanaerobaculia bacterium. Lineage (GTDB taxonomy): Bacteria > Acidobacteriota > Thermoanaerobaculia > UBA5066 > Gp7-AA6 > JBHENW01. Next base: position 536 of record JBHENW010000160.1, on the reverse strand, counting down.
CGATGAGCTTCCTCAACCGGATCCTCGGCCGCCCCGCTCACGAGAAACCATATCTGCTGATCCCGGTCGGGTTGCCGGCCCCCGGCGCCAGGGTGCCGGACATCTCCCGAAAGACCCTGGAGGAGGTAATGGTGGTCGTGAGCGCGCCGAAATGATGGAGTCGGGCCCTTCTACGGTTCGTCGGGGAGGGCGTTCGCGAGAGCCTCGACCGCGGCCCGCGGGTTCTCAGACGACCGAGACCTTGCTCCCGCGCTGAGGAGTCTTCGAAGAGTTGCGATTGCTTCATCGACTTCCTTACCCTTTGCTTCGATGACGTCGAGCAGCTCCTCCGGTGAACGTGTCTCTTCATCGGACCGGGCATTGGGGTTGACCGCTTTCAGGTCAAAACCCTTCGCCTCGATCTCGGCGCGTGTGACGGTCCAGCTCCTCTCGCTGTCTGCCCGGGCTGGCAAAAGCTCGAAGAAGTCATCGAATCGATCGAGCGTCAGAGGTCTCTTCTTGCCGACCTTGACGTCAGACAGGTCGTAGTACCAGAC
>JBHENW010000159.1:0-49682 GCA_046261875.1 Thermoanaerobaculia bacterium | reverse complement strand
TTCTGTACTTCCACGGCAACGCCGGCAACGTCAGCCACCGCCTCGATCGCTCGAAGCGGCTGGTCGATCGTTTCGGCGTGGACATCCTCCTGCTGGACTACCGAGGATACGGACGCTCGGAGGGCCGGCCTTCCGAAGCCGGCCTTTACCGGGACGCACGCGCCGCGTACGCCGAGGCCCTTCGTCGAGGATTTCCTCCGGATCGGATCGTGCTCTTCGGCGAATCTCTCGGCTGCTCGGTCGCCGTCCAGCTCGCGACCGAGAAGCCCTCCGCGGGGCTCGTTCTCGAGACGCCCTTTCTCTCCGTGCCGGCGCTCGCTCGGAAGTACTACCCCATGGTGCCCGGCTTCGTGATCCGCACCCGGTTCGACAGCGAAAAGAAGATCGCAGGCGTCGCCGCCCCCAAGCTCTTCATCCAAGCGGAGAACGACGAGATCGTGCCGGGAAACCACGCGCGGCGGCTCCACGAGCTCGCGCCGCCGCCCAAAGAGCTCTACCGGATCCCGCGCGCCGGACACAACGACACCTACGTCGCCGGCGGCGAGGACTACTTGCGCGCGTGGGAGCGGTTCCTCCGGTCGATCTCAGCCGGAGACGGCGACCAGTAGCTTCCCGGTCGTCTTCCGGCTGGCCAGCGCCCGGTGGCCGTCGGGCAGCCGCTCGAAGGCGAACCGTTCCCCCAGGACCGGCCGCAGGCGCCCGGCCGTCCAGTCGGCGAGGATCGAGGCGGCGGCCTCGCGCAGCTCCCCCGTCCTGTCGGGGAGGAGCGAAAGGTTGAAGCCGATCAGGGAACGGCATGAGGAGACGAAGGAATAGGGAGAGAACAGGCCCATGGCCGCGAGGCTCCGCGCGGCGCGCAGGCGCCCGAGCCCGCCCGGCTTCGACGCGGCGGCGAAACCGTACAGGACGTAGCGGCCCCCGGGCGCAAGCATCCGCCAGAGCGTTCGGAAGACGCGTCCCCCGATGGCGTCGAAGACGACGTCCGCGCGGCCGCCGAAGATCTCCCGGAGGGCGCGGGGGGCCGCTTCGTAGAGGGCGCCCGCCTCGGCGCCGAGCGACCGGCAGAGGTCGAGCTTTTCCTCGGAGCTGGCGAGGGCGAGCACGCGGGCCCCCCGCTGCCGGAGGAACTGGAGCAGCGCCGTGCCGACCCCGCCCGCCGCGGCCGTCACGACGACCCGCTCGCCCGCGCGCACCTGCGCCTCGCGGATCGCGTGGTGAGCGGTCAGGAAGATGACCGGCATCGCCGCGGCCTCGACGAGGTCCACGCCGGCGGGGACCGGGAATACCCGCGAGGCGGGACACAAAACGCGTTCCGCGTGGCCACCGAAGATCGGGACCGCCACGAGGCGGGACCCGGCCGGCAGGCCGGAAACCTCCGCCCCCGACGCCTCGACGACCCCGGAGATCTCCATGCCGGGAACGAACGGCGGCGGTGGCGTCCGCGGATAGACGCCGGCGCGGACGAAGAGGTCCGCGAAGTTCAGCCCGATCGCCGCGGTGCGTATCGCGACCTCGCGGGGGCCCGGCTCCGGGTCGCTGCGCTCCCGCAGGATGAGGCGCTCCGGCCCGCCGTAGCGATCGACGAACCAGGCGCGCGAAGGCACGGGCGATTATGCCGCGCCGGAAGGATCCCGGCCACGGTTCGGGTTTTGGACTGCATGGAGCGAACATCGGGGATCGGTTTCCTGGCCGCGGCGCTCCTGATCTCGGTGAGCTGCGCCGCATCCCCTGCCGCACAGGAGAAACACGCGACCGCGGCGCCGATCGAGAACTCCGAGTGGCGTCTCATGGAAGTCCGCAACCGGAAGGTGACGGCGCCGCCGGGGCGCGCATCCACCCTGCAGCTTCTCGCCGAAGGACGCCGGGCCGTCGGAAACGGCGGCTGCAACCGATTCGGCGGGACCTACACCCTGGAGGGAGCCCGCATGCGCTTCGGCGCGCTCGTTTCGACGAAGATGTTCTGCGAAGGGGTGATGGAGCAGGAACAGGCGTTCCTCGACGCGCTCTCCGCGACGATGGGCTACAGGATCGAGGGCGACGACCTCGAGCTCCTCGGCCCGGACGGCGCTCTCGCGCGGCTGCAGGCCAGATCGGAGAGATAGGCCTCCGCTGGTAAGGTTCGTTCCCTCATGGGGCATTCGGCGGCGCGCGTCGGGATCATGGGACTGGGGCGGATCGGACGGAACCTCTTCCGCCTCCTCTACGGCCGGGAAGACATCGTCATCGCCGGGATCAGCGAGCTCGCGGCGCCGGAAGGGCTCGAGTACCTCCTGCGGTTCGACACGCTGCTCGGCAAGTTCCCCGATGAGCTCTCGATTCGCGGGGGGAACCTCTACGTCCTCGGCCGGCAGATCCCGCTGATCATCGGCAAACCGGAGGATCAGGCGCCCTGGGGAGACCTCGGCGTCGAGACCGTTCTCGAAGCGACCTCCAAGCGCCGGACGCGAAGAGAGCTCGAAGCCCATCTCGAGGCGGGCGCCCGGCGGGTCGTCGCGTGCGCTCCTCCGCGCGAGCCTCCGGACGTCACCGCGGTCTTCGGCGTCAACGAGCGGGATCTCCAGCCATCGCACCGGATCGTGTCGAACGCGTCTTCGACCGTGCACTGCGTCGCCCCGGTCGCCCGGATACTCCATGACGCCTTCGGCATCGAGCGCGCGCAGCTCACGACGATCCACTCCTACACGAGCCAGCACCGGCTCGCCGACGTCCCGGCGGAGAACATGCGAGGCGGCCGGGCCGCGGCGGAGAACATCATTCCGCAGGAATCCCGGTCACCTGCGATCCTCATGGAGGTCCTGCCGGAGCTCGCCGGAAAGGTCTCGGGCTTCGCGATGACCGTCCCGGTGCCCAACGGAAGCGCCGTGGATCTCGTCTGCTGGCACTCGAAGAAGGTCGATCCGGTGGCGATCAACGAAGTCCTCCGGACCGCCGCGGCGTCGGATCGCTGGAAGCGGGTCCTCCAATACGAGGACGATCCGATCGTCTCGAGCGACGTCGCGCTCTCCTCCTATTCGAGCATCTTCGATTCCCTCTCGACGATGGTGCTCGGGGAGCGCGTTTCCAAGACCCTGTCGTGGTACGACGCCGGTTACGGCTTCGCGCACCGCGCCATCGACCTCGTGACGCACTTCGCCGGCTTCGACCGCGCGCGGGCGGCGTGATGGCGATCCGCGTCGGGATCAACGGCTTCGGCCGGATCGGCCGGTCGGTCTTCCGGATCATCGCCGATCGCGACGACATGGAGGTCGTCGCCGTCAACGACCTCTACGACAACGCGCAGCTCGCCTACCTCCTCAAGTACGACACGGTCATGCGCGTCTTCGACCGCGAGGTGACGACCGACGCGGAGGCGATGTCGGTTGCGGGACGGCGGGTCGTCATGACGGAACAGAAAGACCCCGCCCGGATCCCCTGGAAGGACCTCGGCGTCGAGATCGTGGTCGAGTCCACGGGAGTCCTTCTGAAGCGGGAACAGCTGGAGAAGCACCTCGCGGCGGGCGCGAAAAAGGTCATCCTGACGGTCCCGGCCAAAGACGCGCTCGACGCGATGGTCGTCATCGGGGTGAACGACGGGGCCCTCGGGCCGAAGGACCGGATCGTGTCCAACGCCTCCTGCACGACCAACTGCCTCGCGCCGCTCGTGAAGGTCCTCGACGAGCGGTTCGGGATCGAGGAAGGGTTCATGACCACCGTCCACGCGTACACCAACGACCAGCGACTGGCCGACGTCCCGCACAAGGATCTCCGCCGCAGCCGCGCCGCGGCGGAGAACATCATCCCCACGACGACGGGGGCGGCGAAGGCCGTCGGGAAGGTCCTGCCCCGGCTCGAAGGAAAGCTCGACGGCATGGCGATGCGGGTGCCCGTGCCGGACGGCTCGATCGTGGATTTCTCCTGCCGCGTGCGCGCCCGCCCGTCGGCGGCCGACGTGAACGCCGCGGTCCGCGCCGAAGCGGAAGGGAGCCTGCGCGGGATCGTCGAGTACAGCGAAGTCCCCCTCGTCTCCTCCGACGTCATCGGGAACCCCCATTCCTCCGTCTTCGATGCGCTCTCCACGAGCGCGTCGGGGGACGGCTACCTCCGGATCGTCTCCTGGTACGACAACGAGTGGGGGTATGCCAACCGCGTCGTGGACCTGATCGGCAAGCTCGCCGCAGTGAAGTGATGGGGCGCGGTGCGCGGGCGGCGGGCGCGCTCCTGGCGGCGTTGGGCCTCCCGGCGGTCCTGGCCGGGGCCGCGGGGCCCGAGGAACTCCCCCGCGGGAGCCTCATCGAGAAGGTCACATGCCGCTCCGCCCCCGGCCAGAGCTACGCGCTCTATCTGCCGCCGCAATACACCGCCGACCGCGCATGGCCGGTCCTCTACGCGTTCGATGCACGGGGCCGGGCACTGATTCCGGCCGAGCGATTCCAGCAGGCCGCGGCGGCGTGGGGCTGGGTCGTCGCGAGCTCTTACGGCACGCGAAGCGACGAGAAGAATGACCCGAGCGTCGAGGCCATCCGCGCCATGTGGACGGACACGCGCGAGCGCCTTTCGCTCGACGATCGGCGCGTTTACATGACCGGCTTTTCGGGGATGGCGCGGCTCGCGGTGGCTCTCGCGACGAACGCGCGCGGCGCGGTCGCCGGTGTCATCGCGGTCGGCGCGGGCTTCATGGAGGGCGCCCCACCGGGGCGCGACATCCCTTTCGCCTGGTTCGGAGCGGCCGGAGAGCGGGACTTCAACTATTCCGAGATGCGGATGGTGGAGAACCTGCTGGCGAACTTCGGACTTCCCCACCGCTTCCGCGCCTTCGACGGGGCTCACGAGTGGCCGCCCCCCGACGTCTGCGCGGAGGCCTTGGCCTGGATGGAGATCCAGGCGGCTCGCAAGGGCGCGCGCCCCAGGGACGATCCCGCGCTGCGGGCCCTCCTTCGAGACCGGACGGCGGCGGCCGAAGCGCTCGCCGCCTCGGGCCGGGAGCTCGAGGCATTTCGCGCCTACGAGACGGTCGCGCGCGATTTCGAGACGCTGGCGGACGTCACGCGGGCGAAGGCCCGGTCCGAAGCCTTACGCCGCGCCCCGCCCGTCCGCCGGGCGCTTCGGGAAGAAGAGCGCATCCTCACGATCGAGAAGGAGGAGCTCGGCCGGGCGGAGGCCGTCCTGCGGGACGCAATGATGCAACCCTCCCTTCCGATGGCCGCCGCGCTCGTGGACGACCTCAAGATCGCTTACTGGCGAAAGAAAGCGGCCGCGCAGCCGCAGACGGCGGAATCCTCCATGGCCGATCGCATCCTCGCGAACCTCTTCGTGCAGACCTCCTACTACCTCCCGCAGAGATACATCGAACGCAAGGACTTTCGCCGGGCGATCCTCATGCTCTTGGTCGCGACGGATGCGCGGCCCGGAGAGCCTTCCGGCTGGATCGCTTTGGCGCGCGCGCAGGCGAAGAAGGCAACGGCCGGGAAGCGCGGCACGCGCTCCAGCGAGCCCTGGAAAACGGAGCGGACGCGGGGCGCCTGCGAGCGGATCGCGAGCTCGCTCCCCTGATGCCGGGCGAGGGGGAAAAGCCGGTCGGACGTTGATTCCTGAAAGGAGGCGACAGTGCAGCATTCCAACGGATTCTTGAACCTCGTGCGGGACGCGAAAGGCCGAATCCGCGAGACGACCCCGGAGGAGGTCCGGCGGCGGCAGGAGCAGGGCGACCGCTTTCATTTCGTGGACGTGCGTGAGGACGCGGAATGGGCCCGCGGACACGCCGCCGGAGCGACGCACCTCGGAAAGGGCGTGATCGAGCGCGACGTGGAGAAGGAGATCCCGAACAAAGACGAGGAGGTCATCCTCTACTGCGGTGGCGGCTTCCGTTCCGCCCTCGCCGCGGACGCCCTCCAGAAAATGGGCTACACCCACGTGGTCTCGATGGACGGCGGCTGGAAACGCTGGCGGGAACTCGACTATCCGATCTCGACGGAGGAGTGACGGCCGCTACGGAGCGGAGTACGCCCGCATCGCCGCGAGGTAGAACCCGACGTTCAAGACGATCACTGTGACGCCGAGCAGCGCGAGGAGCCGTCGTCGGTAGCGCGGATCGAGATCGTACACGTCGCCGGCTGCGACCCAGAGCAGCGCCGCCCAACCCCACAGATACCAGCCGCCGACCCCGCCCCACCCGCCGGAGAAACTGCGGTTGGCGAACGCGAACGCCAGGAACCCCGCGGCGGCGGCGAGAGCCGCGAGATGGGCACCGGACAGCGGCGCTCGCCGGCGCCTCGCAAAACGGCCACCCAGGCGATGAGGCAGACGACGGCGAGCCCGAGCAGAAGGAGCGGAATCTTCAGGAAGCTCCAGCCTCCCAGCCAGACCGTCGTCTTCAGAAAAGTGTAGATCGAGCGCGCCAGCCCGAGCAGGACCTCCAACGGCGAATCTCTATCCCCCGCCCCGGCCGGTTCAGCTCGTGCACCCGCCCCAGCGCCAGCCCCGGGCGAGCTGAACGGGGAACACCGCGAGCGAGGCGACGCCGCCGGCGATGGCGGCTCGCTTGCTTCGCAACCAGAGGGCGGCGACCGCGAAGACGACGAGGGGGATCGCCGTGAGCTTGATCAATGGCCCGGCAGCCAGGAGAAGAGCGAGCGTCGGGGGGCGGGCGTTGCGCGCGAGCGCGAGGAGCAGGCCGGCGGACCAGAAGAAGACCGGGGCATCGTTCGCGCAGCGGGCGAGTGACTCCCCCGCTCCGGGAAGGAGCAGCGACAGGCCGACGAAGGCGTAGAAGAGCGGGGGCTGGTTGTTCTCCGGATTCGGAATCGACGGAGCGTCCGTTCTTCGGTGCCGTGCGCAGCAGATTGAACGCGGCCGGTCCGGTCTGAGCGTAGGGCCGGCAGCCTACGGCCCGGGCAACGCCCGGGCTGCACGGACGGGCGCGCCATGCGGCGACGACGATCTCGCCGGGAGTCGCGACCCCGCGAAAAGCCACGGCGAGGGGCTCGTCGGCGAAGGAGGAGATGCGCGCGAGGTGATACGGCTCGTCCGGTCCTTCGTAGGCGGGGAGAAACAGCGCGTGAAAGAGGAGCTTGCCGGCGACGAGAACCGCAAGCGCCGCCGGCAGGAGCGCGTTCCGCTCCTCGCGAGCTGTCCGGGGGAGTTCGGCCCCCAGGTTGCGCCGCTACGACCGAGCCCGGCGCTCCGTGGGTCTCGTCACTTCCAGCGCGCGACCGACACGATGACCGCGTTCCCGTCCGGGAGCGTCACGGATTCTCCGGGCGCTTTCCCCAGGAGGCTCTGCGCGAACTCCGACTCGTAGGAATAGACCGCGGCCTCCGGGCGGGAGTCCCAGGGCCCGAGGATCGTGACCGTGCGCTCCCCTCCGGAGGCCGGGTCCCGCATCGTCACCCGCGTCCCGACCCGCACTTCGGAGGGGTCCACCTCGGAAGGCTCCAGGGGCCGCGATCGGGAGAGCTGATCGGCCAGCGTGGCAATCCGGGCCGAGAGGTACTCGTGTCTCTGGCGCGCCGCGTGGTACTCGAAGTTCTCGGACAGGTCGCCGTGCTCCTTGGCGGTGCGCATTGCCTCCGCGTTCGCGGGCAGCTCCACCTGGGAGAGCTGTTGCAGCTCGCGCCGCCGCTCGGCGATCGCTTCGGCCGTCCCGTAGATCCACTCCCGGGCCGGCGCGCGGAGCTGCGGAAAACGCATGAGGAGGGCTTCTTTGACGACGACTCGCCGGTGGTCTTCGAGGTTTCCGGCGCGCTCCAGGCCGGAGAGCATCTCGCGCGCCTCGGCCTCCGAGGCGGCGGACTGGACGAGCGACACGGCGAGGCCGCCTGGCTCGAAGAGCTCCTTGATCCGCGCCCGCAGACCGGAGAACTCGTCCTGCCGCAACGCCTCGAGGAGCGAGTGAAACAGGGCGGGCGCGGGCGGACGCGCCGATGCCGGGAGGCGCTCGACGAGCCACAGGAACGCCCGGGGGGCCTGCCGCGGGGAACGGAGGATTCGCCGCGTCAGCTCCTCGCGCCGCGGCGCGACGTCTCCGAGCGCCTCGTAGAGCTTCTCCAGGATCCGCCCGTCCTCTTCCTGTCCGAAATGCCCGGCGAAGAGGTCCGCCCAGTCCGGCCGCCGCTCGCGGATCGCGTCGAGGGCTTTGTCCCTCGCCGTATGGTCGCGGATCTCGCGGAGCAGGGCGAGCGGATCGCCCGCCGCGAGCAGGAGGTCGGAGGGGAAGGCCTCGGGCTCGCCCGGAGCCAGCCGCGCCGCCGCCTGCGAGAGCTCCCAGGCCACGGCCGGCCGGCTCGCCGCGGAATCGCGCGCCTCCTGCGCGAGGGTCTCGGCGAAGAAAGCCGCGAGCGTGCGGGATCGCTTCGCGTTCTTGCGGGCCAGCTCGAGCTTCTGGTGCGGCTCCGCGCGCAGAAAGGCCTCGCGGACGGCCGCGTCGGCGGCATCCGCCGTCTCCGTCCAGGAGACCGTGGCTTGCTTTCCGGTCCCCGAAATGAGCACCTGGGGGTGCTTGCGCGCCGCCATCCAGAAGGACGTCCAGCGCGCGTCTTCCACGATGCCCCCCAGGTGGTCTTTGAGCTGCGCCATCGGCAGGGAGCCGCCGAAGCTCTCGAGGAGGCGGCGAACCGCTTCGGCGGGCTCGCGCTCCGCGAGCGACCGCAGGGAGACGGGATCCTCCAGCTTCGCCCGGAGGAAGTGCCCCGGCGGGAGGGCCTGGAGGTTTTTCTCCGCCGAGACGATCGAGAACGGCAGGCGCGAGCCGCCGAAGTCCACGCGGATGACGTCGAGCGCCGGGTTGAGCTCGACGATCCTCCCCGCGCCGTGACCCGGCATGAGACAGAGGTCCCCCGGCGTGAAGCGCAGCCAGCGCGCGATGCGGTTGCCCGTCTCGGACGGGTCGGTGGAGGAGGCGAGCGTGAACTGGGACAGCACAGCCGACAGCGCCGGGTGGCCGGCGAAGCGGCGCCGGACCGCCTCCTCGAGCTCGGAGCGGATCGAGGGATCCGTCGGGGACATCCGGGCGATCTCCAGCAGGACGGCATAGCGTGCGTCGAGCTTTCCGTTCTCGGCGTGGTAGTCGGCGAGGAACCGCAGCCAGGAGATCGCCGAGTCGCCGGCCCCCTTTTTCTTCACCGCGGAAGCGACCCCGAAGAAGAAGGAGAGGTCTTCGGGCGTCTCCTCCATCCGGCGGGTCCACACGTCTTCCAGCCCCTCGAGATCCTTTCTCTCGATCAGAGCGGCGACATCTTCCGGAAACGGCAGGCTGGCCGCGGCCACCTCGCGATGTTAGCCGAGCGCGGCGGGCGGCTTGGGTAAGCTTGCGCCTTCGCGCCGCCGGGCGCGGCGGGAGGTGTGATGCTTCGAACCGTCCTCTCGGCAGCGGCGGCCCTCGCCCTGGCGTCTGCATGGAGCTGCGCGCCGGCCGGGACGGCTCCGCCCGATTCGTCGAATAGTCTGCAGCGCATGGACGGCGCGGCCGAGAAGTACGTGAAGCTCGTCCTCGCGGCGGGAGAGCACGACGCGGATCTCGTGGACGCCTTCTACGGTCCGGCGGAATGGCGGAAAGAGGCGAAAGCTGCGAAGCGGTCGCTGTCGGACCTGCGCCGGGACGCAGACGCGCTCGCGTCCGAGCTGCAGGGGATGCCCGCCCAGAAAGAGGAGATGCACGAGCTGCGGCGGCGCTACATGACGCGCCAGCTCGCGGCCGTGACGGCCCGGCTCGAAATGCTGTCGGGCACGCGGCTCTCCTTCGACGAGGAGTCCCGGGCGCTCTACGACGCGGTCGCGCCCGCGCACGGGGAGGAGTACTTCCTGGAGCTCCAGGCGGAACTCGAGAAGGAGCTCCCGGGCAGCGGGCCGCTCATCGACCGGTACGAAGCCTTCCGCAACCGGGTGCTCATCCCGCGAGAACGGCTCGACGCCGTCTTCGACGCGGCGATCGCGGCCTGCCGGGAAAGGACGCTGAAGGAGATCGAGCTTCCGCCGGGCGAGGCCTTCACCGTCGAATACGTCACCGGGAAGACGTGGAGCGCCTACAACTGGTACCAGGGCGGCTACCGGAGCGTCATCCAGGTGAACACGGACCTCCCGATCTCGATCGACCGCGCGATCGATCTCGCCTGCCACGAGGGGTACCCGGGACACCACGTGTACAACGTCCTGCTGGAGAAGCACCTCGTGCGCGACCGCGGATGGGTCGAGTTCTCCGTCTATCCCCTCTTCTCGCCGCAATCGCTCATTGCGGAAGGGAGCGCCAACTTCGGCATCGACGTCGCGTTTCCCGGAGACCAACGGGTCGCTTTCGAGAAGGAAAAGCTCTACCCGCTGGCGGGCCTCGACCCGGCCCTGGCGGAGAAGTACGCGCGGGTCCAGGAGCTCGTGGACCGGCTGAGCCACGCGGCGAGCGAGGCGGGACGCCGCTATCTCGACGGAAGGCTCGACGGCCCGGCCATGGCCGACTGGATCGCCCGCTACGGGCTCTGGCCGAAAGCGCGCGCGGAGCAGAGGGTGCGTTTCACGGACCAGTACCGCAGCTACGTCATCAACTACACGCTCGGCCAGGACATGGTGCGGGAGCACATCGAGGCGGTCGGCGGGACGCCGGAGAACCCGCGCAGGCGCTGGGACGAGTTCAGGAAGCTCCTCGCTTCGCCGCGGCTCCCCTCGGATCTCGCGCGGAAGGGCGCCCGCCCCTAGCCGGCTGGGCGCTTGTCAGTTGACCGGCTCTTCCGTCGAGCCGGCGTCCGCCCGATACGCCGAGGCGTGGTGGTGGATCATCTTCCACCGCCCTCCCCGGCGCGCGAAGAGGTTCGTCGCCTGCATCCGAGCCGCGGAGTCGCTCCCTTTTCCGCCGAAGGGAACGATGACCTCGACACAGGTGACGGAAGCGAAGTCGCCGGCGAGTCGGACCCGGACCTCCTCGCAGGAGACCGTCCACGGGCGGGAGCTCGCGAAAATCGCCTCCCAGGACCTCCGGACCTCGGGCCAGCCCTCGAGGCGATGCCAGCCCGGATGGATGCAGCTGACGGTCTCGTCCTGCTGCCAGACTTCTTCCATCTGCCGCAACAGGCGCGAAGCGAGCGCCCGGTAGAAGGCGCCGTTGGCGGCCGCCACTTCCGCTTCGGAGTTGCTCAAACCCGGACGCCGATCTGTTCTAATGGATTCACAACCGTGTCGGAGAAAGGCCCCGCTCGAGCCGGAGCAGTCCTCGCCGCCACCGCGGTCCTCGTCGCCGCGATTCTGGCATACGAGGCCGGCCGCCACGGCCCTCCTCCGGCTTCGCCGGGGCATCCCGAAGCCGAATCGGCGCCGACTCTCGCCGCAGATGCGCCGGTCGCAAGGGTGGATCCGACGCCCTCCCCCGAGGTTGCGCCGCCGGCCGGATTCGAAGCGTCCGCGGTCTTCGTGAAACCCATCCCGCCGCTGGAGCGTTCCGAGCCGGCTCCTCCCCGGGGGGCGCCCGCCCCGGAACCGCCGCCCGAGGTTGCCCCGCAGGGGGAACGGCGGGACGCGGCGAGGTGCCTCCGGCTCGACGTGACGCCGACGTACGTGGAAGCGCACCGGGCGGCCGGACCGATGGTCCAGCTCACCGTCCGCGCCCAGAACGACTGCGCCTTCGCTTTCGAAGGGCGTCAGGTCGCTTTCCGGATCTCGGCGACTTCCCCCGACGGCTTCGAGCTCGCGCACGCGGTGGCTCGTTTCGGCAACGACCTTCCGGCCTACGGAACCGCCCAGACGACGGTGGACCTGCTCTGCGACGCGACGCGGGTCGCGCGATATCGGGTCGATCTCCTTTAAGCCCGTGCCCGGTTTCCCCACGACCCGGCGCTCCGCGGTCCTCGCCGTCCGGAGCGAGGAGCCGGGCGAGCGCGACTGGGCCCTCGAGACGATCGTGGCGGCGTACTGGAAACCGGTCTACAAGTACCTGCGGCTGAAGTGGAACGAGGCGGAGGAAAACGCGCGCGACCTGACGCAGGGCTTCTTCGTTCGCGCGATGGAGAAAGGATTTTTCGAGGGGTACGACGCGTCCCGCGCGCGTTTTCGGACGTACCTCCGGACGTGCCTCGACGGGTTCATCCAGAACGAGCGCAAGTTCGCCGCCCGGCAGAAGCGTTCGCCCGGCGGAGCGCTGCTCCCGCTCGACTTCGAGACCGCCGACGGGGAGCTGCGTCGGTACGACGTGCCCGAGACGCTCGGGCTGGAGGAGTACTTCCGGCGCGAGTGGGTGCGCAGCCTCTTCGCCGGCGCCGTGGAGCGGCTCCGTTCGGAGCTCGATTCGCGCGGGCGAGCCGCCGCCTTCCGCCTGTTCGAGTCGTACGACCTCGACGAGGGCCGCGCGGCGCGAACCTAGGCCGACGTCCCTGTCGAGCACTCGATGTCGGTCACCAGGTGACCAATGCGCTGGCGCTCGCGCGGCGCGAGTTCCGGCGGATCCTCCTGGAGGACCTGCGCGCTGTGACCGGGAGCGAAGCCGACTTCCAGGAGGAAGCGCGGTCGCTCCTCGGAAGGAGCACTCGGTGATGTTCCTCTCGGACGACACCCTCGAGCACCTGCGGGACGTCGCCGATCGGCCGGATCTCTCCCAGACGCCCTACACGCTCGTCGCCCGGGTGGCGCCGCCGCAGGGCCCCGCGCCCGTGGTGCCCTCTCAAGCCGAGCAGAAGAAGCCGCATGACGAGGCGGCCTGATCCTCGCCTTCGCGGTCGCCGCGATGCCCTCCGAGACGGGGAAGCACTACTGGTTCGAGATCATGCTGCCCGGCGCAATCGTCGGAATGATCGTCGGGTTCGCGACACAGAAGTTCCGCGGCGGCGGGCAGCCCCAGGCCGCGCGTTCCTAGCCGTCGCTTCCGCTCGCTCGGGACCTGCTTACCTACCGGCTGCGGCTCGCCCAAAGGGCTCGACCGCTCGCCTGGTCCCTCGCTCTCTCCCGCGGGACCTGAATAGGCCAAATCTGCGGGGTTGTCCCCGGGCCGGACCCTTGAATAGACTTACCCATCGGATGCAGCGCACCGGTTTCCGCCAGCTGGACCTTCAGCTCGAACGCGAGCTCTTCGGGCGCACGCCGACCGCTCACACTCCCGCGTACTCCTCGGACAAGAAAACCGCGGAGCGTGTCATCAAGCGTTTCCGCGAGATCCATCCGGGCTGGCGCCAGCAGGTGGAAGAGGACCACTGGGGGTATCACATCGCGTGGCTGTGCCCCTGGCCTGCGGGGACGGACCGCTACGTCATGGTCGGCGAGTACCGCTCGCCGATGGTCTCGGTCGCCATCTGCCGCGCGGCGCTGACCGCCCATCGCAACTTCGAGCGCTATGAGCAGAGGCGCCTGGCCCGGCAGCGCACCGAGATCCAGGCACCGCCGGAAGCGGATCGCGCCGAGAACCTCCCGCCGACGGGGACCGCTCCGAGAAGAGCGGATCGGTAAGCGGTCGCCTCAGGGCCGCTCGTCCCCCGACTTCGCGCCGCGGACCGCCTCCCACGCGGCTTTCTGGATCTGAAGCGCGTCGGCCGCGCTCAACCGGTTCGACTCGAGGTCGGCGCGGTATTCGTCGTCGATCTCGAAATCGACCTCGAAGCGGTGCCGCCGCCCGACGGGCGTCTTCCCCGTGAACGCGCCATAAAAGACGCACGCGGAAAGATACGAGCCGGCGAAGCTCGGATGCAGCCCGCTTCCGTCGTATAGGGCGAACCCGCGCTTGCGGAGGTCTTGCCATGCGACGTCCACGCGCGCGGCGAGCGCCCCGGTCTCACGCGCGACCGCCAGATACCGCTCCGTGATGGGAGCCTGTGGCTCCCCTTTCGGCGCCCACGCCACGAAGAAGATCGTCTTCGCGCCGCGCCGGCGGATCTCCTCGTCGAACATCCGTGCGTAACGCGCGAAACGGTGGGGCGCCGTCCGAGGCTCGGTGCTCTGGCCCTGCAGGGCGACGTAATCCCACCGCCCCTGACGGATCGCGCGCAACGCGCGGCCGCCGTCCCAGTGCTGGCGGAGCGTCATGCCGCCCCCTCCGACGAAGTCCGCGGCGAGGCCCGGGGCGTCGCCGGCGATCTGCTCGAGCAGCCACGGCATCTCGTTCCAGTAGGTGAGGCTGTTTCCCACGAAGAGGACCCGGCGCCTCCGCGAACCGGAGCGCGAGGTCAGCTCCACCGCGGGACCCGGTCCAGGTCCAGGTTGCCTCCAGACACGACCGCCACGACGCGGCTCTCCGGCGCAAGTCCCGGGACCTTTCCCGCGAGCAGCGCGGCGACCGTCGCCGCCCCCGATCCCTCGACGTAGAGCTTCGCGCGCGTCATCAGCCATCGCATTCCCTCGATGATCTCCGCTTCGGAGACCGTCAGCACGTCGCGGACGGCCTCGCGCGCGATCGCGAGAGGCAACGCACCGACGAAGGGCGGCGTCATGCCGTCGGCCAGCGTGTCCGGCGGCCGGCTCACTTTCACAGGACGACCCGCCGCGAGCGCGGGACCGAGCCCGGGTCCGGCCTCGAGCTCGACGGCGATGACCCGCGCCGCGGGGCGGACCTGCTTCACCGCCGACGCGATGCCCCCCAGAAGCCCCCCGCCGCCGACCGGGACGAGGACGACGTCGGCGTCCGGGAGGTCCTCCAGGATCTCGAGGCCGGCCGTCCCGGCCCCAGCGAGGATGGCCGGGTCGTCAAAGGGGTGCACGAAGGTGAGGCCGCGCTCCTCGCGGACCGCGTTCAACCGGTCGAAGAGCGTGTCCCGGTCGGGATGGAGGATCACTTCCGCGCCGTAGCCGCGCACGGCGTCGAGCTTCGACCGCGGCGCATCCTCCGGCATCACGACTGTCGCCGTGGCTCGCGCGATGCGGGCCGCCCAGGCGACGGCCTGGGCATGGTTCCCGGCCGAGACGGTCACGAGCCCCCGCGCCCGCTCCTCGGGCGTCAGGGACAGGATCTTGTTCAACGCTCCGCGCGGCTTGAAGGAGCCGGTCCGCTGCAGGCTTTCGCACTTGAGAAAGAGGCGGACCCCGGCGCGCTCGCCGATCGAGCGCGAGGAGAGCAGGGGGGTGCGGTGCGTCTTGCCCGCTATTCGGGCCGCCGCCTCGCGGATCGCGGAAAGCGGGATCACGCGCCCTGGCCGACGTCGAGGAAGCGCGCACGATCTTCGGCAGGCGGCAGGACGCACCGATCGCTGCGGCCGAAGACGCGGTACCGGACCTGCGCGACGAGTCCGTAGAGCGCGTCCCGGAGGATCGGGGGGACGACGCGCAGCAGAATTCCGACCGGCCGCCAGGACCCGCCGAGCTCCTCCAGCGCCCCGAGCACGGCGCGGGATTTCGAGAGGACCCGCTCGGAGGAGGTCCCCGGCCGCGTGATCAGGTACACCGTATCCAGACGGGCGGCGTCCCGGCCGTGCCGCGCCAGGGCGCGCGCGGCGAAACCGCTCTGCAGTGGAGCGAAGCGCAGGCGGCCGCGCCGGTCCCGGGCGATCAGGAAGCGGACCAGCCGGTTGCAGAGACCGCAGACGCCGTCGTAGAGCAGGATCGCTCCGCCACGCGGCGGCGATTCCGGCGAAGCGTTGCCGGTCGCCTTCGCCTTCGCCATCGCGTCCATCAGCCCGTCGCGCCCGAAACCGGGGGCCCGCCGGAGCTCTCGGGCTGCGCGCCGTTGCCGAAGAGCGCGAGGACCGGCGCGTGGTCGCTCGTACCCACCTGCGCGAGCACGGGGCAGCTCGTCGCGCGCCGCGCGATCGGATCGCTCGCCATGACGTAGTCCAGGCGCCAGCCGATGTTGCGCTGCCGCATGTTGCGCCACGGGGCCCACCAGGTGAAGAGTCCCTCGTTGTCCGGGTCGAGCGCGCGACCGAGGTCCACGAGCCCCCGCCCGATGATGCGCTCGATCAGCTCACGCTCCTCGGGCCGCTGGCCGATCAGCCCGGGCTTGCGCTCCCGCGGATGCACGTCGCGGTCGGTGCGGGCCACGTTCAGGTCGCCGCAGAGGATGACCCGCCGCCCGACGTCGTGCAGTTGCGCGACGTACCGGTCGAGAGATTCCAGGAATCGCATCTTCGCCGGGAAGTCCTTGCCGCCGTTGGGAACGTAGATGGACGCCAGGACGAGATCTCCGGCCTCCGCCGTCACGATGCGCGTCTCGTGATCGAACTCCGGATGCCGGAACTCCGGCCTCTCGGGGAAGAACTCCTTGCGCAGGTGCAGCCCGACGCCGGAGTACCCCTTGTGGCCGTGCCAGTAGCACCAGTACCCCTCCATCTCGCAGAGCGCCATGGGGACCTGGTCCGCCGAGGCCTTGATCTCCTGGAGACAGAGGACATCCGGCTGATTCTGCGCGACGAACTGCTCGACCTCGAGCTGCCGGGCGCGGATCCCGTTGACGTTCCAGGTGGCGACTTTCACGCCGAGATCCTACCCGGCGCAGCCGAGGCGGGCGCCTCCGGGATTACTCTTCTCGGAGGAGCTTGAGCGCCGCCGAGTTCATGCAGTAGCGCTGGCCGGTCGGCTGCGGGCCGTCGTCGAAGACGTGGCCGAGATGGGAGTCGCAGCGCTTGCACAGGACTTCCGTCCGCTTCATGAAGAGGCTGTCGTCGTCGCTCGTCGTGACGCTGTCGGCGCACATCGGGGCGTAGAAGCTCGGCCATCCGGTGCCGGAGTCGTATTTCGTCTGCGAGCTGAACAGCGGGTTGCCGCACGCGACGCAGACGTACGTGCCCGGGGCTTTCGTGTCGTGGTACTCGCCGGTGAACGCCCTCTCGGTCCCCTTCTCGCGGGTCACGTGGTATTGCTCCGGCGTCAGGATCTGCTTCCACTCCGCTTCGGTCTTTTTCACCTTCCACCTTCTTTCTGCGGCGCGCGGAACTGCGGGACAGGGCGTGCGGTTCCCCACCACGGTACCCCCCGGTCCCGCACCCCGAGCGACCGGATTGGCGCCACCAATCACGAGAGCAGCGGAAGTCGCCGCAAACAGGAGCGGAATGAGTTTCACGAGGTGCACACTTATTTTACGCTATTTCGGGGCGGTTGGATTCGCCGCGAAGGCCCGGACCGCTCGCCTTCCCTCCGCGAAACTCTCGGCTTCGGTCCTGTCCGATCGCGCCGGCGGTTTCCAGGAATGGTCCCCTCCCTCGATCCAGAAGATACGAACGCGCTCGGAGAGGCGGTATTCCTGAACGTCCTCGCGCGTGCCGAACGGATCGCGTGTCCCCTGCACGATCAGCGCTGGCGTTCGCAGCGTTTCCAGGTGCGCCGTCCGCAGTTGGTCGGGGCGCGCGGGAGGATGGAAGGGATAGCCGAGGCACACACCCCGAGCGCTCCGGCCTCGTCGGCGATCATGGTCGCGATGCGCCCGCCGAGCGACTTGCCCCCGATGACGACCCGCGTCCCGCCCCCCAAATGTCTGGAAGGTGGCGCCGCGGGTGCCCGTGCCGTTGAAGTTGATGGACGATCCGGTAGACGCGGTCGGGTTGTTCTGCGCTGCCGTCGGGTTCTCCTGGAACCCGGCGAAGACCTCGGCCAGGGACAGGAAGCTCCCCGGGTTGATCGTCGCCTTGGCCTGGATCGCCTCGGCCGTCAGCGACTCCTTGATCTCTCCGTTGACCGTGTTGATCCGCGGCGTTCGGCGGTCACCCGGACCTCCGCCGTCGCGCGCGGGTCGAGAGTGAAATCCACGACGGTCGTGTTGTTGAGCTGTATCTCGACGCCGTCTTTCACGACGGAGCCGAACCCGGGCAGAGAGCCCGTCACGCGATACGCCCCGATCGGGAGGAACGTCGCGTTGTAGGAACCGCGCTCGTTCGTGACGAAATCGCGCTCAGTCCCGTCTCGGCCCCCCGCACGGAGATGGAAACGCCGGGAAGCGCCCCCGGACGCTGTCGCACACGGTGCCCTGGAGGGTACCGGTCACCGTCTGCGCGGGTGCGGGCAGCGCCGCGGCGACGGCGAGAAGGACCAAGCTGGCGAGACGAAGCGCAGCCGGAATGCGGGACGACGTCATGGCGCGACCTCTCCAGCAATGAAAAAAGATCGGGCGCGAGCCCTTTTCCAAAAAGCGACCGATCCGAGAGGATTGTTCGCGTCTAGCCTATGGAAGTTGTTTCGGGAGGGTCAAGGCGCGAGGGACGGCCCGGGCGGCCCGGACGATAGAATCCCCCCGCTTCCGAATCCGGTTTCATGCGCATCGAAAGGAGAAAGAGGATGAGGACGAGGACTCTGGTTGTGGCGCTCACGCTGGTCCTGGTGGCGGGATCGGCGGGCGCGGACGAGAAGACGAAGAAGGCGGCCGGCCAGCAGCCGATGGACGAGAAGGCCATGACGGAGATGTGGGCCAAACTCAGCACTCCCGGCGAGCCCCACAAGGCTCTCGAGCCGATGGTCGGGAGCTGGAACACGAATGTGACGGGCTGGATGCAACCCGGCGCGGCTCCGCAGACCTCCACCGGCACCTCCGAGAACCGCTGGACCATGGGGAATCGCTTCATCGAGCAGCGCTTCACCGGCAGCTGGATGGACCAGCCTTTCGAAGGACTCGGCTACACGGGTTACGACAACGTCAAGAAGAAGTACGTCGGGACCTGGATGGACTCGATGGGCACGTCCATCATGTACTCGACGGGCTCGGCGGATGCATCCGGCAAGGGCATGACGTTCACGAGCAAGATGGACGACCCCATGACCGGCAAGGAAATGAACGTCAAGCAGGTCGTGAAGATCGTCGACAACAACAAGCACACCTTCGAGATGTGGACCGCCGGCCCTGACGGGAAGCCCTTCAAGATGATGGAGATCGAATACACCCGTAAATAACGTCGCTCTCGCTACACGTCGGCTCCGCTGGCTCGGCTTCGTCTCGCGGGCGCTCCGCCTCCCGCGGCGCAAGGCTCCTCCGCTCGGTTACTTCGCCGAGACTCCTTGCGCCGCGACGGGGCCTATCCGGTATTCGAGCGGAACTCGGCCTGGGCCTGGCGGCGATCCCCCTGCCGCCTCTCGCCCGCGCGCCGCTCGAAGACCCGCGCCTCCGGCGGCATGACGGCCGTCACGGGCAGCACGTCGTCGAAGTCGAACTCGACGTCGAAGCCCGGGTCGAGGCCGGGATCCGAGAGCACCTGGACGTTCCAGCTCTCGAGGGCCTCGGTCGGGATCCCCTGGACCGCGTTGATCGCGGCGACGATGCGGCGTGCGTCGGCCGGAGACTTCGCCCGGACGAGGATGTTGCGGTCGGCGTCGCGGATGTAGCGGCCATCCTGCAGCCAGGGCTCCCGCCCGGGCTCTTTGATCTCGGGTTCGGACATTCCCACCTCCGTCAGAATGGAAACTTCTCCCTCACGAGAAATGCCTGCGCTGCCGCCGCCTGAGCGGTCGCCGGGAGGGGAAGGGGTCGAAACGGAGCCAGGGGTTCCGGCGGGAGGGGCTGGGAGGCGGCGTAAGTGGCTTGGATGACAGATGATACACGGTTGAAGGGATCTTGGCAATGGAGGAGAACGTCGGTTCGACGCCTCGATCCCTCTGGCTGATTCCGGATCCCGCGGCAAGCAGGGTCCTCGCGGAGATCATCCAACGCGCGAGCCACCGTCTCGCCACGCCGCGCTTTCGCCCGCACCTCACCCTCCTCGGGAACGTCCCGGGAGACGTCGAGGACTCGATTGCGAAGAGCGCGAGGCTCGCAGCGCGGATCACGCCGTTCGCGATCGACCTGGTCGGCGTCGCGCACGAGCCCGGCTACTTTCGCTGCGTGTCTTTCGAAGCGCGTCTCTCCCCCGCCCTGCGGCGGGCGCGGCGGGCGGCGCGCCGTTTCTTTCGCGTGACGGGACAGGATCTTTTCCGGCCCCACGTGAGCGTCGTGTACGGGAAGGTCGGCGCCGCGGAGAGAGATCGGAGAGCGCGGGGTCTTCTGGATTACGTCCCGATGCGCTTTCGGGCGGCCGCCCTCGAGCTCGTCTTCACCGGCGGGCCGCCGCGCGCCTGGCGGCCGATCGCTCGGTTTTCCCTGTCGGGGCGCGGCGCCGGGCCAGCCGCCGGAGGCGCTCGATCTCGTCGGTCATGATCGCCGGCGCCCCCATCCGGAGCAGCGCGCGCAGCTTCTTCTCGTCGTTGATGGTCCAGGCGACGACGGACGTCAGCTTCCCCGCGCGGCAGGCCGCGATCACCCGCGCGATTTCACTTCGGTAACTGGGCTGAAAACGGCCGCGGCGGCCCATGCCGATGCAGCGGGCTCCGATCCGTGGGGCGAAATGGAGGACCCCGGGACGCTCGAAATCCGCATACACGGCGATCCGCCCGCGCGGCTCCCGGCGCACGGCCTCGAGCAGGGCCAGGACGATCTCGCGATGGATGCTCATGAGATGGAAGGAAGGGCCGCGGTCGCGCGGCCCGCCGCGGAGGTGCTCCCGAACCTTCTCGAAAAGAAGCCGCGCCTCCTCGACCTGGTCCTCCGCGAGCTTGATGTCCAGGTAGACCCGCCGGAGGCCGTGCGCCTTCGCCGACCAGCGGAACAGATCGCGCAGGAGGTCGAACGGAAGGCGGCGCTCGCTCTTTTCCGAACCCTCGCGCGGCAGGTAGCCGTAGTGCGCGCGCATGGCGGCGAGATCGAGCTCGCGGACGGGCTTGCGCCAGGGGGATCCCGCGTCCGGAACGTCCGGGACGACGAGAAGTTTTTCCGCGCCGGACTGACGCGCGAGCGAGAGCTTCTCGTCGGGGTTCGCGTCGTGCCAGAGGAGAAACTCGCGGTCCCGTGTGACGCAGATGTCGGCTTCGATGGCGTCGGCGCCCTGCCGCAGCGCCTCCTCGAAGGATGCGATCGTGTTCTCGGGCGCCTGGCACGGCGCGCCCCGGTGGCCGATGACGCACACCTCCCCGGCCTTGCCGGCGCGGGAGACCCGCGGCGCCCCCGCCCAACCGAGGAGCTCCATCGCGAGCCGGCGCGGCCCGCCGAAGCCGAGCTGCGTCATCCCGTGCCGGCCGCCGCCGCGTCGGGCCACGGCAGGAGGAACCGCTCCATGACCTCGAACGCCTTCCCGCGCTTCGGAAGTCCGCGGGCTTCGATCGCAAGCCCGTTCGGGGAGAGCTCGACGAGCAGGTAATGGAAGAGGCGCACGGGCGGGCCGGCGAATCGGTCGTCCTTATGACGGCGGCGAACGCCCGTCGCGAGCCGGACGCGGGGCCCGCCTCCCCCGCCCGTGACGCAGAAAGTCTTCCCGCTCCGCTCGAACCGCTCGTAGCTGTGCACGTGCCCCGAGAACATCGCGAGGGTCTTCGCGGCGGCCGCGAAGGCGGGGACGAAATATCGCTGCACGTGTCGCTCATCCGACGTCACGGTGCTGTTGGTGTACGGGGGATGGTGGAGCAGGACGAGCGCGCCGCGGACGCCGTGGTCCGCGTCGAGCCGCGCGAGCTCGGCCCGGTACCACGCGAGCTGCTCTTCCCACCTTGCCGCAGCCAGCCATCTCCGGTTGGAGTCCAGAAAGAGCAGCCCCAGTCCGCCGTAAGCGACGGAGTACCAGTGCCGGCCGGCGAGGTGCGGGAAGCGCGCGAAGAACGCGGGCAGCGCCCGACCGGGTGACATCCAGTACTCGTGGTTCCCCAGGACCGGAAGGATCGGAATCCCGGCTTCCCGGAGCGGAGCCGTCAACACGTCGAACTCCGCCCAGTGGGCGGGAGAGGAACCGCTGAAGACGAGATCCCCGAGCACGATGAGGAAGTCGGGGGACTCCCGGGCGATCTGCCCGACGATGAGACGACGCTCATCCCGGTTGCGTTCCCGCCACAGCTCCGCGGGGGAAGTTCGCTGGAAGTCGCTGACTACGGCGAACCGCCCGCTCCGGAGAGCAGCCTCCCCGGCGAACTCGGGCGGGGGCGGCCGGCGGCGCAGACGCAGGGACATGCCCCGGTCTTTAGCATCCCCCGTGCCGGAACGTGCGGCAGCAAACGCGGGAGGCCCCCTACGACCGCTTCACGCGGAGGGTGTCGTTGCCGACCGTTTCGAGAGCGAGATCGAGCGGGGAGCAGAGGAACTCGAACTCCTCACGGTCGATCAGCTCGGAGGCGAGGGCCGATTCGACCGACACGGCGTCGTGCGCGTAACCGCACGCCAGACAGTCGAGCAGGTCCACGTGCGGCTCGCCCGCTTCGCCGCGCTCCGCGAGCTCGAGAAAATCTTCGCCGGTCACGAGGCAGACGCAGCGCAGAAGGGCAAATCGGCGCCCGCGTCCGACATAGCCGCCAGCCGCGCGGAGGACGGCGCGCGGGGCGGACCCCGACTCTCCCCCGCCTCCATTGATCACGGTCCGTACATTTAAACCCGTCCAGAGGCCCTCATGCGCGTCGTGTAGATTGCGGTCCGTGCAGGAGTTGCTCCTCTCCGCAGCGACGGGTCCACGAGGCCCGTGAAACCTTTCGACGTCATCACGTTCGATTGCTACGGGACGCTCATCGACTGGGAATCCGGAATCCGCCGGGCCTTCGAGGACGCGGCCGCCGCCGCGGGCCGCGAGCTACCGGAAGGGTACGCGGTCTCCGCCCACGCGGAGATCGAGCCGCAGGTCGAGGCCGCCGGCTACCGCAGCTACCGCGAGGTCCTGACGGAGACCGCGATGCGGGCCGCCGCCGGTCTGGGATGGCGCATCTCCCGGAAAGAGGCCGGGTTCCTGGCGGCCAGCGTCCCGTCCTGGCCGCCCTTTCCGGACACGAACGGGGCGCTGCTCCGAATGGCCGATGCCGGGCACGCGCTCGGGATCCTCTCCAACGTGGATGACGCGCTGCTCGAGGCGACCCGGCAGCATTTCCCCGTGCATTTCGACCTGCTCGTGACGGCAGAGCAGGTGCGCTCCTACAAGCCCGCCCACCCGCATTTTCTCGCCGCGAAGGAACGGATCGGAGGGCGGCGCTGGTTGCACGCGGCGCAGAGCGACTTCCACGACGTCGTCCCGGCGCGGCAGCTCGGCATCCCCGTCGCCTGGATCAACCGGAAGGGGGAACGGGCGGGTCGCGAGGGGCCGCCGCTTCACGAAACCAGGGACCTGGCCGGCCTGGCCAATTGGCTGACGGGGGACTGAGGAGCGAATGGCCAGAGTCCGGGTCGGAATCATCGGGACGGGGTGGGGCGCCCGCGTCCAGGTGCCCGCTTTCCGTTCGGCGGGGCTCCACGTGACCGCGATCGCCGGAAGCAACCCGGAAAAGACGCGCCGCGTGGCGGCCGAGCACGATCTCATGGCCTTCGACGACTGGAAGGACCTCGTGGCGTCCCCGGAGTTCGGCCTCGTCTCGATCGTGACCCCGCCGTCGGAGCACCTCCAGATGGCGCTCGCCGCGCTCGAAGCCGGCAAGCACGTCCTTTCGGAGAAGCCCACAGCCCGCAACGTCCAGGAAGCGGAATGGATGACGTCGGCGGCGGCGCGACGGCCCGGGCAGCTCGCCCTGATCGACCACGAGCTGCGGTTCCTGCCGTCCTGGCGGGCGGCGCGGGCCATGCGCGGGGAGCTCGGCGCGCTGCGATACGTAGAGGTGCGCTATGCGAGCCCTTCCCGCGCGGACCCGTCGCGCCCATGGACGTGGTGGAGCGACGCGGAGAAGGGGGGCGGGGTCTGGGGTGCCGCGGGTTCGCACTACGTGGACGCGCTGCGCTACTTCGCCGGAGAGATCACCGCCGTGCAGGGGCTCCTGCATACGTTCATCCGCGAGCGGCCGGAGGGGGAGGGGATGCGCCGGGTCACTTCCGACGACTTCGCGGCGGCGCACGTGCGGCTGGAGGGAGACGCGCTCGCCGACATGGTCTTCAGCGTCGTCGCGGCGCGAGACGAGGAGACGACGATGACGTTCCACGGCACGCATGCGGGAATGCGTCTGGCCGCGGAAGACCTCTGGTGGTGCGCGCCGGGCGCGGAATGGACTCGGCGGGTGGCCGGCGAGAGCCTCCAGGTTCCCGGAAACTCGCCCGGAGGACCCTTCGGATCCGGGACGGTGTATTTCGCTCGGGCCCTCCACGCGGCCCTCGTAGAGGGAGACCGCAGCGCGCTCGCTCCGGCGGCGACGTTCGCCGACGGCCTGGCGCAGCAGCGCGTGCTCGACACCGTGCGGCGCTCCAGCGCCGCCGGCGGGCGCTGGGAAGACGTGCGCTAGCCCGTTCTCACGACCTCGGGGGCGCGCGCCGAACGAGCGACGAACGGCCGTCGGGCGGCTACGGGTTCGAGGACGCTCCGGCGTGCTTCTGCATCTCCTCTTCGGAAACGTCCCGGATGTGCGTCGCGAGGCTCCAGCTGTGGCCGAACGGATCCTCGAGAGACCCCGTCCGGTCGCCGTAGAACTCTTCCCGGACCGGCCGGGAGACTCTCGCCCCCGCGGCGACGGCCCGCGCGAACCAGGTGTCCACGTCATCCACGTAGAGATGCAGCATGACGGAGGTCCCGCCGCGGAACTTCGGGCCGCGGAACCCCATCTCGGGGTACTCGTCCGCCAGCATCAGGCGCGAGTCGCCGATCTGGAGCTCCGCGTGCCCCACCCGCCCGCCTTCCCCCGCCATGCGGAACAGCTCCTTCGCGCCGAAGGCGTTCTTGTAGAACTCGATCGCCGCCGCCGCCCCGTCGACGGAGAGATAGGGCGTGATCGTGTGATACCCCTCGGGTATCGGACGAACGGTGCCGGGCATGAATCCTCCCTTCTTCGCTAGCTCGCCACCCCACCGCGGTGCGTGGCGATGTACCACATGTTTCCGAACGGATCGGTCACGCAGGCCGATCGATCCACGTACGGCCGGTCCAACCGGCGGCTCCACCCCCGTTCCTCCCGCCCGGACCGCCCTCGCGTACACGGCGTCCAGGTCCTCGACGAGGAGTAGTTCCCCGAAACGGTTCCGTCCTCTTCCGAGGCCCGATCCCGGCGCACCATCCAATCGTATGAACTGACCGGGCGCGGGAAAAGTTACCGCGGCGTCAGGCCGGAATGCGGACGGGCGCTCTGTGCCGCAGCGCCGCGTCCAGGCTGTAGACTCCGGCGCCGTAGGCCGCGACGAACAGGAACAGGAAGCAGTAGAGCACGGCCAGCTCGCCGCCGTTCTGGACAGGCCACGGACCCTGCGGCAGGTGCCCCTTGAAGTACGCGACGGCCATCTCGCCCGACGCCAGGATCGAGGCGGGCCGCGTGAACAGGCCCGCGGCGATGAGGATGCCGGCGACGAGCTCGATGACGCCGGCGGCGAGCATCAGGGTGTCGCCCGTCACCACCTTTCCGCCGAGCACGCCGAAGAGCTTCTGGACCCCGTGCATCGCGAACATGACCCCGGCCAAGAAACGAACCAGGAGTACGAAACGTCCGTGTATCGCGCTGGGACGACGATTATCGGCGCACCTCTCGGCGGAAGTTCCATGCGAGATCGGTGCCCTTCACCCCCGGCGCAGAAGCTCGAGAAGCTCCCATAAGACTGCGTCCGGCCATGCCCTCCCGCAAGCATCCGGGCCGCGCCGGGAAGCGGAGCCGCGCGGATCTCCGCAGCGTCGCGCGCCGTCTGCGCGGGTTCGCCCTCTCGCTGCCGGAAGCGACGGAGGACTTTCCGTGGGGAGAGCGGGTCGCCAAGGTCAGGGGAAAAGTCTTCGTCTTCCTCGGCGCCGATCCGGTCCCCGGCGGCGGGATGGGCTTTTCCGTGAAGCTTCCGGTCTCCGCCGAGGACGCCCTGCACCTGCCGTTCACCGAGCCGACCGGCTACGGACTGGGGAAGTCGGGCTGGGTGACGGCGCACTTCGAGCCGAAAGATTCGCCGCCGGCCGAGATCCTGGAAAGCTGGATCCTCGAGAGCTACCGGGCGGTGGCTCCGAAGAAGCTCGTTGCCGAGCTGGAGGCCGGCGGCTGAATCCGGTGGCGCCGTCGCGCCATATATCGCCGCGGAGGTTCCCATGGCCCTTCGTTCCGTCCAGCAGGTGATTCCGAGCGTCGAGACCCTCGAAGGGGGCGGATTCCTCGTCCACCGTTCCGTCGGCTCGCCGATGCTCGACCACTTCGATCCCTTCCTGCTGCTCGATGAGATGGGGCCCTCCGACCTCGCGCCCGGCGAAGCGAAGGGCGCGCCGGACCACCCCCACCGGGGATTCGAGACGGTCACCTACATGCTGAGCGGAAAGCTCGAGCACAAGGATTCCCGGGGCAACCGGGGACAGATCGGTCCCGGCGACGTCCAGTGGATGACGGCAGGATCCGGAGTCGTCCATTCGGAAATGCCCGAGGCGGACTTTCTCGCGAGCGGCGGCCGGATGCACGGATTCCAGCTCTGGGTGAACCTCCCGGCCCGGGACAAGATGATGGCTCCGCGCTACCAGGAAGTGCCGGCGCGGCGGATACCCGAGCGGCGGTCGGAGGACGGCCGCGTCACGGTGCGGATCATCGTGGGCGAATCGCTCGGCGCCGGCGCCGTGATCGACACCCGGACGCCCATCATCTATCTCGACATGGAGCTCCAGCCCGGGGCGCGGTTCGTCCAGCCCGTGCCCGCCGACTACAACGCCTTCGCCTACGTCGTCGAGGGAGCGGGATTCTTCGGCCGGAAGGAACGCGCCGCCGAAGAGAAGGAAGCCGTGCTCTTCGCCAACGACGGGGAGGAGATCGCGATCTCCGCCCTACCCGGCGCGCCCTTGCGCGTCCTGCTCATCGCCGGGGTCCCGCTGCGGGAGCCCATCGCCCGCTACGGGCCCTTCGTGATGAACACCCGCGCGCAGATCATCGAGGCGTTCGAGGACTTCCACAGCGGCCGCCTGGGAGAGATCGCCGCGTCCTAGGGATTCGTCGAAGCGGACACCGGCGTCGCCTTCAGCCAGGCCAGGACCGTCTCGAGCGCCTGGTCCGCGAACACCCCGGGAGGCGACCGCCGGAAGCTCGCCTCGGGGTTCTCGTGGACGAGATAGAAGTGATCCATCTTCGGGATCAGAACGAGCCGCGCGAGGCCGGGACGCTTGCGGTTGACGATCTCCGTGATCATGCGCGCATCCTCGGGCGTCATGATCCAGTCCTGCTCCCCGTGCAAGGCGAGGACCGGCACATCCACCTTTTCTCACGCCGCCGCGAGGTTCAGCTCCTGGAGCTGCTGGTAAAAGCGCGCCGGCCGGCCGTACTGATGCTCCGGGAGGTCGTCCCAGGCCGGCGCGAGCTCCGGCCGCCGCCGGATCGCCTCGGCCGGTGACAGCCGCCCGTTCAGGTAGAGGTTGTAGAAATCCGACTTCGCGCGCATGCGCGCGGACACCTCGCCGGGCGCGAAGCCGCCCAGAGTCAGGATGCGGCGCTCGATCTCCATCATGTGCTCAAACCAGGTCTTCACCCAGCCGCCGCTGCTGATGTAGCCCGCGACCCGTTCACCTTCGGCGACGAGTGGCGCGAAGCCGCCGCCATTGCTCATTCCGAGGATGACGATGCGCTCCGGGTTCACCCCGGGCGTGTTCTTCAGCGCCCGCAGTGCCGCGCGATAGCCGGCGAGCTCGGCGCGGAAGTCGGTCTCCGAACAGGGCGGTCCCTCGCTGTCCCCCACCCCCGGCTTGTCCACCCGCATGAGGGCGTACCCGGAGCGCCGCGCGATCCCGTGCAATACGCGGGCGAATCCCTCCGTCGCCTCGGGCGCCTCCACCGAGTCGCAGCTCAGCCACCCGGCGAGGAGGACCGCGGGAACCGCGCCGGCCGCGTTCTCGGGACGGGTCAGAATCGTTCGGAGCCGGTGTCCCGCCTCGGTCGTGACGGCGCCATAGAGGACCTGTAGACCCGGGTGCTGCTCGCAGGTGACCGGAGAGGGCTCCGCGCGGACCGTCGAGGCCTTTCCGGCCCGCTCCACGCCGAGCGCGACGGTCTGTCCCTCGCGCATCGCCATCGTCTCGCGTTCCAGATCCACATCGGTCCGCAGCGGCTTTCCGGCGATCGTCACGATCCGGTCTCCGACCTGCAGCCCGGCGGCGGCGCCCGGGCCGCCGGCGGCAACCGCCGTCACCTCGGCGTAAGGTTTCTGCGCGGCGGGTCGCCGCCAGGAGACGCGCAGCTCTCCTCGCCGGCGGAGCGGGTCCGCCTCGGCGCCTCCGGCGAGCGCGGCGGCGCAGAGGAGCGCCGCGAGCGCAAGCGCCGGCGCCCGGCGGCGCATGCTCACGCGATCCATCCCCGGCTCTGATACTCCATGTAGGCCGCGGTGCGTTCCGCGGCGGCCCGCCCGAAATAGCGGTCCACGACCCTCAGCGCGAGATCGATGCCGGAGGTCAGGCCGCCCGCCGTCGAGATCTTCGGGCCTTCGACGAACCGGAGTCCGCGTTCGACCTTCACGTCGGGGAACTCGCGCGCCAGCCGGTCCTGGAAGTCGTGGTGCGTGGTCGCTGAGAGGCCCGACAGGAGCCCGGCCCGAGCGAGCTGGAAGGCCCCGGTGCAGACCGACATGGTGACCTCCGCCGTCCGGCTCGACTTCCGCAGCCATTCGTGGAGCGCCGGGCCCCCCCGCTGCGCGCCGACGACGATGACGCGGGGCGCCGGCGCCTTCGGGAACGTGTACTCCGGCACCACCGTCAATCCCCCCGTGCCCCGCAGAGGCGCCGTGCCCTCCGAGACGGTGAAGAGACGGAACGGCATCTGGTCGTCGTGATCCGCGCCGCTCTCGGGGAGCGTGACGTCCTGAAAGACCTCCCACGGCCCCGCCATGTCGATCACGTTGAAGCCTTCCGTGATCGCGAACGCCACCGGGATCTCCCCTTTCGCCGGGGGGGTCAGCTTGCCGCCCGCCGCAACCGGCCGCGCGGCCCGCTCTTCGGGCGCCGCGCGCGCGGATGCGGACAGGGCGAGGGCGAGGCTGCCGGTCAGGAACTCGCGCCGCTTCAAGGGCTACTTTCCGCCGGTCTCCGCCGGCGCGCTCGCGCACCGGTACGCCACGCCGTCGGTGCCCTCGCCTTCGGAAACGAGCAGCACGTTGCCTTCGCGCGACCGCGTCAGGTTTTCGAGCTCCGCCTGGACCTCTTTCTGCGACCCTGCGCTCGCCCGGAGCACCGCGAGGGAGCGGATGGAGCGTGCGGCGTCGTCCGCGGAGGACTGGCGGCGCGAGAGCGCGACGATCATGAGCAGCACGAGTCCGGCGGCGGCGACGGCGCCGGAGATCACCAGGTCCTCGGCCTCGTGCGCACGTTCTGGAACTGGGACTGGGCCGGAGCCGAAGCCTCGTTCCGGCGGGCCGTCGCGCTCGACCCCGGCTCGGGCGTCATCCGCCACCGTTTCTCCCACCTGCTCGCCGCGACCGGCCGGCTCGACGAGGCGATCGCGGAGTCGCGCCGAGCCCTCGCGCTCGACCCGCTCTCCCCCGACGTGAACCACTACCTCGGCCGCCTCTACTACTTCGACCATGACCTGGACCGCGCGGCCGAGCAGCTGCGAACCGCCGTCGAGCTGGACCCGCGCAACGTCTGGGCCCACCTCTTCCTCGGACTGACGTACGAGATGCAAGGGAAGCACGAGGACGCGCTGCGCCACGCCATGCGCTCCGCGATCTTCCGCGGTGCCTCGCCGGAGGTTCTCGCCAAGGTCCGGCAGGATTCTTCGCGCGTGGGATACGACGCTTTCCGCCGCCAAATCCTCGACCTCGAGGCGGCTCAGACGAGCCTTCCGGTCACTTCCTCCTCGCTCGCCCTCGGCTACGCCCGCCTGGGAGACAAGGAGAAGGCCCTCGAATGGCTCGAGAAGGCCTTCGAGTCCCACACACGGGACCTCATCTATATGAAGGTCGAGCCGAGCTACGACCCGGTCCGTGGTGACCCCCGCTTCGAGGAAATGCTCGGCCGTTTGCGCCTGCGGGACTAGCCGGTCCTCCCGCTTTTCCCCCCGTAACCTTTCGATTCGGGCGTCGTCTGAGGTGGTGGATGAGCGCCCGGGAAGGGCGCCGCGCAGACCGTGCGACAACTCCTCATGGAGGGAAAGCGATGCTTCTGGCGACGGTATCCACGCTGCTGACCCTGGCTCTCCTCCCGGCCGGATCTCCGACGGTCGAGGACTCATCGGACGAGAAAACGGTCGTCGTGGACCGCCAGGTCCTGCTCGACGAGGAGGACGGGGAGCAGATCATCCGGATCGGCCAGGGCGACGACCCGATGATCATCGGCATAGGCGGCCGGCGCGGCTTCATGGGGATCCGGCTCGTCCAGATCTCCGAAGACCTGCGGAAGCACTACGGCGCTCCCGAAGACTCCGGAGTTCTCGTTTCGGAGGTCGAGGCCGAGAGTCCCGCCGCGAAGGCAGGCATCCAGGTCGGCGACGTCATTACCCAGGTGGACGGCGATCGGGTGGACTCCACCTGGGACCTTTCCCGTGCCGTGGGCGACAAGAAGGGGGGCGACAAGGTCCGCCTGTCGCTCCTGCGCGACCGTCGGCCGCAGGACGTCACCGTCACGCTCGAGGAGCGGGAAGGACGGCCGGGAAGGATCCGGAGCTTCCGGACGCCGAAAGGAAAGGCCTGGAGCTATCGGATGGACCCGAAGCGCTGGGACCCGATGGTCTTCGAGAACCTCGACGAGCTCCCGAAGCTGCAGGACCGCCTCGAGGACCTGGAGAAGAGGCTCCAAGAGCTGGAGAAGCGACTTTCCGCGAGGTAGCCGCGGTTAAGTCGTGCGCCGGCCCCGTGGAGGTGTCCCCCCCACGGGGCCGGTTTCTTTCTCAGCCGGCCACCGCCGTCAGGTTGATGTAGCCGACCCAGAGCGGCACGAGCCGATCCAGGCGCGCGCGCAGTGCGGCGGCCGACGCAGGCGACAGCTCCGCGTACGGATCGCTCGCCAGCCGCGCTTTCATTTCCGGCGACGCGAGTTCCATGTTCATCTCCATCGGCCCGTCGATCTTGCCCTGGAAATCCAGGGTCGTGAGCACGCGCGCGACGGTGTCGCGGGTCGCGCGGTAGCGCACGGGATCGACCCCGATGCTCCGCGCCGCCTCGGGCGCGGTCCGATCCTTGAACCGGGCCCGCGCGGCCAGGCCGCGCTCTTCCGGCGTCCTGGCGGCGTCGCCCCGGGCCCTGGCGGCCTTGACGAGCTCGATCTCTTTCGCGAGCCCGCGCTCGAAGGCGTCGAGGTCCGCCTCGGTGAAGGCGAACGCGCGCACTCCGGGCGCCGGAGCTTCGGGGACGGCGGCGGGCGGCGCCGCGGCCGCGGCTTCTTCCGAGGGGGCCGCGGCGGGCGCCGGCTCGGACTTTCGTGCGCACGCGGCGGTGAGGAGCGCCAGAGCCGGGAGAAGGAAAGCGAATCGCAGGAACCGTGATGACAGCATCGGGAACCTCCCGACACGGAGGCTATGACAGCGGCTCCGTATATCGTTCCGAAAAAATCATATGGCGAGGCGAGGGGAGACGCCCGGGGAAGCCACGGCGGGGCGCCGCATCGCGTGGGCTCTCGCCGCCGCCAAGCTCGTCCTGCACCTCGTGTTCATCCGCGGGTACGGGATTTTCCGTGACGAGCTCTATTACCTCGACACGGCGCGGCATCTCGACTGGGGGTACGTCGATCAGCCGCCCCTCATCGCCGTCGTCGCGTGGCTGACGTCCCTCTTCGGAGACTCCCTCCTCGCGATCCGGCTCCCGGCCGCCCTCGCGGGAGCGGCTCTCGTTCTGCTCGCGGCCGCGCTCGCGCGCGAGATGGGAGGAGGCGCGTTCGCGCAGGGCATCGCGGCGCTCGCGGTGATCGTGGCGCCCGGGTACCTCCTCTTCCACCACATCCTGACGATGAACGCGTTCGAGCCGCTTTTCTGGATGGGGGCGGCGTGGGTCCTCCTGCGGTACCTGAAGACGCGGGACTCCCGGCTCTGGATCGCTTTCGGCGGGATCACGGGACTCGGTCTCCTCAACAAGCACTCGATGGCGTTCTACGCGTTCGCCCTCGTGGCGGGGCTGCTGCTCGCCGGTGAGTGGCGCTTCCTCAGGGAGCGCGGGTTCTGGCTCGGAGCGCTCTTCGGCGTTTTGATCGTCCTGCCGCACCTCGTCTGGCAGGCGCGCCACGACTTCCCGCAGCTCGAGATTCTGCGTGTGACGCGGGCCCACCGCGACGTGCGCCTTGCGCCGGGCGCTTTCCTCCTCGCGCAGGTCCAATCCATGAACCCCGCCTCCGTCCCGCTTTGGCTGTCCGGCGTCGTCTTCTACTTCACGCGGAGGGGACGTCCATTCGGCCCGCTCGGCTGGAGCTTCCTCGTCGTCCTGCTGATTTTCCTCGGGATGCAGGCGAAGTTCTATTACCTCTGGCCGGCGTACCCGATCCTCTTCGCGGGCGGCGGCGTGCTGCTGGAGTCTCTCTTCGCGCCCGCGCGCCGGCGCTGGCTGCGTCCCCTGACCGCCGGCGTCATGCTCGCGGGGGGGATTTTCCTCGCGCCCTTCATGCTGCCGGTCCTGCCGGTGGAACGCTTCGTCCGCTATGCGCGCGCCCTCGGGTTCGAGGAGATCCAGACCGAGAACCAGCGCCAGGGCGCGCTGCCCCAGTGGTATGCCGACATGCACGGCTGGAAGGAGATGGCGCAGGCCGTCGCGCGCGTCCACGAGACGCTGCCTCCGGAGGAGCGCGCGAAGGCCGTCGTGCTGGCGCAGGACTTCGGCCAGGCCGGGGCGATCAACCATTTCGGACCCGCGCTCGGGATCCCGCGGGCGATCAGCGGCCACAACAGCTATTACCTCTGGGGGCCGGGGGACGCGACCGGAGAGGTGCTCATCGTCATCGGCGACGAGAAAGAGGACCTCGAGCGCGGCTTCGAGGAGGTCGAAGCCGCCGGGATCACGGACCATCCCTGGGCGCGCCCCGACGAGGTCGGCCTGACGATCTGGATCTGCCGCAAGCCGCGCGCGCCGATCCGGCAGCTCTGGCCGCTCGTCCGTTTCTACGGGTGAGACGAGTGATCGAGGTGACGTACAACCGCTTCTCTTCGACCTCACAGCCGTCAATCAAGGGCGTTACGAGCAGCCCTGGGCGTGAAGGATCCGGAGCGTCAGCCGGAATTGCCCTCCTTCCCGCGGTAGTCCGTCAGGACCCAGACGAGGAGGATCGCGGCGCCCGCGAAGATGTAGAAGCGGCGGGCGGGAGAGCCCGGACCGAAACCCAGCAGCGACGGGAGGAGGAGCAGCAGGACGCCCGCGATCAGCTCGACGAGCCCGTGCAGGAAGAGGGGGATCACCTTCTTCGCGCCCATCGGGAAGTCCGTCAGCAGGGTGAGGACCAGGTGCACGGCGGCGAGGGCGTAGCAGATCGCCGCGGGCGTGCCCCCCAGGCCCATGACGAGCGGGCCGGCGAGGAGCAGCACGATGAGGGCGATGTCGAGGTATCCGTGAATCCGCGCGTTGATGAACCGCATGGTTGCGAACCTGTCTTTTCGCAGAACCGATCAGAACCGCGACGCCGTCAGCGTGACGTCGGCGCGGCTCCACGCCTTCTCGAACCGCGCCGCTACCTCCCCCGCCTCCTCCCACCGTGCCTGCCTCTCCAGCGCCTGCTTGAGTCCGAAGAGCGACCAGCCGTTCTCGGGCCAGACAGCGAGATCGTCGCGATAGACCTTCTCGGCCTCCCCCGGGCGTCCGGAGGCGATGAGCACCGCGCCGAGGTTGTGCCGCACCGGAGCGTGCCACTGCGGCGGCTCGGCGTACGTCAATTGACCCTCGATCTCGAGCGCGGCGTTCAGGCGCGCGAAGGCCTTGTCCCAGTCGCGGCGCTTCGCCGCGATCTCCCCGCCGAGGACTTCCCGGCCGATGGAGAGCACGCGGGCCGCGTTGTTCGTGTCGAAGAACGTCAGCTTCTCCATCGAAGGATCGCGCGAGATCGCGGTCAGCGCGGCGAGCTCCTTCTCCGCGCCGGCGAGGTCGCCTTTGGCCGCGAGCGCCATGCCCCGCGAGTAGTGCCACACCCCGGTCGGGTAGAGCAGGTCCTTGTCGGGCCGGGGCTCCTTCAGGGCCTCGTCCCAGAGCCCGAACCGCACGAGGGCGTAGATCGGCGTGACCCAGAAGTCCTGGAGCTGCGCCAGGCCTTCCGTGCGCATCATCCTGTGGTCCTGATGCGAGGCCATCGCCCGCGCCGCCTGGATCGCCCGTTTGCTGCGGCCTTCGAAGGACGCGGAGGACCAGAGGAAGTGGTAGTTGTGCGGCACGTAGGCGAGCGGGTAGACGCCCTGCGCCTGGCACTGGGCGATGTAGGACTGGTCGGCGAGGATCGCCTTCTCGTTGACTTCGGACGCGTCGGCGTACCGGCCCACGCGCAGGTAGGTGTGGCCGGGCATGTGAACCAGGTGTCCCGCCCCCGGGACGAGGTCCCGCAGCCTGTCCGCCGCCGCCACGCCGCGGGTCGGGTCCGGCGACGATTCCGTCGCATGGATGTAGAAGTGGGTCGCGCCGACGTGATCCGGTTTCCGGGCAAGGACCCCCTCGAGCGCCGCCATGATCTCCGGGGTCTCCGCCTCGGGCTTTCCCTCCCGGGTCCAGTAGTGCCAGGGGCGCGTGTCCATCAGCGCCTCGGCGAAGAGGGTCGCCGCATCGAGGTCGTCGGGAT
This sequence comes from Thermoanaerobaculia bacterium, assembly GCA_046261875.1. Taxonomy (GTDB): domain Bacteria; phylum Acidobacteriota; class Thermoanaerobaculia; order UBA5066; family Gp7-AA6; genus JBHENW01. The sequence goes on along the minus strand of JBHENW010000159.1, from coordinate 15,261 downwards.
AGCTCCTGGCGACCTCGCCCATGGCCCGGGCGTACGCCATGTCGAGCGGCTTGCGGTCCTCCGGCGGCGTCGCGGCGTAGCGCTTCGAAAGGGCCGCGACGTAAGCCTGCTCCCGCTCGCTGACCTTCGGGGCCGCCGCCTGCGCCTTCTGGAGGTACTCCCACGCCGGCTTCATGTCGTCGGGGAACATCGGCGCGTTGATGTTGGGACCGAGGGCCAGCGAAGCGCCCCACCAGCACATCGCGCAGTCCGGGTCGATGCGCGCGGCTTCCAGGAAGGACCGCACGGCCTCCCGGTGGTTGAACCCGTAGGCGAGCGTGAGGCCCTGGTCGAAGTAACGCTGCGCGCGGGGATCCTTCGTCGTGACCTCGTGGTGGTAGTTCCCGAGGTCGTCGAAGAGCGGCGCGGGCCTCGGATCGGGCGCCCCGTAGCCGGGTCCGCGGCTGGCGCACGCCACGGCCAGAATCGCCGCCGCGAGCAGACAGGACAGTCGTCTCATGGTTACTCCCCCGTGAAAGAAAGGGTCGATGACGCGAGTCTATCGCCGCGTCAGAAGTAAGCGATGAGCCTCCCGCAGGAGATGACGCCGGTCCAGAGGAGCAGCGAGGCGATGGCCGCGCCCTTCGCGCGCGCGGGCGTCGGGCGGTCCCGGTTCCAGGCGGCAACCGTCCGAAAGGTGGAGCGATGGAAGATCAACGCGTTGCCTCCGGCGCAGATGAGCAGGAGCATCTTCAACCGGAACGCCGGATTCGCCCAGGTGGCCGCGGCGTCGCTCGCGAAGAGCAGGAGGCCGGTGGGGACGACGAGGAACAGGCTCGCTCTCGACCACGGGAGCAGGTGCCGCGCCGTCTCGTCCACCGGCAGATGCCGCGAGACGCCGAGGAGGCGGAGGTCGAACATCGCCGCGGCGCCGACGAGCACGACGAATCCCAGGATGTGCGCCGTCTCGACTGACGGATAGAGCCAGGGGGACTCGCGCATCGCCGCGGCGAACGGCGCCCGCTCCAGCCACGCGAGCCAGTCCCGCCAGGCCGTCAAGGTGAGACGGCCGGACTCAGCGAAGCTCGACGGTCTTGCCCTCCGCGGTAATGCGCTCGGCCCTCATCTCCCCCGCTTCCTTCCGGTGCGGATAGCCGGTCACCGACACGGTCGTCCCGAGTTTCAGCATCTCCGCCGACAGGCCGCGGCGGGTCATCCGGGAAGGGGGGGCGAGGATGCAGAGCCACGTCGCCGCATTCTCTCCGGAGACCTGGAGCCGTAGGGTCCCGTGCGGGCTGCCGTAGGTCGATTCCTGGATCACGCCGGTCAGGTTCAGCGTCTTGCTCTCGTCGTAATCGCTCCACCCGTGGTGAGCCAGGGCGAAGCTCGCGACGATCCAGAACGCCGACCAGGCGAGGGCGACGGGGTAACGGGCGCGGGTCGTTCGCAGAGTCTTCATCGTTCGTCTCCTGTTTTCCTCCCCATAATCCCGGCGTAGCGGCGCGGATTCCCGGATTGTCGTAGGCTCTTCCCTGTGATCGCGGCCTTTGCGTTGCTCCTTTCCGGCGTCTTGTCGGCGCAAACCCCGCCCGCCCCCGACCAGGCGCCCCCGGGCCTCGACCGGCGCATCGAGGCGTTCCTCGAAAGCCGGCGCGGGACCTGGCGCGACATGAACGTTCCGGAGGCGGACGGGCGGGTCCTCCACGACCTGATCGTGAAGAAGCGCTTCCGGCGCGCCGTCGAGATCGGGACGTCCACGGGCCATTCGGCGATCTGGATCGCGCGGGCGCTCGCGAAGACGGGCGGGAAGCTCGTCACGATCGAGATCGACCCCGACCGCCACCGGACCGCGCTGGGGAACTTCCGCGAGGCGGGTGTGGCGTCCTATGTCGATGCGCGGCTCGCGGACGCCCATGAGCTGGTTCCCCGGCTGGAAGGGCCGATCGACTTCGTCTTCTCCGACGCCGACAAGGACTGGTACACGAAGTACTTCGAAGCGCTATGGCCGAAGATCGCTCCCGGAGGCTGTTTCACCGCCCACAACGTGCTCAACACGCGCATGGCGGGGATCCGCGAGTTCCTCGAGCGGGTCGACCGGCTGCCCGACGGTCAGACGACGATCGATAAGTCGAGCCCCTCCGGCATCTCGATCACCTGCAAGTCGCCGAAGCCCTGAGCTCCCGCGGCGGGGTGGCTGGAATCCAGATTCCACCTGTCCGCGGGTTATGGTGGTGAGGCTGTAGTCACGCCGATCGTGGGGATGCCGAATTCATTGGCGATCGTCATGACCTGGCTGAAGCTCGGCTGATCGACCGTCACAACGACGTACCGTGCCGTACCCGGCGCCGGATGCGCGACCAGCTCTCCCGCCTCGGCTATGGCAACGGGACGGTCGGGCCGGAGGTGGACCGGTTCTGGCTGGACGGATCCCTCTAGATCAGCGCGATCGAACAGGCCCTCTTCCTCGCGCGTCTCGCCCGCGGCCGGCTTCCCATGTCCGCCCGCGCCCAATCGATCCTACGGGACATCGTGCGCCTCGAGCCGGCGGGCGACGCGACGCTCTACGGAAAGACCGAGTTCATCCCCTTCGACGGCAGGAACCTCGGCTGGTGGGTCGGATGGGTCGAGCGGGGAGGGAAGCTTCACACCTTCGCGCTGAACCTGGACCTCGGTTCCCTCCAGGAAGGGCCTCGCCGCGTGACGATCGGCCGGGAGCTCCTGGCCGCCTCCGGGGTCCTGTCTCTTCGCTGAGGGCGGGCCTTCACGTCGGTCGGACGGTGCCTTCTTCGGAGAAGGCGCCTTTCGCCTCCTGATAGGCGCGCTCGACGATCGGCTCGACGAAGAAGCTCCGAAAGGCGCGGGCGCGCGCCGGATCGTTTCCGGCGAACTCCTTCTGGAAGCGCTCCAGCCGCACGCGCCGCCGCGTCTCTTCGAGCGTGGCGCCCTCCTCCGCCGCGGCGCGCGCCTGGGACCGGACGGACTCGAGCAGCGGGATGAGCTTCTCCGCGTAGGACCAGTCCCGCATCACCGGGCCGTGTCCCGGTACGATCGCCGCCGCGTCGATCGCCATGAGCTTCCGCAGCGTAGCGATCCAGTCGCCGGGATAGCCGCCGTGCCCGTAGGGCGTCGGGTAGACGAGCAGGTCGCCCGTCGCGACGACCCGCGCATCGGGAACGTGGACGACGGTGTCTCCGGCCGTGTTGCCCCGGCCGACGAACTGCAGGCGGACCTCACGGCGGCCGAGGTGCACGGTCAGGTTTCCCTCGAAGGTGAGGTTTGGGGAGACCGGCCGCGCGGCGGCGAGCTCCGAGACGACCGTCGCGTAGTCCCGCGCCTGTGCTTCGAGCATGCGCCGGTCTTCCTCCGACGGCGGCGTGCCGTCGCCGCGGCGGCCCGCCGCGAGGAGCTGCCGCATCCGCTCGATCGCCGCGGGACCCTTTTCGGCGACGTCCTTCCGGTAGGCCGCGGGCTCGGTTGCGATCTTGGAGCGCGTGAAGTGAGTCGAGAGGATCGTGATGCCCGGGAAGGCGTCTTTGTACTCGGCGTCCGCCATGACGTGGTCCGCGTGCCAGTGCGTGTGGGCGAGATACCGGACGGGCTGGTCGGTCAGGCTGCGGATCTCCGGATCATCCGGCGCACGAGGCTCGGAAAATGCCCGGAGTCCACGACGAGGGCGCCGTCGTCTCCGATGATCAGGACCGAGTTGCCGGTCACGACCCCCGAGCTCGCGGCCGGGGAGATGAACGCATGGATCCCGTCGGCGACCTTCACCGTCTCGAAACTGCGGCCGGCCGGAGGCTCGGCGTTCTGAGCGACGGCGAGGAGGAGCAGGAGAATTGGCCCGGCGGGCATGAGCGTTCATGGGGTATCACTTTTCCCGTGTCCGCTGCAGCGGCGCATTCGGAGGGGACAGAAGCCGGGACGAAGCGCCCCGGCTATATTTCGGACGTGGCTCGGATCAACCGCCGCGACACGCTGCGCCTCCTCGGCGCTTCCGCCGCCGGCCTCGCCCTCCCGGATTGGTCGCCACGGCCGTCCAGGAAACCGGGCTCCTCACAGAGACCCAACCTGCTGATCGTCATGACGGACGACCAGCGCCAGGACGCCATGAGCGTCGCCGGCAACCTGGTCCTGAAGACGCCCAACATGGATCGCATCGCCCGCGAAGGCGTCCGGTTCACCGAAGCCTTCGTCACCAACTCCCTCTGTGGTCCGAGCCGCGCGTCCTTCCTCACGGGACTCTACTCGCACGCCCACGGGGTGATTTCCAACGGCGACAGCCCGGCCTTCCGCGCCCAGAAGGGCCTCGAGAAGCACCGGACCTTCGTCGAGATCCTGCGGGGCGAGGGGTACTACACCGGGCTCGCCGGCAAGTGGCACCTCAAGTCCGCGCCGGCCGGGTTCGATCAGTGGATCATCTTCCCCTGGCAGGGGGACTACACGGACCCCGAGATGATCGCCAACGGGATGACCTTGAAGATGCGCGGCAACTCCGAAGACATCGTGGGCGACCAGTCCATCGCCTTTCTCGAGAAAGCGCCGCGCGACCGGCCGTTCTGCCTGCTCACCCACTTCAAAGCGCCCCACCGTTCCTGGGTGCCGGCGCCCCGTTTCGCGGCTGCGTTCGAGAACGTGGACATCCCCCTGCCGCGCACGCTCGACGACTCGCTGGAGGGACGTCCGGAAGCCGTCCGCAAAGCCGACATGGCCGTGGCCGACATGCCGGACTACCGAGACGAGGTCCCGCCGAGCCTCCCGGCGCCCGAACGCCGGCGGCGCAACCTGCAGCGGATGGTCAAGGACTACTACCGGACGCTCCTCGCGGTGGACGAGAACGTCGGACGGATCCTCGACTACCTCGACGCGAAGGCGCTCGCCGCGAACACGCTCGTCTTCTACACGTCGGACAACGGCTTCTTCCTCGGGCAGCACGGGCTCTTCGACAAGCGGCTGATGTACGAAGACTCGATCCGGGTGCCGATGCTCGCCCGGCTGCCGTCGCGCATCCCGCGGCCATTCGTGGACTCGACGCACATGGTCTTGAACGTCGATCTCGCCCCGACGCTCCTCGATCTGGCCGGCGTTTCTCCGCAGACGCCGACGCACGGACGCAGCTTTCTCCCGCTTCTGGAGAAGCGGCCCGTGGCCTGGCGAGACGCCTTTCTCTACGAGTACTACGAGTACCCCGCCGGCCACTGCGCGCGCAAGAATCGCGGGATTCGGACCGAGCGGTGGAAGCTCATCCATTTCTGGGAGCAACCGGAGGAGTGGGAGCTCTACGACCTCCGGACCGATCCCGACGAGATGGTGAACCTGGCGGGGCGGCGCGAATACGCGGACCGCATGCGCGCCCTGAAGAGGCGGCTGGGGGACCTGCGGCGCGAGCTCGGGGACACGGATCCCCCCGGTCCCGCGCCGGCCGCCGCGCCATGCAGGCGTGATCTCTGACGCCGGGCGCCGTCCCGAGTCCGTCGGGGAGGGCCCCGCGGCCGGCTCCGAGATCCCGCGGGTGGATTTCGCCAACCTCTTCGACGAGGACGCGCTCGGCCAGGAGCTCTTCGCCTGGTGGGCGGGGCCGGCCTGGCCGGACGTGCGCCCGCACTTCGCGGCGCTGGGAGAGAGCGGCGCACTCGCGACGCCTCTCTCGGCCCGCGCCGACCGGGAAGGGCCCACCCTACAAACGCACGACGCGCGGAGAGAGAGGGTCAGCCGCGTGATCCACCATCCCGATTACCGCCGGCTCGAAGAGCTCTCGTACGGCCGCGGGATCGTCGCGATCAAGTACGAGGAGGATTTCCTCTCGGAGCACCGGGCCCGGCGTCACCTCGTCGGCTTCGGGGCGGCCTACTACTTCGCCCAGACGGAAATGGGGCTCTTCTGCCCCATCTGCATGACCGACGGCGTGGCGCGCGTGCTCGAGAAGCACGGCTCCGGCCGGATCGCCGCCGAGACGATCGAGCGGCTCACGACGCGCGACGTCTCGAAGCTCTGGCAGGGGGCGATGTTCCTGACGGAGAAGCAGGGCGGCTCGGACGTCGGTTCCAATTGCGCGGCCGCGCGTCTGGAGAACGGGCGGTGGCTGCTCCGCGGCGACAAATGGTTCTGCTCGAACGCCGGCGCGGAGGCCATCCTGACGCTCGCCCGGATGCCCGGCGGGCCCCCCGGAACGCGCGGGCTCGGGCTCTTTCTCGTGCTGAGAGACCGCCCGGAGGGAAACGGCCGGACGATCGTCATCCACCGGCTCAAGGAGAAGCTCGGCGTGCGCTCCATGGCGACCGGCGAGATCACCTTCGAGGACACGGAAGGCTTCCTCGTCGGCGGCGCCGGCGAAGGCTTCCGGCAGATGGCCGAGATGCTGAACCTCTCCCGGCTGTACAACGCCGTCGCGAGCGTCGCGGCGATGCGCCGCGCGGCGCTCGAGGCGCTGGCCTACGGAGCGCGCCGCGAGGCGTTCGGCCGGACGCTGTGCGAGCTGCCCCTCTGGCGCTCGACGATGGCCGACGTCATCGCCGAGACGCTCGGCGCCTTCCTGCTGACCTTCGAAGCGGTCCGTTCGCTGGACGGCGCCGACGGCGGAGACGAGGATGCCCCGCGCCTCACGCGCGTCCTGATCCCCATGGCGAAGATCCTCAGCGGGAAGCTCTCCGTGCAGGTCGTGAGCGACGCGATGGAGGCGATCGGCGGCAACGCCTACGTCGAGGAGAGCATCCTGCCCCGCCTGCTGCGCGACTGCCAGGTCCTGCCGATCTGGGAGGGGACGAGCAACATCCTGTCGCTCGACGTCATGCGGGCGAACCGTCGGGACCGCGCGTACGAGCCTTTCTTCGCGCGCGTCGGGCAGGCCCTGGAGGCTGCCGCGCCGTCAACGGATCTCGCGCCGCTCGCGGACCGGGTCCGCGAGCGCATCGCCGCGGACGCCCGGTCACTGGAGACCATCGCCGGCCGGAGCCTCGAGGACCAGCAGCGCGGCGCCCGCGAGTGGGTCGAGAACGCCGGACGGACGATGACCCTCGCCCTCCTCCTCGAAGCGGCTGGCCAGCCGCCGTTGCGCGCCGCGGCGGCGGCCGCCGCGCGCCGGCTCCTCGCGCGACCGTACGCGGCGATGGCGGCGATGTCCCTCGACGCCGCGGCGCTCGCGGACACCGAGGAAGACCTGCTGCGCGCCGGCTACCGCGGCGCGACGGACGTTCAAACCCCTTCGATCTTCTAACCTCTCACTTCAGCTCCGTGTAGAGGCTGTCGGACACGATTTTCCGCATCTTGTCCAGGCCCTTCAGCCACGCGGACCACTCGGGATCCGCGGCGCCCTTCGCCTCATCCCGCGCCATGGCTTCCAGGCTGGGATACTCGACCGATACGACGATGGTCCCGGCATTGTCCCCGGCAAACCGCGCGCGCCATGCGCGGATGACCGACGGGCTCTGCAGACGCTTGCGCATGGGCTGGCTCTTGTCCAACTCCTTCAGGTAGCCATCCAGGTTGTCCGTCTCGATCACGAGGACCCGCAGAACGACCGGTTCCGCCGCGACGGCAACTGTCGCCGAGCCGGCGAGCACCATGAGCCCGAGCAACACCGTGAGTGCCTTGAACCGCATACACCCTCCTCTCCGCGCGAGTCGCGCGGGAAAATGAGAAACCGAACCAGAGAGACCTGTCGGAAGCTACGTTCCCGTCAGTTTATGACGGTTCCGATAGGCTTGTTCCCCCGGAGGTGTTCATGGCGGAATCCACGCCAACCGCAGCCGAAAAAGCGACGACGCGCGGGCCCAAGAAGCAGTTTCTCGAGGCGCTCGAGCGCGAGCACCAGCGGACGATGCGCGTGCTGCGAGCGTACCCCGAAGACAAGGCCAACCTCAGACCGCACGAGCGGAGCGGGACGGCCCGAGAGCTGGCCTGGATCTTCGTGCTCGGGCAGAATTTGATGACCAAGGCCCTGACGACCGGCTTCGACTGGTCCAACCCCTCCGGAGGCCCGCCGGCCGCTCCGGCCACGATGAAGGAGATCGTGGATGCCGCCGAGGAAGCGCACCGGCGCCTCGTGGAAACGCTCCAGGGAATGGACGAGTCGCGGCTGGACGAGACGGTGCAGTTCTTCGTCGGCCCCAAGACCCTCGGCGAGTACACCAAGCTCGGTTTCCTCGAGATGATCCTCTTCGACCACGTGCACCACCGCGGACAGCTCTCCGTGTACCTGCGGATGGCGGGGGCGAAGGTGCCTTCGATCTACGGCCCGAGCGCCGACGAGCCGTGGAGATAGCTCTGGCCCTTTTCGCGGAGTAGACTCCGGGACAGTCCGAGATCGTCGGTCAGAGATCGAGCCCCGGCGTTCGCTCCGTCGAAAGCCAACCGCCGTAGCCGGCCCGCGGCTCGCCTCCCGAGACCCCTGTTTCTGACCGAAGGGAGCGGATTCGGCCGGGACGTGGACAGGGGCGTTGTGCGAATGGACAAGGAGGTTTTTCCCATGGTGATGGAGCGGCGACTCGGCAAGGCGGCGACTCTGGCCGTGGTGGCACTGGCGCTTACCGTGCCCGCCCGGCCCGACGGGTTCCGGGGCGGTGTTCGGGAGGCTCTGGGGCTGCGTTTCGAGGCGGCGCGAGACGACGGGATTCCGAGGATTCGCGCGCGGCGGGGAGGCACGAGCGCGATGGCGCGGCTGCGTTACTGGAACGCGGTCGCCAACGACGCGAGCGGCCTGGACCACACGCCGCTGGCTGCCGGCGAGACCCGGGTGTTCGGCGAGCAGATCGGGCCCGGCCGGGCCAGCCGCGCGATGGCGATCGTCCACATCGCGATGTTCGAAGCGATCAACGCCGTCCTCGGCGGCTATCAGAGCTACGTCGGCCTGCCTTTCGAAGGCCCCCGCTCCTCCATGGATGCGGCGATCGCCCAGGCGGCTCACGACACACTCGTCGTTCTCTTCCCGTCGCAGGCTGCGAGCGTCGATGACCTCCTCGCCGAGGAGCTGAGTGGGATCCGCGACGGTCGCGCCAAGACCGCCGGGATCGACCTCGGCCGGCGGGCGGCGTTCGCGATCCTCTCCCTCCGCAACGACGACGGCTCCCAGCATGCGGAGCTTCGGGTCGGGGCCGGCTTCACGGTGAGCGCGTCTCCGGGCAAGTGGCGGCAGGACCCCGTCAGCCAGATTCCCCTGGCTCTGGGGTCGCACTGGGGCGAGGTGAAGCCCTTCGTGCTCGCGTCCCCCGACCAGTTCCGGACGCCACCGCCGCCCGCGATGGAGAGCGCCGAGTACGCGGCGGCGTACGACGAGGTGAAGCGCCTGGGCGGCGACGGCGTGACGACCTCGACGCAACGCACGACGGAACAGACGATGGCAGGGCTCTACTGGGCTTATGACGGCACCCCGAGCCTGTGCGCTCCCCCGCGGCTCTACAACCAGATCACCCTCCTGATCGCCGAACAGATGGGGACCCCCGTGGACGAGCTGGCGCGGCTCCTCGCCCTCGTCAACGTCGCGATGGCCGACGCGGGCACCGCCATCTGGGAGTCGAAGTACCACTACCAGGTCTGGCGGCCGATCACGGGGATTCGCGAGGCGGACGCGGGCACGGGCCCGACCGGTCTCGGCGACGGGAATCCGGCCACGCGGGGCGACGCGAGCTTCGTGCCGCTCGGCGCCCCCGCCAGCAACCTGACCGGTCCCAACTTCACGCCCCCCTTCCCCTCCTACCCGTCCGGACATGCGGGGTTCGGTGGTGCGCTCTTCCAGATCCTCCGCCGCTTCTACGGGACCGACCACATCCCTTTCACGTTCATCTCCGACGAGCTCAACGGCGAGACGCTCGACCGGGATGGAAGCGTGCGGCCGATGATGCCGCGAACGTTCGCGACGCTCTCGCAGGCGGAAGAGCAGAACGGGCAGAGCCGCATCTATCTGGGCATCCACTGGTCGTTCGACAAGACGGAGGGCATCTCGCAGGGTCGGCGCGTGGCGGACTGGGTTTACGACCACGCGTTCCAGCCGGCCCGGCGGCGCTAGCCGGCAGACCGGACCGAGACTCCGAGCGGGCGGCGGGCGCGGCGCCGCCCGGACTCAGTCTCCCTCGAGCCGGGAGACCAGCCTCTCCGTCGTCTTCAGAGCCTCGCCCGCCTCGGCGTGGGCCGGGTCCCACGTGCACCCGATCGTCGCGCAGACGAGGCGCCCGGTCGCCGCGAGCCCGTGGATGAAGTCCCCGACCTGCTCCAGCCCGGGCCCGCCGGCCGCGGGGTATCGCAAAGCCGGCATCTCGGAAGGCCGGACCACGTCGAGATCGAGGTGGAGGTAGATCGGGACCTCCGCAGGGAGCAGCCCGGGCAGCTCCTCGAAGCGGGCGAGCCGGACCGCGGACCGGTCGAGGGCGACGCCCTCCCTCGGGTCCACCTCGCGCGCGTCGCACAGCAGGATCCGCGCCTCTTCGACCTCGTCCAGCCCGATGCCGTCGAGCATCCGGCGCTCTTCCCTGCCGACCAGGATCGCCAGCGGCATGCCGCCGATGTAGCCGGAGGGGGTCGTCTCCCAGGTGTTGAAGTCGCCGTGCGCGTCGAGCCACACGATGAAGGGCCGGACGCCGCGCCGCTGCAGTCCCGCGAGCACCCCGAGCGGGGCCATGCAGTCGGCGGCATAGACGCGATCCACCGCGGAAGCCGCGACGCCGTCCGCGAGCTGCCGGAAGAGCTCGACCATGCGGTCCTGCGCCGTTCCCTCCCCCAGGATCGGATCGAGCGCGGTCGCGCCGGCCGGAAGGGGAAAGCCCTCGACGCGCTCGCCCACGTGGAAAGGCACTGCGAGAGCGGCACGCGGTCTCATCCCCGGGCAGGAGTCCGATCTGCTCCGAGCGCCGTCTCGTGCGCCATGCGGCGATTCTATGGGCCGCGTCTCCTCCGAACGGGCGTCAGCGAGAGAGGAGCTGAAACCCCGACTCGATCGCCCCGAGGTCCACCCGCATCTCATCGAAGGCTTTCTGGTCCGGGCTCCCGGCGGCATACGGATTGTCTTTGGGAAGGACGGCGACCCACGTGCGGCCTCCGCGGTTGGCGAGCACGCTCCCCGGAAGGGCCTTGCCCTCGCGCGCCAGAGCCCTCCAGTCCCGCGATTCGAAGACGAGAACCGTCAGGATGGGCTCCGGTCTCCCTTCGCCCGACCGCATGAAACGGAACCGGGCGGCCCCGACGGCTTTCGGGTGCTGCTCCGCGACGTCCTTGCCCGTCAGGTAGACGGGGGCCACACGGCCCGCCCACGACTCCGGGCATCTCAGAGCGAAGCCGGCCTCCCGGCTCTCCCACCGGCGGAGCCCCTCCTCCCCATCGAGGAACAGCGTCGCGAGATGGATCGCGCGCGAGGTAAAGGAGTGATCGCTGTTGACGAGCATCGCGACGGCGAGCCCGCTTTCCCCGGGAAAGAGGATCAGGTTCGCCGTGCCCCCCTGCGACCCGCCGCTGTGGGAGACGCGCCGACGCCCTTTGTCGTCCTTCTCCACCCCCCAGCCGATGCCGTACGCGGTTTCTTTTCCCTCGCGCGTCCGCTGGGACGTCCAGAGGAGCTTCACCGTCTCGGGCCGGAGAAGCCGGCCTTCCCGCATCGCCTCGGCGAACCGCATGAGGTCCTCCGTCGTCGAGAGAAACCCCCCCGCCGGCCCACTTGTAGCTGTTGTCCACGTAGAGCGCGTTGACGACGGCGCCGGCGGCCTGGTCACGCGTGTAGAAGTCCGCCCGGTTCGGGATGATCGGCCCGGGATCGTCCGGGGCCGTGTCCGACATCCCGAGCGGGACTAACACGCGCTTCTGCATGAAGGCGAGGAACGGCTCGCCGCCCGCCCCTTCGATCGCCGAAAGGAGGTTGAAATCATAAGAGGAGTAGCCGTACTGCCATCCAGCTCTGGACGAGGCGCCGCGCAGCGGCGACGGCGTCCCGGTCCCGGTCGGCCGCGGGCGCGGCCTGGCCCGCGGCGCGCGCCGCGACGAGAAATGCGAGAAGGGCGCCGAGAAGGAGACGCCGGCGGCGGTCGGAGTCGACCCGAAGCGCGGCCGTCACTCCGGCGAGGCCTGCGGCCTGTAGTCGAGACGGTCAGGCGGAAGCGCGAGCAGGACCTTCGCGGTGACGGGAGGCTCGACCCTCCATTGGTGCCTGAAGAATTCCCGGTTGGTCAGGAGCCGGAATTAGCGCGCCCCCGTTCGCCTGCGGCGCTTCCAATAGACTCCGCCGCATGAACAGACGAGACTTCATCCAGGGAACTGCGGCCGGCGCGGCAGCCCTCGCCCTCCCCATTCGGCTCGGCGGCGCGCCGGCGCCGGCCGGCGACCTCGCCCCCGTTCTCGCGCAAGTCGAAAGCCAGCACGACGACACCGTCCGGAGACTCCAGGAGTGGATCCGCGAGCCTTCCATCGCCGCGGAGAACCGCGGAATGGAAGAGGGCTGCCAGACGATGATCCGGCTGCTGACGGACGCCGGCTTCCAGCGGGCGGAGAAGGTCGCCACCCAGGGGCATCCGAGCGTGTTCGGAACACTCGACGCCGGGGCGCAGCGAACCCTCGGCGTCTACTTCATGTACGACGTAAAGCAGGCGGATCCGACCGAATGGTCCTCGCCCCCCTTCGACGCGGCGATCGTGGAGAAGCCGGAAGTCGGAAAGGTCGTCATGGGACGGGGCGCCGTGAACCAGAAGGGGCCCGAGACGGCGTTCCTGGCGGCGCTCCACGCGTACCGCGCGGCCGGCCGCAAGCTCCCGATCAACCTCGTCCTCGTGGCGGAAGGGGAGGAGGAGATCGGCTCTCCCCACTTTCTGCAGGTCGTGCGCAAACCCGAGATCCAGGCGGCGCTCGCGAAGACGCGCGGCGTCTTCATGCCTTCGGTCTCCCAGAGCCTCGACGGCAACGTGCTCGTCAGCCTGGGCGCCAAGGGAATCATCGAGTGCGAGCTCGTCTCGAGCGGCGAGAAGTGGGGGCGCGGTCCAAAGAAGGACATCCACTCGAGCAACAAGGCGCGGGTGGACAGCCCCGCCTGGCGTCTCGTCCAGGCGCTGAACACGCTCGTCTCCGCCGACGGGAACACCCCGGCGATCGAAGGGCTCGCCGCGCGCGCCCGCAAGATCTCTCCGGAGGAGAAGCGGATGGTCGCCGAGGCGGCGAAGCGGATGGATGAGGCGGTGATCAAGAAGACGATGGGGGTGGACCGCTGGATCGGGGATGCCGGCTTCCTCGAATCCCTGGAGATGCTCGTCTCGCAGCCCACGGTCAACATCGAAGGGCTCGTCAGCGGTCACACGGGGCCGGGCGGCAAGACGATCCTGCCGCACAAGGCCGTCGCGAAGCTCGACCTGCGTCTCGTGCCCGACATGACGGCTTCCGAAGCGCTCGCGGCTCTGAAGGCCCACCTCGCGAAGAAGGGCTTCGGCGACATCGCGGTGAACATGACCGGCGGGTACGATCCGACGAGCACCTCCCCGGCGGCGCCGATGATCCGCGCGCAGATCGCCGTGTACCGCGAGACGGGTCTCGACCCGGTCCTCTGGCCGCGCAACGCGGGCTCCTGGCCCGGATACGTCTTCACCGGCGATCCCCTCAAGCTGCCGGCCGGCCACTTCGGGCTCGGCTACGGCTCCGGGGCGCACGCGCCGGACGAGTTCTACGTCATCGAAGCGACCAACCCGAAGATCACCGGGATCGACGGCGCGACGAAGTCGTTCGTTCGATACCTTTCGGAGCTGGCCACCGCGAGCTGAGCCCTCGGACATGAAAACGGGACGGCGGTGGAGGCTCTGGAAGCCGACGCTGCGCCCGCGCTCGGGGCGGAAGCTGCCGCGCGAGCTCCGCGCGCCCTACGTCGCCCTCCTGGCCCGTGAGTTTCCCGAAGGGCTGCACGACCCGGCCTTCGCGACCCTGCTTCGCCGGATCGACCAATCACCGATCTTCGAAGGCAACCGCGTGCGCGTGTTCTTCCGGGGTCCGGAGACTTTCGAGGCGATGCGCGCCGCCATCGACGCGGCCGCGAAGGAAATCCTGCTCGAGTCCTACATCTTCAAGGACGACGCGACCGGCCGGTCGCTCCTGGAGACCCTCGGGCGTGCCGTCGCCCGGGGCGTCACGGTCCGGGTTCTCGCCGACGCATTCGGCTCGATCGCGACACGCCGCGCCTTCTGGAAGGATATGCGCGAGCGCGGCATCGAGGTCCGGCTCTTCAACCCCCTCTTCCCGCACCTCCTGATGCAGCCGTTCCGGGACCACCGGAAGATCCTCGTCATCGACGGCGTCACGGCGTTCACCGGCGGAATGAACATCGGCGACGAGTACGGCTCGCGACGCTTGTCCCGCGGCGGCCCCTGGCGGGACACGCACGTCCAGGTCGAAGGGCCCGCCGCCTGGGCGATGGCCATCGTCTTCACGGAAGCCTGGGACGCCGCCGGCGGCACGCCCGTCGTCCTCGAGCCGCTGGAGCCCCAGTCCGGCGGCGTGCCGATCATGGTGCTCGATTCTCGCCCGTTCCGGGGGACCGGCGAGATCGCCTCCTCCCTCGCCGCCATCGTGACCGCCGCCCGGCGCCGGATCTGGATCACGAACGCGTATTTCGCGCCCCGGCGGCGCGCCGTGTACGCGCTCGGAGCCGCCGCGGAGCGCGGAGTGGACGTCCGGATCCTCCTGCCGGGCCGCACCGACGTTCCCCTCGTCCGCCACGCGGGGCACGGTTACTACGCGGCTCTCCTCAAGCGCCGAGTCCGGGTGTTCGAGTATCAGCCCGCCGTTCTGCATGCGAAGACTCTGGTCGCCGACGACTACCTCGCCTTCGCCGGATCGAGCAACCTGGACTTCCGCTCCGTTCACTTCAACGCCGAGTGCAACGTCGTCATGCTGGACGCCGACACCGGGCGGAGGTTCTCCGCGGCGTTCGAAGCGGATCTGGAGAACTCCGTCGAGATCACGCGCGGCGACTGGGGGCGGCGGTCCCTGCTCCACCGGACAGGCGACGCGCTGGCGCGCAGCCTCGGCCCGCTTCTCTAGGACTGGGGCCGCGGCGTTCGCTGCGCGAACGGCGGCCCGGAGAGCGCTTCGCTCCGAATCTTCGGACTTATTCCTGACCGTGTCGGAGAAGGAGAACGCCGGCATATTCTTAAAGTATGGCCGCACCCGCCTTTCCGGAGGCGCCGCTCCTCGTCGGAGGCGAGCGGCCAGAGGGCACGGGCGGCGAGCGCCGCCTCGTCGTCGATCCGGCCACGGGCGAACCGATCGCATCGGTCGCCCAGGCCACCCCGGAGGACGTCGACCGCGCCGCCCGCCAGGCGGACGAGACCTATC
>JBHENW010000158.1:0-4465 GCA_046261875.1 Thermoanaerobaculia bacterium | reverse complement strand
CCCGGAGCGAGGTACTCCATGTTCACCTGGTGCACGATTCCGACGCCGGGAGGCACCACGTCGAATCCCCGAAACGCCTGCGTGCCCCACTTCAGGAACTCGTACCGCGCCCGGTTGCGCTTGAACTCCATCTCCATGTTGAGGCGGATCGCGTCGGAGCTGGCCCAGTGGTCCACCTGGACCGAGTGGTCCACGACGAGAGCGGCGCGGGCGAGGGGCTCGATGACGGCGGGGTCCTTGTCCATCCGCGCGACGGCGGCCCGCATCGCGGCGAGGTCCACCAGCAGCGGAACCCCGGTGAAGTCCTGAAGGAGGATCCGGGCGACGACGAACGGGATCTCGGCCGTGCGCTCCGCGTGGGGCTGCCAGGCCGCGAGCCGGCGGACGTCTTCCTCTCGGATCTTCTTTCCATCGAGGTTGCGCAGCAGAGACTCCAGGACGATGCGCAGGCAGACCGGGAGGCGGGACACGGCTCCCAGGCCGGCCTGCTCGAGCGCCGGAAGCGAATAGAAGCGGCCGGTGCCTGCGGGGCCGGTCTCGAAGGTCTTCAGGGCGTCGAACGCGGATTGCGGCGTCACGGGCGCAAGAGAATATCTTCGCGGCGGCCTCGCCGGGAAGCCGACGGCCGCGACGGCGACGGTGAGGACCGGCGGCTGATAGGATCGCAGGCTCGGGCCCGATGCGTTCCAACATCCTCGCCTGGGCGGCCGTGGCGCTTTATGCGGCCGCCGAAGCCCTCTCGATCCGGTCCCTCGTGCGGCCGCGCGCGCGGACGGGGGGCTCTCTCCTGCTCGCCGTCGGCGTGGTCCTGCACTTCGTCGGTCTCTATCTCCGCGCCCGGGCGATCGGTTCCGTGCCCTACCGGACGCTGTCCGGCTCGCTGCTGCTCTTCGGCTGGATGCTCGCGCTCGCGTGCCTCATCCTTCTCCTCCGACACGGTGAACGGGCGATCGGCCCGTTCCTGATCCCGTTCGTGCTGATCATCTCCGTCGCCGGCCTTCTGCTGCCGGTGCAGACCTCGCCCGCGACGCCGGAGACCCGCGGAACGCTCTTCGCCCTCCACGTCACCCTCGCGATCCTCGGCTACGCGGCGTTCACGCTCTCCTTCGTCCTCTCGATCCTCTATCTGATCCAGAGCCGGCAGATCCGCCGCGCGCGCACGGGACTCCTCTTCGCGCGCCTCCCGGCGCTCGAGGTCATCGGCCGGATGAACCGCACGAGCGTCTCGATCGGCCTGACCGCTCTCGGCGTCTCCGTCCTCCTCGGCGCGCTCTGGGCGCAGAGGGTCTGGCATACGCTCGCCGATCCCAAGCTCGCCTGGGCGATCGTCACGCTGCTCCTCTATGCGCTGCTCCTCTGGATGGACCGGCGCGGATGGGAGGGGCGGCGGGTCGCGCTCCTTTCGATGGTCGGCTTCGGCGTCATGGTTTTCTCCTACACGTTCGTGAACCTCTACACCTCCACCGAGCACGTCTTCCGATGAACGGCGCGCCCGAAGCCCGCCTCGTCCTGCTCGGCTGGGATTTCCGGGCCGTGGGGGGGACGCTGCGGGACCGGATCGCCTTCACGGGCGAAGAAGTGCGGGAGGGCCTCAGGCATCTGCTCGGCCGCGGCCTCTTTTCCGAAGGGGCGATCGTCTCGACCTGCCACCGCAGCGAGATCTATGCGTTGGCGGGGGAGGACCAGCCGGAAGGGCTCGCGCGCTTCGTGTCGGAGTGGCGGGGTCTCGACGCCGCCGAACTGTCCGGGGCGAGCTTCCGCCGGGAAGGCGCCGACGCGGCCAGGCATCTCTTCCGCGTGGCGGCGGGGCTGGACTCTCTGGCCCTGGGAGAGAGCGAGGTGCTGGGGCAGGTCCGGGAAGCTTTCCGGATTGCGCGCGAGGCCGGCTCCGCGAGGTCCGTGCTCCACCGGCTCTTCGAGAGCGCCGTCGCCGCCGGCAAGCGGGTCCGGGCGGAGACGGAGATCGGGAGGCACCCGCTTTCGATCCCGGCCATCGGCTTCGAGCTGGCGGAAAAGGTCTTCGGCGAACTGCCGCGGCGCACGGTTCTTCTTTTGGGGTCCGGAGAGACGGGGCGGCTCTTCGCCCTGCACGCGGCCGAGGCGGGCGTCACGGACCTGCGGATCGCGAATCGCACCCTCGAGCATGCGGAAGCGCTGGCGGCGCGGGTCAAGGGGCGCGCGGTCCCCTGGGAGCGCCTCTTCGAGGAGCTGCCCTCCGCCGACGTCGTCGTCGGGACGACGGCGAGCCCCGCTCCGATCGTGCGGCGGACCGACGTGGAGTCCGCCATGCGCCAGCGCCGGTCCCGGCCGATGTTCTTCCTCGACCTCGCCATGCCGCCGGACATCGCCCCGGGCGTCCGCGACGTCTACAACGTGTTCGCGTACGGTCTCGACGATCTGGAGGAGGTCGCGAGGGAGAACCGCCTGCGCCGTTCCCGGGAAGTCCCGCGCGCCGAGGAGATCGTGGACGAGGAGCTGAACCGTTTCCTCGGCTGGTTCGGCAACCTCGCGGTCGTCCCGACCGTCACCGACCTGCGCCGCAAGCTCGAGGCCCTGCGGGACCGCGAGCTGGAGAGCCTTCCCCCCGGGGAACGGGACAGCGCTCGCCGGCTCGCGGACTCGCTGCTCGGCCGCTTCCTCCACGAGCCGATGCGTCGCCTGAAGGGGGAGGCGGATCCGGCGCGCAAACTGGACCGCGTGGAGGCGGTCCGGCACCTCTTCGACCTGGACGAGTAGGCGCCGCTCGACACGCGCCGTGATCCTCCGCATCGGCGCCCGCGGGAGCGCCCTCTCACGCGCCCAGGTGGACCTCGTGGTCCGCGCCCTCCGGGGCCGGGCGGAGACGGAGGTCGTGACGATCCGGACGACGGGCGACCGCCTCTCCTCGATCGACGCCGGGGTTTCCGGCAAGGGCGCCTTCACGAAGGAAATCGACGAGGCGCTCCGGGAGGGCCGGGTGGACCTGGGCGTCCACAGCCTCAAGGACCTCCCTTCGGAGATGCCCGATGGGCTCGTTCTCGCCGCCGTCCCGGTCCGCGAGGACCCGCGCGATGTCCTCATCTCGGCGTCCGGGCATTCGCTGGCGCTCCTTCCCCGCGGCTCTCGGATCGGCACGGCGAGCCCGCGCCGCCGGGCGCAGCTCATGGCCCTCCGCTCCGATTGCCCGGTCTCCGACGCGCGCGGCAACGTGGATACGCGCATCCGCCGGCTCAGGGAAGGCCGGTGGGATGCGATCGTTCTCGCCCGCGCCGGCCTGGCGCGGCTGGGGCGGCTGGAGGAAGCCACCGAAGTTTTGGAGGAGGACGTGATGCTGCCCGCGATCGGCCAGGGAGCGCTCGCCCTCGTCACGCGCGCGGACGACGTGGAGTCGCGGCGCGTCGTCGCGGCGCTGGACGACGCCGCCGCCCACGCCGAAGCGGACGCGGAGCGGGAGCTGCTGCGGCATCTCGAGGCGGGGTGCCGGGCGCCGCTCGCCGGCCTGGCCCGGGTCGCGGGCAGCGTGCTGCGGCTGAAGGCCCGCGTGTTTTCACGGGACGGTGACCGCGTCCTCGAAGCCTCCGGCGAAGGGTCCGCGCGCGATCCCGGAGACGTCGGGCGCCGGGTGGCCGACGAACTCCTCCGACGCGGCGCCGGCGGGCTGATCTCCGAGGCGCGGGGGGGATGAGACCGCGGGTCCTGGTCGTGCGGTCCGGAGACCGCCCGTTCTTCTCGGGCGAAGGACCGCCCGGCCTCGAGGTCCGCGAGCGGGTGAGCCACTCGATCGTCCCGTGTCTCGAGGGCGCCGACGCGCTCGAGAAGGGCGCCGACATGGCGATCTTCACGTCCCGAATCGCGGCGGAACGCCTCCTGGGGGACGCGGAGCTGGCCTCCCGCCTGAAGCAGGCCGTCCGATCGGGACGCCTGGCCGCCGCAGGCGCCGCGACCGGCGAGGCTCTGTCGCGCCTCGGGATGCCGCCGCAGGAGATCGGCGAGGGCTCCGCCGCCTCGCTCCTCGACCGCCTGCCCGCCGACCTCTCCGGACGGCGCATTCTCGTTCCCCGGGGGGAGGATGCCTCGAGCGGACTCGAGGAGGAGCTCCGTCGGCGCGGCGCCGTGGTCGCGCCGCTCGTCGTCTACCGCAAGGTTCCGCGCCCGCGGGACGCCGACCTGGCGCTGGAGATCGTGCGGCAGCCCTTCGCCGCCTTCTGCGTGACGGCCCCTTCGGCCGCCCGCTGGCTCTTCGAGGATCTCGGCGAGAACGCGCGCGAGCAGCTGCGCCGTACTCCTGCCGTGGCGCTGGGCCCCTCGACGCGGCGTTACCTGCTCGGCCAGGCCGTTACGAAGGTCGAGGTGCCGCGTCCCGTGGACTTCGCCCACGCCGCCCGGCTGCTCGAGAGCCTTGCCGTCGCGGCGCTCCGTACGTAGATTCGACGCGCATGAAGTTCCCCGCCACCCGCATGCGCCGCCTGCGCCGCAGCCCCGCCAT
>JBHENW010000157.1:0-28537 GCA_046261875.1 Thermoanaerobaculia bacterium | reverse complement strand
GGCGAGGTCCGCGCCGGAGAACCCCGGGGTGCCGCGCGCAATGGATCGCATGTCCACGTCGGGCTCGAGCGTGACCTTTTTCGAATGGACGCGCAGGATCTGCTCGCGCCCCTTGATGTCGGGATTGCCGACCATGACCTGGCGGTCGAACCGGCCCGGACGAAGGAGCGCCGGATCCAGGACGTCCGGGCGGTTCGTCGCGGCGACGAGGATGACCCCCTCGTTCGTGTCGAAACCGTCCATCTCCACGAGCAGGGCGTTCAGGGTCTGCTCCCGCTCGTCGTGGCCGCCGCCGAGCCCGGCGCCCCGGTGCCGGCCGACGGCGTCGATCTCGTCGATGAAGATGATGCAGGGAGCGTTCTTCTTCCCCTGCTCGAAGAGGTCCCGGACCCGGGAGGCCCCGACTCCCACGAACATCTCGACGAAGTCCGAGCCGGAGATCGTGAAAAACGGAACGTTCGCTTCCCCCGCCACCGAGCGGGCCAGGAGCGTCTTGCCGGTGCCCGGAGGGCCCATGAGCAGGACGCCCTTGGGGATCTTTCCGCCGAGCTTCTGGAACTTCTGCGGGTCCTTCAGGAACTCGATGATCTCCTGCAGCTCGACCTTGGCCTCCTCGACTCCGGCCACGTCCTTGAAGGTGACTTTCTTCTGTGTCGGCGTCAGCAGCTTCGCGCGCGACTTGCCGAACGAGAGCGCTTTGTTCCCGCCGGCCTGCATCTGGCGCATGATCACGAACCAGATCGCGACGAGCAGGATGAGGGGCCCGTACATCACGAGCGCCGAGACGAAGGACGACTCCTTCGTGGGCGTGACCTCGATCTCGACACCGCGCCCGCGGAGCTCCTCGACGAGCTTCGGATAATCGGCGGAGTAGGTCTTGAAGAGGTTCTCTCGCTTGCCGGCCGCCGGCGTGTAGGTGCCGGTGATCTCCTCGCCGCGGATCTTCACCTTCTGGACGTAACCCCGGCTCACCTGGTCCAGGAACTGCGAGAAGCTGATCTCCTCGACGGCGGTCGTCCCGGTCTTGAAGACGTTCCAAGCCAGGATGATCAGCACCAGGATGACCATCCACAGAAGCAGGTTCTTGATCGTGGCGTTCAACATGCGCTCCTTGGACTCACGCCCTCAGCATAACGGACGGTTCCTGCCAATTATTGCCCCTCGACGATTTCCGCCACGTAGGGGAGGTTCGCGCCGGACCCGTCGTGCGCCATGCCGTAACCGACGAAGATGCCCCCCTCCGTGCTGAAGAGCGGAAAGTCCACGGCGACCTCCATCTTGCGCTCGCCCGGCTTGTCCAGGATGGCCGCGATCTCCACGGACGCGGCCCCTTTGTCCCGGAGGTGGCCCGCCAGGTAGGTCTCCACGACGCCGCTGTAGACGACGTCTTTCAGGAGGACGATGGGCCGGCCCGCGGCGGCGAAGTCCGTCGTGAAGTCGATCTGGAGGATCTCGCCCCCTTCTTCGCGCCGGACGCTGATGTACTCGCAGGAGACGGGGATCGAGAGGCGCCGCGCCAGATCGGCGAGAAAGAAGGCGGCGCCCTTCAACACGCAGACGAGAGCCAGTCGCCGGTCCCGGTATCGGCGGTCGAGCTCCGCGGCGACGTCCGCCACGCGGGCCGCGATCCGGTCCGCCTCGAACTTCTTCTCGAGCTTCCAGCCCTGGCTCGGCGAGCTCATCTCTGCGCCAGCCGCACGCGCAAGGTGGACCCGCGCCGCTCGAACCGGATGCGCCGTCCCGCCTCGAAGCGGAAATCGCTGCCGCTGCCGATCTTGCGGAGGATCTGCTCGCGCTCACGGCCGGTCATGGGGGGGCGCCCCGGAAGCGCGAAGGGGAGGGCCGCATTCTCGACGGCCAGCCGCCGCAGGTCGGGGGAGGTCTGCTGGAGGAGCGCCGCGTCGGCGACCGTCTCGGTGTCCGAGCGGCGCATTCCGGGCGCGATCCGCTCGCGGAACTCGCGGTCGAGCCGGTCCCGCTCCTCCCGGCAGGCGCGCGCCTCCCGGGCGAGCTCCTCCGGGCGTCCCGCGGCGCCCCCGGCGAGGTCCCTCCGCAGCCGGTTGCGCAGGAGCCCGAGGTTGCCGTTGCTCGAATCGCGGCGATGGGAGAGCCCGCGCTCCGCGAGAAAAGCGAGGATGTCGCGGCGGCCGACATCCAGCAACGGCCGGACGACACCATCCGCGCGGAAGGGCCGCGGGCCGCCGAGGCGCGCGATCCCGGCTTTCCGCTCGCGGCCGATCAGGTACGACTCGAGGACGTCGTCCCGCTGGTGCGCCGTCGCGACGAGGGGCGCGCCCCGCTCGCGGGCCATCGCGAGGAGCGCCGCGTAGCGGACGTGCCGGGCCCCCGCTTCCGGCGAAAGCTTCAGGCGCCGCGAAGCGCCGCGGGCGTCCTCCCGCCGAAAGACGAACGGGAGCCGGAGGCGTCGGGCGTGATCGCGCACGAAGGCGAGGTCCCGCTCCGCCTCGCGCTCCCGCCAGCCGTGTTGGACGTGTCCGACGGAGAGACTCCAGCCCAGCTCCGGGGCCAGCTCCGCCGCCCCGTAGAGAAGGGCCAGCGAGTCCGCGCCGCCAGATACCGCGAGCAGGATCGCCGAGCCGGAGGGCATCAACCCGCCGCGCTCGGCACCCTCCAGGGCTTCTCGAACCGTGTCCATCCGGACCATGGTACGGCTCCGCGACCGAAGAGGGTAGGGCCGAGGCATCCGCGAAACCGAATTCTGCGCGAGGAAGCGCCCGAACTTATTCTGGAGTGTGGTGGCGGTGCAGGGATTTGAACCCCGGACACAGCGGATATGAGCCGCTTGCTCTGACCAACTGAGCTACACCGCCGAGCGGCAGAACGGCGCATCCTAGCATGGCCGCCGGGCACGGTCCCCTATACTGATTCCGTGCCGGGCCTGTCCGATCGCTGCGGCGTTTGCGCGCAGGAATTCCAGTTCAGCCTGGCCCGCTGCGCCTTCTGCCACAAGCCTTTCTGCTCGAGCTGCTCCTTCCGCGTCGGCGGCTCGGCCTTCTGCAGCAAGCAGTGCGGCCACGTCTTCTTTTACGGCTCGGACGAAGACGTGGAGGAAATGGAAACGCCGGGGTTCGAAGAGGAGGAATGACCTCACCCGAGCCACCCGCCCCATCCCGGCCGTCGCGGTTCGGACGTTTTTTCTGGCGCGATCCCAACACACAGTTCCTTCTCCTCGCCGCAGCGGTGGGGATATTGAGCGCCCTCGGCGCCGTCGCCTTCCGCTCCCTCTCCGTGCTCCTGACGCGCACCCTGTTCGACGCCGAAGACGTCGTCCGCGGAGCCGAGTCGCTGCCCGTCGCGGTCCGTATCTTCGTTCCGGCGGCCGGGGCGTTTCTCGGCGGGCTGATCATCCGCTGGCTCGTCGCCGGCACCGGCCCGACCGGGATCCCGCAGGTCATCGAGGTCGTCACGCTCGGGCGGCGGGCGGTCCGCCTGCGCCCATCCCTCGGCCGCGCGACGGCGTCCCTCGTCGTGATTTCCAGCGGCGGGTCCGAAGGGCGCGAGGGAGCGACGATCCAGATGGGCGCGGCTTTCGCGTCGTATCTCTCTCGGCAGCTCAAAGTCTCCCCCGAGCGGGTGCGCATCCTCACGGCCTGTGGCATGGCGGCCGGGGTGGCCGGCGCGTACAACACGCCGATTGCCGCGACGCTGTTCGTGCTCGAGGTCGTCGTGGGCTCCTTCTCGATGACGCTCTTCGGCCCGGCGGTCGTCTCGGCCGTCATCTCGACGGTGCTCGTGCGCTTCCTCCTCGGCGACGAGGCGGTCTACGGCGTGGCGCCGTTTCGGCTCGAGTCCCTGGTGGAGTTTCTGCCCTTTGCCGTCATCGGAATCGCCGCGGGCTGCTCATCCGCCCTGTTCGTGCGGTCGCTGCGCGCCTCGCGCCGCCTCTTCGCGAAGACCGACCTTCCCCTCCCGGTCACGATGGCCCTCGGCGGCGCCGTCGTCGGCGCGATCGGCGTCTTCCTGCCTGAGGTCTGGGGAAGCGGGTTCGCCGGCGCGAATCGCATCCTGCGCGGCAACCCGACTCTGCTCATCCTCCTGCTGCTCTTCATCGGCAAGATCATCGCGACCTCCGCCACGATCGGCTCCGGAGGGGTCGGGGGGATCTTCACCCCGGCGCTGATGATCGGCGCGGCCGTCGGGGGCGTCGTCGCGCGCCTCTCGCAGCTCGCCTTCTCGGGATTTGAATCGCCCGTCGGCGGCTACGCCCTGCTCGGCATGGGGGGGCTGCTCGCCGGCGTGACACGCGCCCCGCTGCTGGCCATCATCATGATCTTCGAGCTGACCCAGAACACGAGTGTCCTCCTGCCGATGATGGCCGTCTCGGTCCTCGCGGTCCTCTCGGCACGGGCGCTCGAGCCCGAATCGGTCTATATCCAGAGCCTGCGCTCCGCGGGCATCGTGTGGGAGAAGACGCCGGAAGCAACGGCGCTCTCGAGCCTGAAAGTCGGAGACATCATGCGCGAGGACGTCACGCTCGTTCCGCGCACGATGCCGCTGCCGGAAATCGTCAACACGTTCCTTCACACCCGCAGCCTCTACCTGTACGTGGGGGACGGCCAGGGGACGCTGCTCGGAGTCATCGACCTCCACGACATCAAGGAGACCCTCGCCGAGCGCGAGCTTTCGAGCCTCGTCATCGCCGAGGACCTCATCGGCGAGATTCCCTTCGTCACCCCGTCCGAGTCGCTGACGAGCGTGAACGAGAAGCTCTGGTTCCGCGACCTCGGCCAGCTCCCCGTCGTCGAGTCCGCCGAGAACCGCCGGTTCCTGGGTGTCGTGACCCGCCGCGATCTGCTCGGCGCCTTCGACCGGGAAGTCCTCCAGCGCAACAGGCTCCTCGCGCGCGTGAGGAACTTCGGCGAGCCGGAGACGGAGGTGGACTACTTCGAGCTGCCCGAGAAGCACCGTCTCGTCCAGGTCGACGTGCCGCCCGCGATCGAGGGCAAGACGATGGGGGAGTCGGGAATCCGATCGCGGTTCGGCGTCTCGGTGCTCGCCGTCAAGCGCCTCACCCGCGAAGGCTTCGAGCGGCGGTTCGTGCCCGGTCCGACCGATCGCTTCCAGCACGGGGACGTTTTGATCGTGCTCGGGACGGAAGAGGCCATCGAGAAGCTCCGAACCGGGACCTAGCCGCCCCAGACGTCCGGCAGCCTCCGTCCGGCCATACGCCACCAAGGTGCTATCGTAGGCCCGCAGACCCGGAACAAATGCCCCAGTCCAGAGAAAGCGAGTTCGTTACCCTCCGCGGCAAGTGGCAGAAGGAACGGAGTCGTGTCTACGATCGGGACACCGGCCTTCCGACTGTCGCCGCGCTGACGGAGGAAGTCGGGCGCACCCTCGCCGATCGGGGCTCCCTCGCGGTCTTCGTCTTCCGGCCGGGCTCGGAGGGCCGGGTCGAGCAGGTCTGGGGGTGGGAAGCCTACGACGACCTGCTCCTCGATTTCGTCAGGCGGCTCAAAGCTTTCCAGAGCGACGGCATCGTTCCGTCCGGAACGCTCTGTCTTCCGTACGTGCGGGCCGACGAGATCATCCTGATGGTCAACCCGGCCGAGCCCCTTCTGGAGAACCCGGGCGCGCTCGAGCAGAAGGCCGCCGAGCTGGACCAGTTGATACGGGGCTATCTCGCGGAGCGCGCCGACCTTTCCGGGCGGTTCCGCTCCTTCGTCGGCTCCAGCCGGATCAGCTTCGACAACAAGTACCGCCTCGAGCGGCTCATCTATCGGGGCGTCCAGGAAGCGCGCGACCAAGTCACGCGGCAGACGGTGCGCGCCGAGATCCGCGGGGGCGAGCTGCTCAAGCAGGCAATTTCGCGGCGGGACATCGCGCCCGTCTTTCAGCCGGTCATCGACCTGGCCACCGGAGACATGATCGGGATGGAAGCGCTCTCCCGCGGGCCGCGGGGGAGCGAGTTCGAGGGGGGCGAGACGCTCTTTTCGCTCGCCGAGCGCACGGAGTTGCTCGTGCCGCTCGAGCGGGTCTGTCGGCAGAAGTCCCTCGAAGCCGCGGCGATGGGGAATCCGCAGCGGCAGATTTTCCTGAACCTCTCTCCGGCCGCCGCGTCCGATCCGGAGTTTCTCGGTCCCATGTTCCTCGACCAGGTTGCCTCCCTGGGGCTCCAGCCCGATCGCATCGTTCTGGAGATCACGGAGCGGACCTATGCCGTGTACGAGGGCCTCTTCCGCGAGGTCCTCTCCCGGTTCCGCTCGCAGAGCTTCCGCATCGCCGTGGACGACGTGGGAACGGGCTACAGCAACCTCTCGTCGCTCGCCGAGATCGAGCCGGATTACCTCAAGTTCGACAACGTCTTCGTGCGCGGCATCGACCGCCGCAAGGTCAAGCAGGACCTGCTCGAGGCCCTGCTCTCCTTCGCCCGGAAGATGAAGACCAAGGTCATCGCCGAAGGGATCGAGACGCGCGAGGAGCTGCGGGTCCTCCAGTCGCTCGGCGTTCCGTACGGACAGGGCTTCCTGCTCGCACGTCCGATGCCGATCGCGGACATCGAGCTGCTGCAGCGCGTCCGCGTCTAGTAGGAGCGGCTACGATGTCCGCTTCGCCGCGCTCTCCGACCGCGCCGAAGCTCGGCGGGGGACCTTGTGGTCCCCCCAATCCCCCTGGGGGGGGTTAGCTCAGAGGTAGAGCGCCTGCTTTACACGCAGGATGTCGCAGGTTCGACCCCTGCACCCCCCACCACACGTCGCTCCGCTGGCTCGGCTGCGCCTCGCTGGCGCTTCGCTCCCGCGGCGCGAGGCTCCTCCGAGGACGGAGACTGCTCGCGCCGCGAACCTAATGCTCAGTTCCGCTGACAGCTGACAGCTGACAGCTGACAGCTCGGGGCTTCTTCTGTATGATGCGCCGTTCGATCGCGGGGTCGTAGTTCAGTTGGTTAGAACGCCGGCCTGTCACGCCGGAGGTCGCGGGTTCGAGTCCCGTCGGCCCCGCCAGATGCGTTCACCTCGGCCCTGATCCTCCCATCCGTCCATTCGTACTTGCGAGTCCGCGCGGTGAACCGGGCCCCTCCGACCCGGCTCCGGGGGCAGGTCAGCGGCTCGGGCCGAATGCGGTCTGAGCCGCCACCGCACCTCCAAGTTCGCTAGGCAGAGCTCTGGAGCCTCATCACGAGCAGCGCCGCGATCGCCAAAAGAGTTCCGAGGGCCGCCAGGGCCAGCGGAGAGAGCGTCGGGACGTTCGCCACAGCCCCGCACTCGTTGATCAGATTCACCGTCTCGAACTCGGTGAACGTGATCGGCTGAGCGCCCGTGATCGTGAAGCTTCCCGGCGTGGACACCGCGCAGCTCCCCAGGGCGTCCACGTCGAGGACGTCGGCGGCCGTGTGGGCGCCGCCGCTCAGAGACTGGGACGTTCCCGGCAGGCCGATCGTTGCCACACGATCGTCTCCCCCGAGGGCGTTCAGCGTGAGCGCCTCGATCTCCGTGGCGCTCATGACGATGTTGCCGACGTCACGGGTGAAACCGAACCCGCCGCTCGCGGACGTGACCGCGAACACTTCGGCGCCCGCCGAGCCGTTGATCCGGAGGAGGCCGGAACTACGGAAGAGCTCGGCGCCCGAGCTCCCCCCGACGCTAGGAGGGGCCGGGGCTGAGGTTGTGTGCCGAAGCCACGCTCCGGCCGCGCACGCGGTTCATGAGCCGGCGCGCGAGGATGATCGGAGCGATGTACTTCTTGTAGCCGAAGCGGATGACCTCCGCCTTCGTCTTCGGCTTGTGGCCGAAGTTTCCGAGCAGCAGGATTTTCGCCTTGTCGCGCAGAGCCGACTGTCCCGGGGGGGTCGGGGAGAGCCGCAGCTTGCGCAGGTGGTGGTTGACCTGGTACACGCGCGCCTCGAGGTCGTTCTCCCGCAGACAAAACGGGATGCTCAGCGAGACGGAGTAATCATCGCCGTTGCGCACCCAGTGGGGGGCGCGCGCGGGATGATGCGCGCCGACGCCCGGCTGGAGCCGGAAAACGTAAGCCTTCGGCTGGACTTCCTCGCGGTAGACCGCGGCGCTCATCTCGCCGATGTAGTAGCGCTCGATTTCTTCGTCGGTCAGGATCGTGCGGTCGGACGGATCGAACAGGTTCAGCTCTTTCTCGCCGTGGATCTGGAGGAGGAAGTTGGATTCGTGGTCGATGTGGTACGGGGTCAGCGCGCGGGGAGAGGCGACGAACACGTAGGCGTCGGACCACGTGATCTCGCGGCGCAGGTCCCTGCCGGTCAAGTCCTGAAGCTCGGCGAGGAACCGGCGCAGCACCTCGCCGTACTCTGGATCCTCCTGGACCCCCTTGAGGAGGACCCA
Organism: Thermoanaerobaculia bacterium; assembly: GCA_046261875.1. Taxonomy (GTDB): domain Bacteria; phylum Acidobacteriota; class Thermoanaerobaculia; order UBA5066; family Gp7-AA6; genus JBHENW01. Next base: position 20,222 of record JBHENW010000157.1, on the reverse strand, counting down.
CGAGCCGGACTCGTGGATGCGCTCGATCGCCTCCGCCGCCGAGGAGACCTGCTGGGGGAGGGGGACGCGCCATCCCTGGCTCACGCGGCAATCCGCCGATTGGAAGCTCGTCCGGCCGGGGGTGCGGTCGAGCAATCGGCAGAGCTCGATCAGACGAGGCAGCTCGAAGAGCGGATGGTTTCCCAGGTTGTGGGAAAAGGAGAACGGCAGGCGGTTGAACTGCGTCCGAAAGCTCCCCGGCTCCGCGCTGAAGATCCGCTCTGGCAGTCCCATGGGCGTGTTGAACGAGTATACCGCCCGCGAGGGAAGAGCCCGATGGCACGCCGGTGCCGCTCTCCGAGCACCCTCGTGGAAAAGACCGTTCGCTATGATCCCGGTGAGATGTTCCTGGGCCATTTCGGCGTGGCGCTGGGTTCCAAGCCCGTCGCGCCGCGCGCCTCCCCGGGGACCTTCTTCCTCGCGTATTGGATCGACCGGCACCGCGTCGGCAGGCCCCCGCTCGGCGCCGGGGCGGGCGCGCCTAGCGAAAGTACCCGTTGACGTCGAGCAGGAAGTGCGTCGCGCCCGAGGCCTGCACGCAGCGCACGCCGAGGCGCCCGGCGGCGTCGAGCGGCAGCACGGCGTTGTTGGCTCGAGTCTGGCCGGCGGCGAAGTTGATCGTGGACGCCGTCGAGAGGGGCGTCCCCCCCGGAAAGACCGTCAGGTGCCCGCCGCTGGACGGCCCCGTGACCGTCACGTTGGCGGAAACCGCTTTCGCTGACGCGGGGATGTTGCACTGCCCGGTCACTGTGAAGGTCCGACCGGCGCCGGCGGCGAGGGCCGGGCCCCCGAGCGGACCGGCGGCGTTGCGCGTGTCCACGACGCGGCAGGGCGCGACCGTGAAGAAGCCGGTCGCCCCGTACTTGAAGCCGTTCGGCACCGTGGCGTTCTGCGTGTCCGGGTTCGTGACCACGACGGCGACCAGACCCGCGGCGTGGGGAGGGGTGGTCGCCGTGATCGTGGTGGCCGCCACCGTGACGCCCGTCGCGGCGGCCCCGCCGAAGGTCACCGTCGCGCCGGGCGCGAAGCACGCGCCCGAAAGAGTGACGAGGCTGCCTCCGGCGACCGGCCCCCACGTCGGGCTGATCGACGAGACGGTCGGCGGGCAGGCGTCCGACACGACCTGGATGGTTCCCACCATCCCGTCGTGCCCGAGACCGCAGAAATTCGTGCACTGGAAGCCGAAGGTCCCCACGGTCGTCGGCGTGATCGTGTACACGACCGGGGGCTCACCGGAATTGAGGATCGCGCCGCCCGGAAGCCCGATCGCCGCGACGCCGCTGAACCCGTGCCCGTCGAGCCCCTTGAAATCTCCGCTGTAGATTCGGAACTCGTACGTCTGGCCGGCGGTGAGCGTGATGCTCGACCCTCCGACGACGCCGGGCGCGTAGAAGTCCCACTGGAACTGGATCGCGCGCAGGTTCACGATGGTGGGGGCCCTTCCCGGCGCCGCGATCGCCAGGCGGGGCGGCGGAGGAGTCCTTTCGCTCGCGGACGGCCGGCCGACGACCGCGGCCGTGGCGAGCAGGGCGAGAACAGGCGCCGCCCCCCGGAGGAGGAGCCTCACGAGTCCCTCATGCGGGAACGGGCAGCCCGGTGCGTCAAGCGGCGATGAGCAGGGATCGGCCGGATCGTCCGATCATGCCATGAACCCGAGGTTCGGAGTCGTGAACCGGCCGATGAGCGGGAAGACGAGGGGAAGGTCCGCCGGAGACAGGCCGAACCAGCTCGCGAGGGTTCCCGCGTACTGGTCGACGGCCGCCGTCGGGATCCACCGGCCCCTCGAGTCCGTGTCGTCCGGCCCGGACAGCACGAGCGAAGGGAAGATGGTGCCGTTCGTGTGCGGCACGCCGTAGAAATTGCCGCCGATGACCGAGCCGCCGGCGACGAACTGGTGGCTTCCCCAGCCGTGGTCCGTGCCCACGACGCCGCCCCCGCCCGCCGGCTGGAACGTCCGGCCGAAGTCCGACAGGGTGAACTGCGTCACGCGGTCCTGGAGACCCTGCGCGACCATCTCGTCGTAAAAGGCCTTCATCGCGGCGGAGAGCTGGCCGAGCAGCGTGACGTGCGAGCCGAGCTGGTTCTGGTGCGTGTCGAAGCCGCCGATCGAGCAGAAGAAGATCTGCCGGTTGAGCGAGAGCGCGGGCGCGGTCTGGTTCAACTTGATGACTTTCGCGACCTGACGCAGCTGGTTGCCCAGGCCGGTGTTCGGGAAGGTGACCGTGAGCGTCGGATCGACGCTGAAGGCGGCGCCGATGGAGAGGGCCTGCTGCGTCGTGTCGCCCGTGGACTTGATGAGCGTCGCCGCCCGGTCGATCGTGCGGAGGAAGTCCATCTGGTTCCTGCGCGCGACCGCTTCCGGCGTGGTGTTGAACCCCGACAGGACGAGCACCGTGTTGAGCGGGCCCGTGCCGATCGCCAGCGGACGCGTGTTCACGCCGATGCCGAAGACCGCCGAGCCGGTGATCGACGTCACCATCGGAAAGGCCGAGCCGCCGTTCAACGAGATCGTCCGGTCCGCGACGCGCCCCGCCCAGCCGGTCTGGCTGCGCGTGTCGGGCCGCCCGGTCTGCGACTGCGTGACCTGGTCGGAATGGGAGAAGAGCTGGTAGGGCCGGTCCGCGGTCCCGTTGCGGTAGGTCGTGCGCGTCGTCGGCTCGATGAGCGGCCCGACGTTCGTGACGACCGCCATCTTGCCGAGGTTCCACAGCTGGTGGAGACCGGTGAGGTTCGGATGCAGCCCGAAGGGGAGACCCATCGAAGGCGGCGTCACCGGGAGGAGGTTGCCCTGCGGAATCGCAAGTCCCGCCGAGCCGCGAACGGAGAGGTACTGGTTGTATCCGGTCGTATGGAGCGGGACCACGCAGTTGTTGCTGTCGTTGCCGCCGCTCAGGAAGATGCAGACGAGCGCCTTGTAGTCCGTCGGCGCCTGCTCTTCGGCGAGCGCGCTGATCAGGCCGAAGTGCTCGACCCCCGCCGAGAAGGCCGCGGCGCCGAGGGCGGCGCAGCTCGTCCTGAAGAAGAAGTCCCTGCGTGACTGTTCCATCGTTCTACCTCTGCACCTGGTACTGCGACGATGTCGCAACCAGGTAAATCGCCTGCCGCACCCGCAGCAGCGCATTGGTGGCGGGGACCGCATTGATGGCCGTGATGAGACTCGATTGCATCTGGGGCGACATGGCGCCGTGCATCATGATCCGGTTCAGAGCGACGACCATGGCCGCCGGGTTGCTCGCCAGGCCGAGCCACGGGTTCAGGTCGATTCCCGTGCCCGCGGGAGCGTTGGCCCCGGTCGGGACGATCGTGATGTAGGCGTTGGTCGGGTTGAGCCCCATGTTGCCGAGGAGCGCATTGACCATGTTCGCCCGGCGCAGAGCGGTGGAGGCCGACAGGATGCCGAACTCCGGCCCGTACACGCCCGGCGCCCCGGGAGCGATGAAGTCGGCGGGGTAGTAGCTGAAGACCGTCGGGGGGCGGAAGACGTCCTGGTCCTGGTTGGTGATCTGGGGGTTCAGGTAGCCGTCGCTGTTGACCGTGCCGTTGGCGGAACGGACGCTGAAGGCGCGCAGGACGTTGGTCAAGAAGAGAACGGGCTCCTTGAGATGTCCGGAGTTCGGGTTCGGGAGCGTGTCGTTCCGCGCCTCCACGTCCATGAGCACGGCCTCCACGACTGCCCGGAGGTTCCCGCGCGCGCCGGTCCCGTCGTTGTTGAAGACCCCTGCGACCCGGGCGACGTAGGCCGGGCTCGGGTTGCTCGTGACGAGATGCCTGATGAGGTGCTTGGACACGAACGGCCCGACGTTTGGGTGATAGAAGATGTTGTCCAGGGCCGCGTTGAGGTCCTGGTCTCCGGTCTGACCCGCCGGCAGGATGACCCCGTTCAACAGCTGCTTGTCCGTCAGGTCGTGGTTGGCGGCGACATGGACCATGGGGGAGATGTAGTCCGGCGTGCCCGGCGCGACGTTGCCCGCCAGCCTCCAGCCCGTGAAGACTTTCGTGAACCCTTCCACGATCGCCTGGTCATAGGAGGGCAGCGGCTCGCCATTCGAGTCGAGCTGCGGCGTGCCGTCGATGTTGAGCAGGTCGGTACCGATCGAGAAGAGCTGAAGGATCTCGCGAGCGTAGTTCTCGTTCGGGTTGGTCCGCGTGCTCGAGACCATGTCGAGGTAGCGCCCCATCGCGGGGCTGAGGGTGATCTCGTGGAGAAGCTGCCGGTAGCTGCCGAACGCATTGCGCTCCAGAATCTGGAGGTAAGGCGACATCCAGCTCGGCAGCGTGACGTCCCGGCCGGAAACGACGAACATCTGGTGCAGCGCCCAGGCCACGCGCTGGCGCAGCTGATCCTGCCCGTAGAGCGCGTTGGCGAAGAACCTCCGCTGAAGCGGGTACATGGAGTAGTTGTCCCGGACGCAGATTGCGTCGCAGGTGGCCGGAGCGGTCGTGGGCCAGAGCGGCAGCGAGGGATAACCCGATGGGGGCGCGACGAACTGCCCCTGGAGGTAGGCCGCGATGCCGACCGACTGGACGGCAGAGATCAGGGGGTCGCTCGGACCCCAGGTCGCCTGCTCCAGGAAGCGGCCGACGTTGGCGCCCACCGCCGGATTGACGAGGACGAGCACGTCGTCCGTGCGGGAGATCTGGCTGTCGCTGACGGTCAGGCGCAGCGTGTAGCTCCCCGGACCGCTGAACGTGGTGGTCGTGGAGAGGGCGTTGGGGGTACCGAAGATGACGTTGCCGACTCCGGCGACCTCGCTCCAGGCGTACGTCAGAGTCGCGGGCGGGTTGGGTTTGCCGTCGTCGCTCGCGGTTCCCGTCAAAGTCGTGCCGGTGGGCAGCGTGATCGACCGGTCCGCTCCGGCGTTGACGATGGGCGGCTGGTTGTTGGTCGGACTGTCGAAGTAACCGATGAGATCGATGATGAAGTGCGCGGTGCCGGTGCTGTACCCCGCCGCCACCGACAGGAGCGCGCCGGCTCCGAGCTTGACGATCGCGTTGTTGGCCCGGGTCTGGGCGGTGCGGAAGTTGATCGTCGAGGAGAGCGGCGCTGCCCCTCCGGAAGGGTACAGCGCCAGGTATCCGGACACCGTGGATCCCGTGACCGTCACGTTCAGGGCAACGGCGCGCGCCGTGGGGGAGACCCCGCACTGCGTGAAGCCGAAGGTCCGGCTCGTGCTCGCGGCCAGCGCCGGCCCGCCATATGGCCCGTTGGGCCCCCGCGTGTCCACGACCCGACAGTGCGGAACGGTGTAGAAGCGCGAAGCCGTCTGCGCCTGCAGCGTGTCGGCGAAGGCGCCGAGCACGAGTAGGACACCGATGATCCCGGGGACGGAGTGGGCCTCCCGGCCGCGCGGTGGTCGGTTCATAGTGTTCCTCTCCGATCTGTTCAGGGATCTGAGGCAGGCGGGATCGCCGGCGTTGGGTGTGCCGGCGCTGCCTGTTCGGAGCGAGGAAGAAAGAGCCTCGCCGGTTTTCTGCGACGCTCTTTCTTCCCCGCCCGCATGGAGCGGGGATCGCATTTTGAATTGGGTTCTCGACGCTGAGAATAAGACTCCGTCGTGAGAGGAGTCAAAGACTTTTGTGATCGCGCAGCGGATTTCGGATCACACTTTCGTCGGCGTGGGCATGGCACCTTTGCGCGGCGTTTTTTGACACCGGTCGCTCGGGATTTTTGACACTGGCCCTCGGGACAGGAGAAAGAATCTAAGCGACTTCCCAGCGCCGCGCGACGCGTCGAGCGAGCGCGAAGAAGAGCGCGCCCGCCCCGAGCAGAACGGCGACTTGCGGCCAGAGGTTGAACACGGGCTCATCTCTCCAGAAGACCTTTTGAAAACCGTCGAGCGCCCAGGCGTTCAGCGTGATCAACCCGATTTTCTGCATCTTCTCCGGCATCAGGAAACGCGGGAACATGCTGCCTCCGAGCGCCGACATCACGAGGATGACGAGGTTGGAGAGCGCGACGAGCTGCATCCGCGATCGGCACACCGCGGCGAGGAGGAGGCCGAACGCCGAAGCCGCGAGAGCGGTCGAGATGGCCATGACGAAGAATCCGGTCAGGTGGTTGCGCAGCTCGAGGTCGAAGAAGAGAGCGCCCCAGAGAAACATGACCGTCAACTGCGCGACCGCGAGCGCCGTCAGGTACAGCAGCTTCCCTCCGAGAAAGGTGCCCATGCTCACGCGCGTCGAGAGGATGCGATCGAGCGTACCGGTCTCGACCTCTTCGATGAGCGCTCCGCCGGCTCCGGCAGCGGTGAAGAGGAGGAACATCACCCCGAAGCCGGCCGCGTAGAACGCGACCGTCGGGTTCTTCTTGCTCTCGCCGACCAGGTCGCGGACCTCGACGTCGATCAGGCCTCCGCTCTCGGAGCCTTCCGCGCCCGCAGGCCCGGGTGTGGGCCGGAGCGCCTGGATGCTTTCCTCCATTTGCGCCCGCTGCTCGGGCGTGAGGCCGCCCCCGAGCCCGGCCATCGCGTCCATCCCGCCGCGAGCCATGGCGTCGGGCATCGCCGACATGGCCGCTTTCTGAATGATCCCCGTGAGCAGCTGTGGCGCGATCGGATCCGAGCTGTCGGAAAGGACTCGGAGCGTGGGGCGCGGGCCGGGCCCGAAGACGATCGGGTGTTCCCCGAATCCCTTCGGGATCACGAGCGCAACCGGCATGGCGCCGCTTCGGACGGCCTGCGCGGCGTCCGCCTCGGCGTAGGGCGACGGCGCGGACTCCCCCTTTCCGGCGGCCGGAGCCGTCTCGACCGTGAGCCCCTTTTCGGCCTGCAGGGCGGCGATGAACCGGCGCGAGTTCTCGCTGCCGTCTTGGTCCACGACGGCGACCCGGATCTTCCGCGTGGCGGCGCGGGACGAGCCGCCGGCGAACACTCCGGCGAAGATCGAGAAGAACGCCACGGGCAGAACGAAAGAGAGGACGAGCGCGGCACGGTCCCGCCGCAGGTTGAGGAACCGGTTGCGGGCCACGGGGACGATCATTCGCGCAGCTCCCGGCCCGTCAGGTGCAGGAAAACCTGCTCGAGGGTGACGCTCGTCAGCGAGAGGTCGCGGATCGCGACCCCTTCCCGGTGGAAGACGTCGAGCATCTCGCGAACCTGCCGCGCCGGGTCCTCGACCGAAGCCTGGACCTTGGCGCCCTCCACGACCGCTCCGGTCGCCGCGAGCGCCGCGGCCAGCCGCTCGGGGACGGGCCTCTCCGCCTCGATGACGAGAGCCTGCCGGGTGCCGAGCGTGGCGCGGACGAGCCCGTCCTTGGTGTCCGCCGCGACGATCCGGCCGTGGTCGATGATGGCGATCCGGTCGCAGAGGCGTTCGGCCTCCTCCATGTAGTGGGTCGTGTAGAGGAGCGATACGCCTTCGCCGCGGAGCTCGGCGATCATGGCGTAGATCCGCTCGCGGGACTGGGGGTCCACTCCCACGGTCGGCTCGTCGAGCAGAAGGAGCCGGGGTCGGTGGATCGTGCCGGCCGCGATGTTGAGGCGGCGCTTCATGCCCCCGGAGAGGCGGTCCGTCCGCTCGCTCGCGCGCTCGGACAGCCCGATCCATTCGAGGCTTCGGGAGATCGCCTCCTCCAGCGCCGCGCCCTCCAGGCCCTGGTAGCGGCCAAAGGTCCAGAGGTTCTCCCGAGGGGAGAGCAGCGGATAGAGAGCGATCTCCTGCGGCACCCATCCTCGCAGGGGACGCGCCGCGTCCGACCTCGGAGAGAGGCCGAACAAGCGGAGCTCGCCCGCGTCGGGCGCCACGCGGCCCGCCACCGCCCGGACGAGCGTCGTCTTGCCCGCTCCGTTGGGGCCGAGCAAGCCGAGGATCTCTCCGGGCCGCACCTCGAGCACGGCGCCCTCGAGCGCTCGCCGGTCGCCGAAGGACTTCGAGACGTGAACGGCCTCCAGCGGAAGCGTCGAGACCGCAGGCGAGCTCATCGAGGTGCGGGATCGTCTCTCGAACGGGGGATGGAGTAAAGCGCGGGTCGCGCGGCGACTTACGGTATTCTCCGCCGCTCACCGAATCCGATGAACGGCGCCGCCTTCCTCGTTCTGCTCATCGCCGGCAGCGCCGGGATCCTCCTCTCTTTCGCCCACGCGCGCTCGCGCGCCGTGCTCGCTCAGGACGGATTCACCCATCCCGGCCGGCGGGGGCTGGCGATGGGGCTTCTCGCGGGAGTCCTGCTGCTGACCGTGGCGATCCCGTTTGCCGGAGGGCTCGCCGGAGCGCGCCCTGAGACCAAGGACCTTTCGGTGGCCTCGATCTTCGTCACGCACGGCATTCTCGTGGTCTTTCTCGTCAGCTACTACCTGCTCTCTGGCCGCAAATCGCTGGGCGAATTCCTCTACCTGAAGAGCTCACGGCCCGCGGCAGACCTCGGCGCGGGCGTCCTGACCGGCGCCCTCGGATGGGTGGTGATGTTCGCGACGGCCTACGGCGTCGGGTTCGCGTGGACGGTCCTTCGGGGGAAAGTGCCCACTCCATCGGTCGAAGACGCGTCGTCGCTGATCGTCTGGATGGTCGGTCGTCCGCTGGCGGTGAGAATCGGGATCGTCCTCTCCGCGATGGTCGTCGAGGAGCTCTTCTTCCGTTCCTTCCTCCAGAGCCGGGTGGGCCCGGTCGCGGCCACGCTCATGTTCACCGCCGCCCACGGCGTCTATGGGGAGCCGTTTCTGCTCATCGGCATCCTGGCGATCTCGGCCGTGCTCTCCATCGCGTTCCGGGTTTTCGGAAATGTTCTTCCCTGCATCGTGGCGCACGGCGTTTTCGACGCTTTGCAGATGTTCGTGGTGATTCCGACCACCTTGAAGGCGCTGGAAAGCGGCCTCGTGGCCGCCTCGTGACGTCAGCGGGCGGAAGCGGCGGCCGGGACGCGGCGGGGGAAGCCGGGAAGGTCGGGCGTGCTCGCGTAGCCGTGCGTGATGAGAATCTCCCGGCCGCTGCGCGCGATCGTCTCCTCCGCTGCACGGCGGCTTTTGAGGCGTCCCCATGCCGTCTCGAAGCGCGCTGCGGAACCGGGCGAATCGAAACGAATCCGCCAGAGGAACGCGGTGCGCGGACCGGCCGTGAAGAAAGCGATCCGATCGCCCCGCCAGCCTTCCGCCGCGGCGTCCGCGTCCGGGTCCGGAAGCGTGCGGCGCAAAAGAAAGCGGATGGTCCACTCGCCGAGCGTGTCCGAAAAGAGCGGACGGAACCCCGCGGGCGAGAGCGGCGCCGGCTGGGCCGGAAGCAGGTCGGCCGCGGGCGCGACCGGAGGACCGTCGTGGAGGATCTCCGACGTCGACTGGGGCGGCGAGCGCCAGAGGCGGTCCACCTCGGCCCAGCCGCCCCGGGCGATGGCGCGACGGACGTAGGCCGTCCCCTCGGTATAAGGAAAGAAGAGCTGCTCGACGAAATACTCGGGGATGTCTTTGGGCACGTTCGCCTTCTCGAGCGCTCCGGCGGAGAGCAGGGGAGCGAGCATCTCCTCGGCCTCTTCGCTCGCTCCGGGGATGTCGTTCAGCGCGACCCGCACCATGACGAGCGTCGCCTCTCCTTCGAGGAGACACTCGAGAGCCAGCGTCCGGTCCGTGTTGTCGCGGAGCTCCTTGAGGCGGCGGTCGAGCCGGAGCGACTCGTCCTGGAGCGCGTGCATCAGCTCGTGGGAGAGAATCAGCCGGTCCGCGATCTCCTCCATCCCCGCCCCTTCGAGCGGCGTCTCCGCGCCACGGATGACGAAGAACCGCCGTGGCTCCGGGTCGTAGAACGCGACGACCTGGGAGGCGTAGAAATCCACGAGCCGCTCCACGAGCCGCGGGCTCTCGTCCACCAGGCCGAGGACCGCGAGGGCGCGCATGACGTCCTCCGCGGGTGCGGGGAACGCCTCGGCGATCTTCGCCTGCAGGACGCGCCGCAGCTCGGCCTGCCCCATTTCGGAGGCGGGGACCGTGCGCTCGAACCGGCGCCCGCGCACGGTCTCGACCATGCGGGCGGCCTCTTCGACCCGCGCGGGCAGCAACCCCGCGGCGCCGGCGGCGAGCGCCGACGCCAGGGCCGTCCCGGCCAGCAGGCTTTTGCGCATCGAAGGAGGGTAGCACGCAGGAGGAAGACGCCGGCGACGCCCGAAGACTATCGACGGACTGCTTCGTTTCGTACTAAGCTCCGCCGACTCCGGTCCGAATCAACACGTGGATGAGTTCATCGCGTCCGTCCAGCGAAGCCGGTCCCATCCGGATGACTCTCTCCAGCCGTTTCGAGAACATCGAAATGGCCCAGCACCTTTGCGGCAAGCTGCTGGAAGGACGCGACGTTCCCGATGAGACCCGCCACTGGATCCTCATGGCCCTGCGGGAGGGGCTCGCCAACGCGATCAAGCACGGGAACCTGCAGGACGCCGCCAAGCGCGTGGACGTCGAGATGGAGGTCGCCGGCGACACCCTCCGGATCCGGATCCGCGACGAGGGAACCGGTTTCGACCCCCAGGAGGTCGCGGATCCGCTGGCTCCGGAGAACCGGCTGAAGACGTCGGGCCGCGGAATCTTCTACATGAAGACGTTCATGGACGACGTCCGGTTTCGCCGGACCGATCGGGGAGGAATGGAGATCACGCTGACCAAGAATCTTGGAAGGGCTTAAGAAGGAGGGGAGCCACAAATGAAAACGAACGTTCGCGAGGTCCAGGGGGTTGCGATCATGGACCTCAAGGGCAAGATCACCATCGGGGCAGGCGACGTGCAGCTGCGCGAGAGCATCAACCGGCTCGTCGAGCAGGACAAGAAGAACATTTTGATCAACATGGCCGACGTGACGACGATCGACTCCTCCGGGATCGGCGAGCTCGTCGGCTGCTACACGTCCGTGACCAACAAGGGGGGCAAGCTGAAGCTCCTGCACCTTCCCCCCAAGATCAACGACGTCCTGACCGTGACCCAGCTCATCACGGTCTTCGACGTGTACGAGTCGGAACCGGAGGCGGTGGCCAGCTTCGCCGCGTAGAATCTCCGCCCTCGGGGCGGCGCGCGCATCGCTTTCACCCGGCGCCCGTTGACCATCGCCGCGCCGCGCGGCGCATTCGAAGAGCTCTCCGCGCGATGCCGTTCCCGCCTCGAGGAGGCCCTGCGGGCGGGCCTCCCCTCGGTCCCCGCGGGCGCGGAAGCGCTCGGTCGCGCCCTTTCGGAGGCCGTCCTCTCGCCCGGCAAACGGGTCCGTCCTCTGGCGGCGATCGCGGCGGGCCGGATCGCCCGCGCGCCCGAGGACGCCTCCATGACGGTCGCCGTCGCCGTCGAGTACGTTCACGCCGCTTCCCTCGTGCTCGATGACCTCCCCTCGATGGACGACGCGCGACGCCGGCGCGGACGGCCCGCGCTCCACGTCAGTCACGGCGTGGCGGTCGCCGAGCTCGCCGCCGTCGCTCTCCTCGCGCGCGCCTTCGAGCTGATTGCCGGCTCCCCGAAGATCCCCGTCGCGGTCCGGGCTCGCCTCGCCGAGGAGTTCGCGCGCGCGGTCGGCGCGGAGGGAAGCTGCGCCGGCCAGGCCGCGGACCTCGCCGCGGACGCGCCGCGCCTCGGGCTCGAGGGCCTCGAAGCCATCCACGCCCGCAAGACCGGGGCGCTCTTCGTCGCCGCGGTGCGCGGCGGCGCGCTCGCGGGAGGAGCCGGTGAGCGGACCCTCGAGTCGCTCACCCTCTACGCGCGCAACCTCGGCCTGGCGTTCCAGATCACCGATGACCTGCTCGACCTCGAGGGCGATCCCGAGCGGCTCGGGAAGGACACCGGCCGCGACGCGCACCGCGCCAACTTCGCCAAGCTCCTGGGCGCGCCGGCTTCGCGCGCGCTCGTGGCGGAGCTCGTCGAGTCCGCGATCGCCGCGTTGTCGCCGCTCCGCGCGCGGGCGGCCGCGCTCGAAGACCTCGCCCGCGTGGTTCGCGACCGCCGGACGTGACGGCTGCGGCTCCGCGGCTGGACCTCGAACAAGCGCGGGCGCGCCTGCGCGAGCTCGGCTACCTCCAGGGGCGGGTCGAGCGTTTCTTCCTGCGCCGCGCCCTCGAGGGCCGGGGCGGTCTCGTTCTCCCCGCGGTCGCCGCGGGCGCGGTCTGCGCCGCGCTCGCCTCGGTGTCCGCGGTCGAGGCGAGCGATGGGATGTTTCGAGGCCACTTCTCCGCCGCGCTCGTCCTGCTCGCGCACCTTTCGGCCGCCAACCTGCTCCCGGCGGCACTCGTCGGATGGATCGCGGCGCGCTCTGCGCATCGCTCCCGCTCCCCGGCCGTGGCCGCGACGGCGTTCGGTCTCGCCTGCGCCGCCATGGTCTTCCTGCTCTTCGCCGCCGGCCACTACAGCCTCGCCGGACGCCCTTCCGCGGCGGCCCTGCCCTGGGCCGCGCTCTCCTTCGCCGCGGCGTTCCTGCTCGGAGTCATCGCGCGCTCCGCCTTCCTCGCGCTGGCGTACGCGCGCAGCGGCGCCCTGCCGGGGGCCCGGCCGCGCCGCGCCGCGGGCATCGCCGTCGCGCTCGTCCTCCTCGCGCTCGGAGCGCTGCTCCTCCCGTCGCCTCCGCCGGCGGAAAGCCCCGCGGCGCCGTTGCCGTCTCCGCGTCCTGTCCCGCTGCTCGTGCTCGCGGTAGACGGCCTCGCCCTCGATGAGGAATCCGGGACGCCGGAAGTCGCGGCGATCCGGTCCCTCCTGGAACAGGGAGCGGCGGGCTGGTGGCCCGCGCCGCACAAGTCCCCTCCGGAGCTCTGGACCGACCTGGCGACAGGAGTTTCGGCGGATCGGCACGGCGTGCGCGCTCTCGCCCGCGTGCGCCCCGACGGCTCCCCGCTCGGCGTCCGTCCGCCGCTCGGAACGCGCTGGTATCTGCAGGGGCTGGGGCCGGCCGCGGCGCTCGTCGCGAGCGAGCCGGTTTCCGCCACGGAGCGCCGGGCGCTCGCATTCTGGGAAGTCTCGGCCTCCGCGGGGCTCTCCTCCGCGGCGGTCGGGTGGTGGGCCTCGGGCCAATGGCCGGGCGCCCTCGTCGTGGACAACCGGGAGCTCCTCCTCGGCGCCGGAGACGGGCTCGCGGTGGATGCGCGGGCCACCGCGCTGCTCGAGAGCGCCGGGAGCCGATCGGTCGCGACCGTCTATCTGCCCGGCGCGGACATCCTGCGCGGGCAACCGGAGTCCCGGCGCCTCGTCCTCCAACGCTTCCTGTCACTCCTCTCGGAGAAGATCCCGCGGGCCGCCGCGGGAGAGCTCGTCCTCGTCGTGCTGGCCGCCGAGAGCCACCCTTTGCCCGGGGCGCTGGACCGGATGGTCGTCTTCGATGGCGGGGCGGCCCGGACGGTGCGCATCCGTCCGGAAGACGTCGCGCCGTCGCTGCTCGCCCGGGCGGGCGTCCCCTTCGCGCAAGACCTGCCCGGACGTCCCGCCGCTTCCCTCTTCGCGCCGGGGAGCCTCGAGACCGTGACGGTCGCAACTTACGGCCCGCGCGTCGCGACGCAGTCGCGTTCCGCGGCCGCCACGGACCGGGAGTACCTGGAGCGGTTGAAGTCCCTCGGGTATCTGAATTAGATGGGCCCGGCATGAAGGCCGTTTTCTTCCGGGAGCACGGCTCCAACGAGGTCCTGCAGTACGGGGACTGGCCCGAACCGCAGCCCGGGCCGGGCGAGGTGCGCGTCGCCATCCGCGCGGCCGCCCTGAATCGCCTCGACATCTTCGTGCGCAACGGCATCCCCCACGTGCCGCTGCCACAGATTCCGGGAGCCGACGGGGCGGGCGTCGTGGATGCGGTCGGGCCCGGCGTCTCGATCCCCGCGCCGGGAGACCGCGTGCTCATCCAGCCCGGGCTCTCCTGCGGGGAGTGCGAGTTCTGCCGCGGCGGAGAGCAGAGCCTCTGCGTCCGGTACCGAATCCTCGGCGAGCATACGAGGGGGACCTTCGCCGAAAAGGTCGTCGTCCCCGCCGGGAACGTCTACCCGATCCCCGGAGGGCTGTCGTTTCGCGTCGCCGCCGCCTTTCCGCTCGCGTACCAGACCGCCTGGCGCATGGTCGTCGGCCGCGCCGCGATCCGCGCGGGGGAGACGGTGCTCATTCACGGCGCGGGCGGAGGCGTGGCCGGCGCGGCGCTGGAGATCGCCCTGCTCTGCGGCGCGCGGGTGTTCGCCACGACCTCGGGGGAGGAGAAAGCCGCGCGGCTCCGGGAGTCCGGCGCCGAGCTCGTCATCGACTACGGCGCGGAGGACGTAGGCGCCGTCGTCCGGGATCGGACCTCCAAGCGCGGTGTGGACGTCGTCGTGGACACGGTCGGCGAGAAGACCTGGATGACGTCCCTGCGCGGCGCCGCGAAGGGGGGGCGGATCGTGACCTGCGGGGCAACCAGCGGGCCGAATCCGAAAGAGGAGATCCGGCTCATCTTCTGGAAGCAGCTTTCGATCCTGGGCTCCACGATGGCGAACGACCGGGAGTTCCGCGCTCTCCTCGCCGCGGTCGGGTCGGGCAAGCTGCACCCACGGATCGACCGCGTCTATCCGTTCTCGGCCGTCGCCGAGGCGTACGCGCGGATCGAATCGGGGGAGCACCACGGAAAGATCGTGCTCGTTCCGGACTCCGCGGCCGCGGACTGGCCGGATGGAGACTGAGCCGCCGGCGCGTCCCCTCTCCGTCGTCCAGATCCTGGAGAAAAACCGGCTCACGACGGGCAGCGTCGTGCAGATGTTTCAGCTCGCCTCGGGCCTGGCGAGACGGGGCCACCGCGTCGCGGTCGTGTCGCGGCCGGGCGGCGACCTGACGGCCGCGTGCCGGGATTCCGCCGTCGACTTCGTCCCGCTCCCTTTGCGGCATTCCTTCGACCTCGGGAGCGCTCGCGGTCTGGCCCGACTCTTCTCGCAACGCGGTGTCGAGCTCGTCCACGCCCACAAGGGGATCGCCCACGCGATCTCGCTTCTCGCGACGTTCGCTCGGCCTTCGAGGCCCGCCATCGTGGTCAACCGCGGCGTGTCGTTTCCGCTCGATCCGTTCAACCGCCTCAAGTACCACTTCCGCCTGGACGCCGTCATCGCCGTATCGGAGCAAATCCGCGACGTGCTGGTCGCGTCCGGCGGGCCGCCGGCGGAAAGGATCCACGTCGTCCACGCCGGCGTGGACACCGCGCGATTCGATCCGGAGCGCGTGGATCGGATGGCGGTGCGCGGCGAGTGGGGCATCGGCGACTCGGAGCGCTTCGTCGTGCAGGTCGGCGCGCGCGACTGGAAGGGCTGGCGCGATCTGCTCGAAGCGACCCGCCGGCTCGCGGACCGCTTTCCGAACGTGCGGACGGCGGTCGTCGCCTGCCGGGACGAGGAGGAGAAATCGCGCGTCGCGGGGGCCGCGCGCTCCCTCGGGATCGCGGACCGCGTCCTGACGATCGGCTTCCGCATGGACATGCCGGAGGTTCTCTCCGCGGCAGACGTCGTGGCGGACCTGTCCTACGCCGGGACGGGGATCACCGGAACGATCCGCGAGGCGATGGCGCTCGGCCGGCCGGTCGTCGCGACGGCGGTGGGCGGCAATCCGGAGCTCGTGGAGCCGGAAGTTTCGGGGCTTCTCGTCCCCCCGCGGGATCCCGCGGCCGCCGCCGAGGCGATCTCCCGACTGCTGGCGGACCCGGGCGGCGGGCGGCACATGGGGGAAGCGGCCCGCGAGCGCGTGCGCCGGGAGTTTTCCGTCGAGCGGCGGCTCGACCGGATCGAGGCTCTCTACCGGCGGATCATCGCCGGAAGAGCCAGAGGATCAGCGACAGCAGGACCGAGAGGACGAGCGACGTGATGATCGGGAAGGCGCAGGTCCAGCCGCCCCGGCGCACGACGATGTCCCCGGGGAGGCGGCCGAAATAGCGGGAGAGAAACGGCCAGAGCAGTCCCGCCACGAGGATCAGGATGCCGACGGCGATCAGGATCTCGCGGACCCCCGGACGGAAATCGCCCTGCATTTCGTGAGACTATCCCGTCGTCCTCTCGGGCGCGTCGGCGTCTCCGGCAAACGCCATGACCGAGCCCCATCCCGTCCGCATCCTGCGCATTCAGGACCTCCCTTCCTCCGATCGGCCCCGCGAGCGTCTCCTGAGTCTCGGCCCCTCCGCGCTCGGCACCGACGAGCTGCTCGCGCTTCTCCTCGGCTGCGGCACGCGCCGGGAGAGCGCGCTCGACCAGGCCAGGCGCCTGCTCGCGGCGCACGGCGGGCTCGTCGGACTCGCCGGCCGGACCGGCGACGAGCTTGCCGGCGAGCGCGGCGTCGGCAGCGCCCGGGCGGCCGCGATCGTCGCCGCGCTGGAGATCGCCCGGCGCCTCGCGACCGAGCCGCTCGCCGGGCGCGATCTCTTCAACGAGCCGGGGCTCGTCAAGGAGTATCTGCGCCGCGCGCGCGGAGACGGCGCCCAGGAGAAGACCGGCGCGCTGTACCTCAACGCGCGCAACCGCCTCCTCAAGGACGACCCCGAGATCTACCGCGGGACGCTCGATCGCGCCGTGGTCGAGCCGCGCGAGATCCTGAAGCGCGCGCTCCTGGCGAGCGCGGCGGGCGTCATCGTGTACCACAACCATCCATCCGGCGATCCGTCGCCGTCCCGAGAGGACCGCGAGTTCACGCGGCGCCTCGCCTCGGCGGCGGAAGTCGTGGGGTTGCGCCTGCTCGATCACGTCGTCGTGGGGCGCGAGGGCTGCGTCTCCTTCCGCGAAGCGGGGCTCCTGTAGAGTTGGCGGCTTCACCATGCGCCCCTTCTACGCGACGACGCCGATCTACTACGTCAACGATCTGCCCCACATCGGGCACATCTACACGACGGTCGTAGGCGACGTCCTGACCCGCTTCCATCGCCTGCGCGGAGAGGACACGCGCTACCTGACCGGGACGGACGAGCACGGTCAGAACATCGAGAAAGCCGCCGCGGCGCAGGGGACGACGCCGATCGAGCTGGCCGATCGGGTCGTGCGTCGTTACCACGAGCTGTGGAAGAAGCTCGAGATCCGGAACGACGACTTCATTCGCACGACGGAGGCGAGGCACCGGCGCGGGGTCGAGGCGATCGTCGCGCGGATCGAGGCCGCGGGAGACCTCTACACGGCGCCGCACGAAGGCTGGTACTGCTCGAGCTGCGAGGCGTTCTACACGGAGAAGGAGCTGGACGCCGAGAAGCGCTGCCCGGTCCACGGCACGCCCTGCCAGTGGGAATCGGAGGAGAACGTCTTCTTCCGGCTCTCGAAGTACGCCGCGCCGCTCCTCGAGCTGTACGAGCGGCACCCCGACTTCGTCCGGCCGGAGACGCGCCGGGCGGAAGTCGTCTCGTTCGTCCGTGCGGGCTTGAACGACCTGTCCGTCTCCCGCTCGAAAGTGCGGTGGGGGATTCCCTTCCCGGGCCAGCCGGGCCAGGTCGTCTACGTGTGGCTCGACGCGCTCTCCAACTACATCACAGCCCTCGGCTTCGGAAGCGACGACGACGCGCTCTACCGCCGCTACTGGGACGATCCGGAGAGCCGCCGCGTCCAGCTCATCGGGAAGGACATCCTCCGGTTCCACGCAATCTACTGGCCCGCGTACCTCCTCTCGGCCGGCCTCCCGCTCCCGACGACGGTCTTCGCGCACGGCTGGTGGCTGCGCGACGCGCGGAAGATGTCGAAGTCCGTCGGCAACGTCGTGCGTCCCGACGCGCTCCTGGACGAGTTCGGGCCCGATGCGCTGCGCTACTTCCTCATGCGCGAGATGACTTTCGGGCAGGACTCGAACTTCTCCGACGAAGCGTTCCTGACCCGCTACAACGCCGACCTGGCCAACGACCTGGGCAACACGGTGTCCCGGATCGCGGCGCTCTGCCGGCAATCCTTCGGCGGGACGCCGGCGGAATCCTGCCATGACAACGACGTCCTTCGAGCCTATCGCTCCGCGCTACGGGAGTGGCGGGACGCGATGGAGGACTTTGCATTCAACCGCGCGCTCGACGCCGTCTGGCGGTTCCTTGCTCTGATCAACGGGTACGTGGTCGCTCGGGAGCCCTGGAGGGTGCGCAAGGAGGAAGGGGTGACCCCCCGGCTGCAGAGAATTCTCTTTGCGGCGGCGGAGGGCACGCGGCTGGTCGCCGTCATGCTCTCGCCCTTCATGCCCGCAACTTCTCGGCGCGTCTTCGCGGCCTTCGGAATGCCGGCCGAAGACCCCGCCCCCGGGGCGCTGCGTTGGGGCCGCCTGCCGCTCGGCGTGCCCCTCGCGGAGGCTCCGCCGCTTTTCCCGCGGGTCGACTCCGCGGTGTACTTCGACCGAAAGGAAGGTCCGCCCATGGACGATGCCCCCGCCCCTCCCCAGGCACAGGCACCGGCGCCGGCTCCGGCCACGCAGGAACGCATCTCGATCGAGGAATTTCAGAAAGTGCGCCTCGTCACCGCGCGCGTTCTGGCGGCCGAGCGGGTTCCCAAGTCGAACCGGCTGCTCAAGCTCCGCGTGGATATCGGGTCCGAGGAGCGGCAGCTCGTCGCCGGGATCGCGGCGAGATACGAGCCGGAGTCGCTCGTGGGCCGC
Source organism: Thermoanaerobaculia bacterium (assembly GCA_046261875.1). Lineage (GTDB taxonomy): Bacteria > Acidobacteriota > Thermoanaerobaculia > UBA5066 > Gp7-AA6 > JBHENW01. Next base: position 1,713 of record JBHENW010000157.1, on the reverse strand, counting down.
AACGTCGTCGTCGTCGCCAACCTGAAGCCCGCGCGGCTCATGGGCGTGGACTCCGACGGCATGGTCCTCGCGGCGACCGCCGGGGAAGCGGGGGAGCCGTCGCTCCTCGAAGTGCCCGACGGCGTGCCGCCGGGCAGCCGCGTCAAGTAGGACGGCGTTGGCCGTCCTGCTCGCCGACTCGCACTGCCATCTCCAGATGGAGGGCGGCGACACGCCCCGGGCGGAACAGCTCATCGAGCGGGCCCGCGCAGTCGGCGTGACGCGGTTCCTCGTGCCCGGCACGACGCTGGCGGATTCGCACGCGGTCGTCGCGATCGCCGAGCGGCTCGACGGCGTGGTCGCCTCGGTCGGGGTGCATCCCCACGACGCGAAGGACTTCGACGCGGCCCGCGACGGCGCGGTTTTCGAAGAGCTGGCCCGGCGTCCCGGAGTCGTCGCGATCGGCGAGGTCGGACTGGATTTCCATTACGACCACTCGCCGCGCGACACACAGATCCAGGTCCTGGAATGGATGCTCGATTGCGCGCGGCGGCTGAACCTGCCGGTTCTGCTCCACAACCGCGAGAGCGGGGCAGAGATGCTGGCCATGCTCCGGCGGCTCGGCCCGAGAGAAAGGGCCGGGGTCTTCCATTCCTTCACCGAGAGTGGGGAGTTCGGCCGTCAGGCGATCGGCCTGGGCTACGTCGTCTCCTTTTCCGGCATGGTCACCTTCCGGGGGGCACAGAACATCCGGGAGGCGGCCGCCGGACTCCCGCTCGACGCGATGCTCGTCGAGACCGACACTCCCTTCCTCGCGCCCGAGCCCCACCGCGGAAAGCGCAACGAGCCGGCCTTCGTCGTCGAGACCGCCCGGCGGCTGGCCGAAGTGAAAGGCACGGATCTGGAAGAAGTCGCGCGGGCGACGACGGCGAACTTCGAGCGGCTCTTCGGGGCGTGACGTTGTCGTCCCACCGCATCTCGCCGCAACAGTTCGAGGCGTACGTGGAGGAAGCGCTCGCCTCGGTGCCGGCCCACTTCCGGAAGTACCTTGAGAACATCGCGGTCGTCGTGGAAGAGGAGCCGGCCGACGAGGACTACGACGACATGGACATCCCCGATGACGAGGACCTCTTCGGGATATTTCGCGGGACTCCTTACTTCGAGCGCGGCCACTACGTCTCGGACCTGCCGGCGCAAATCGCCATCTTCCGCGGCCCGATCCTGCGGCATTGCGCGACCCGCGGGGAGGCCGTGCGAGAGATCCGCGACACCGTCGTCCACGAGCTCGGCCACATGCTCGGGCTCTCGGACGAGGAGATGCCTTACTGAAAGAAAAGGCCGCCCGGTTGGCGGCCTTTTCGGAAAAGTGCAGGAATGCGACGATCGGCCGCTAAGCCCTCAGCGATTCCTCGAGCGTAAAAGCCACCGTCCGTCCCGCCTCGATCAGGAAATCCTTCTCGCCCGTGGCCGCGGCCACGCCCGTGCCGACGGCCGCTCCGGCCGCGGCGCCGGTCAGCGTGCCTTCCGTGTCCTTGCCCAGGACCTGGCCGATGATCGCGCCGACGGCCGCGCCGCCGGCGATGTAGCCGACGTTGCGCTTGGTGTGCGTGTCGCCGGTCCGCTGGTAGGCGGAAGTGGCCACCGCGCGGGTGCCCGAACGCGTCTCCACTTCGGTCAACCGGAAACGGAGCTCCGCGGGCCGGGCGAGACGTCCCGAATCCACGACGTGCTCGA
>JBHENW010000156.1:0-26221 GCA_046261875.1 Thermoanaerobaculia bacterium | reverse complement strand
TTTCGGCGCAGCCTACATCTTTCAGGGCTCATTGCTTCCATGATCCGCGCGCCACCGCGCCGCGCTCGCAGTCGAGAACGTCCGCCTCTTCCAACAGGCCAGGAAGCGAGCCGACAGAAAATGCGGTTTCTCTCTGCCGTCTCACACGATCTGCGGACTCCCGTCAACGCGATCCTCCTGCACGCCTACCTCGCGCGCGTCGAGGCGGAAAAGGAAGGCTCGCCCGACCCCGCCGTCCTGAGGGAGTGGTTCTCTCCGGGAACCAGCTTGAACTCGATGCCGCCGTTGCGCCCCGTCGCCTCGGCATCATCCGTGTTTTCACGACTCCTCCTCCGCCCCGCAAGACGAACCGACCGGGAGGGTTTGCCTGGTAGGCCATACGCGAATCGAACCGTGTCGCGCCGGAAGCCGCGCCGAAAAAAGTCGCCTTGAGCGGGCCGCGTCCGAGGGTGCGGCGGCGGCTTGGGGCCTCAGATGTTTTGGTAGCCCATACGGGAATCGAACCCGTATTTCGGCCTTGAGAGGGCCGCGTCCTAACCGTTAGACGAATGGGCCGACGGGGGCGGAAAAAGTAGCACAGCCATCACGAGGCAGCAAATCGGGTAGCCCATACGGGAATCGAACCCGTGTCGCGGCGGCACGCCGCGCGTCAAAAAGTCGCCGGTGGCGCGAAGCGCCTTGAGAGGGCTGCCGTCCTAACCGTTAGACGAATGGGCCGAACGGGTGGCGCAAAGTAGCACACCGCTTGTGCGAGCGGCAAGCACCGGCGATACGGCGATCCCGCGGCCCGGTTCTTGCTCCCGAAAATACGCCGTGCGAGCCACCGAGCTGCTCGAAAAGGACCATGCCCGCATCGATGAACTCTTCGCGGAGCTCGACCGTTCCGGAGGCGAGTCCGCCAAGAACGTCAAGCGGATCTTCGGCGAGATCATGCAGGAGATCGAGCTGCACTCCGACCTCGTGGAGAGGTTCCTCCATCCCGTCCTCGCCGGATCGACCCGCGAGCCTCTCCTGGCGGAATCGGAAGCCGCGCAGGAAGAGACGGCGGCGCTGCTTCGGCAGATCGGCAATCTCGAGCCTGGGGAAGAGGCATTCGTCCGGCGGATGGCTGATTTGCGGTCCCGATTCCGCAATCACGCGGAGGCCGAGCGGACTCGCCTCGTGCCGTTCGTCAAGAGCCGCATGAGCGACAAACAGCTCGAAGACCTGGGCACGCTCATCGAAGCGCACAAGGCCCACCGGAACTCGGGCCCGAAGGAGTAATTCCCGGCCGCGGGGGCGCGCCACCCCCATGAATCCTCCGAGGAATTACTGTCCTACTACTGATGGATGGAGTGGGAACAGTTCCTCGCCGCGCTCATTTGAGGGCACGAAAGGAGACTCATGAAGATCGGAGTCCTCGGCACGGGAGACGTCGGCCGGGCCATCGGAAACGGATTTCTCGACCTCGGCCACGAAGTCCTGATGGGAGCGCGCGAGCCCAACAACGAGAAGGCGGCCGCGTGGGCGGCCGCGGCGGGAAAGAACGCCCGGACCGGAACGTTCGCGGATGCCGCCCGATTTGGAGAAGTCCTGGTTCTCGCCACGCTCGGCCTCGCCAACGAAAGCGCGATCCGGATGGCGGGACCCGAGAGCTTCCAAGGCAAGGTCCTCATCGACACGACGAACCCACTCGACTTCTCCGCGGGATTTCCTCCGAGGCTGGCGATTTCGGGGAACGACTCGGGGGGCGAGCAGGTGCAGCGGCTCCTACCGGAAGCCCGCGTCGTGAAAGCCTTCAACACAGTCGGCAATGCCCACATGTACCGGCCGGAGTTCCCATGCGGTCCCCCCGACATGTTCTTCTGCGGAAACGACGAGGGCGCGAAGGGAACCGTCCGGCAGATCCTCGAGTGGTTCGGATGGCACCCCGACGATGTGGGCGGGATCGAATCCTCCCGGTACCTCGAAGCCATGTGCATGGTCTGGGTGCTTCACGGCGCCCGGGCCAACGACTGGAATCACGCTTTCAAGCTCCTGCGCCGCTGATTTCCGGGAGTTGGGGCTGCTAACTCGCAGCGGTCCCGCCGGCGGCCCGGTCTTTCTCCACCGGTTCCTTCGGGCTCTCCCGCACCCAGCCGGCGGCGGTGTACCGGAACTCCTCACGCGCCGCCGGGAGGTACAACCCGCCTTCCTCCCAGACGTACCGCACCACGGCGATCGCCGGGTGGTCGATCTCGACGAGGTTGAAGGAATTGCGCTCACCGCGCTCGCGCGTCGAGGTTGCCGTGCCCGCCTGGATGACGAGCGCAGAGTGCCCTTCGATCTTGTACCGAGTCGCGGTGTGGCCGATGTGGCTCGTATGCAGGTGGCCGGCGAGGAGGACGTCGGCGCCGCACTCGGCGAGGACTTTCATGGCCATGTCGGCCCTGCCGACGACTTCCGTGTGGTGGCCGGCCTCCGGAACGTCGAACGGATGGTGCGTCACGACCATCTTCGTCACGCCATCGGGCAGCCGACAGAGCCGTTCCCGGATCGACGCGAGCTGGAAGGCGTTGACCCGTCCTCCTTTGAACGTCAGGGACCGCGCCGTGTTGATTCCGACGACGGCGATCTCTTCGTCCTCGTAATAAGGCGCCAGGTCCGCGGTGATGAAGCGGCTGTAGTTGTGCAGGGGCCGGAGAAACCGGTCGAGCACGTTGAAGAGGGGGACGTCGTGATTGCCGGGCACGACGATGCGGGGAGACGGCAGCGTCTCGAGGAACTGCGCGGCCTCCTGGAACTGTCTCCTCCGCGCGCGCTGGGTCAGGTCTCCCGAGATTGCGACGAGGTCGGGTCGCGCGGCCTCGACGGCCTCCCGCAGAGGCCCGAGGGTCTCCGGCCGGAGATGTCCGAAGTGCAGATCGGAGAGATGGGCGATGCGGCGCAAGCTAACCGGCCTCCGGGCTCCGATCCGCCGCCGGCGTCCGCACGCGCAGCGCGCGCGAGCGGATCCGGTAACGCAGCGGGCTGTCGAACGTCCGGACCTCGCCGTCGGTGGCCACGTGGAGGCGCGGCCGGCGCGTCTCGATCGTCGCCTCGCGGACGCGGAACGCCTCGAAATCGCGGTCTTCGTGCAGATGGCCGAAGAGCGCCCGCAGGGCCAGGCGGATGAGCGCCCAGAAACCGGGACGCTTCGTGAGGTAGACACACAGCTCCCCGGCGTCGAGCCGGCTCCGCTGTCCGATCTCGAATCCCTCCATGTCGTACTCGTTGTTGCCGACGAAGAGAATCGGCGTGCGCAGGACCCGCTCCTCCTCGCCGACTCGCAGGCGGACCATCACGGAATGGTGCCGGAGCAGAACGCGGAAGGTCGCCCAGAACAGAGCGAACCACTTGCTGCGTCCGAGACGCTCCTGCTGCTCCTCACGGTGGCGGACGATGGTCGGGTAGAGGCCGAGGCTCGAGTTGTTGAGGAAGATCTTTCCGTTGACCTCGCCCACGTCGACCGCGCGCGCCGGCCCCTCGCGGAGGATGCGCGCGGCGCCTTCCAGGTCCGTCGGGATGCCCAGGTCCCGCGCGAAGTGATTCAGCGTGCCGAGCGGGAGGACGCCGAGCGTCCGATCGGTGTCCACGAGCACGGAGGCGACCGCATTCACCGTTCCGTCGCCGCCTGCGGCCACGACCGTGCGTGCTCCCCGCGCGACTTCTTCGTGCGCCAGCCGGACGACGTCGTCCCCGCTCTCCGCAGCGAGCACGCGCGGCTCCTCCCCGTAGCCGCCGAGCAACTCACGGAGGCGGTCCGGCAGCTTCTCCGCTCCGGCCGTGCCCGCCGAGGCGTTGAGGATGACGGAAAGGGGCGCTTCGGTTTGCCGCGCGGCGAGCTCCACGCAGCATGAAGATGCAATAACCCGTCCACCGCCGAAGGACCGGATCGGACTTGAGGTAAAAGGAGCCGTGCCGCCGCACGCTTCCGCCGCCCCCGACTCGCAGGCCGCCCCGCATCGGCCCTCCCGGGCGCGGCGCAGCCGGATCTGGAACATCGTCCTCGCGGTCTTCTTCTTCGTTCTGGGCGTCATCGGGCTCGTCATCCCGGTGATGCCGCAGATCCTCTTCTTCGCGATGAGCCTGTTCTTTTTGTCGCTCGTCTCGCCGCCGGTGCGGCGCGCCGTGCGGCGGTGGCTCCACCGGCACCCCAAGCTCGCCCACCGGTACAACGCGTGGCGTCACCGGCGGCGCCAGAAGAGGCTCGTGAGGATCCGAAAGTCCCGGGAGCTCGCGGCGCGCCTGCACCTGCGCAAGGATTAGGTTTCAGCTGTCAGCCGAGAGCTGAGAGCGACTAATCCATCTGCCTCCGCAGGACCGTGGGGATGTCGAAGTCGTCCCGTGAGGAGGCGTTCGGACCGAAGCCGCCCGAGTCGTCCCCTCGCAGAAACGGCGCGCGCGCCGGGCGCGCGGGCGCCGCCGCCCGAGGCTCCTCCTCCCTCGCCTCATAGTCCTCATCGGCCCGGTCGAAGCCGGTCGCGATGACCGTGACCTTCACGCTGCCCGCCATGCGCTCGTCCGAGACGCAGCCGAAGAGGATCTCGGCGTCGGGATCGGCGGCCTGCTGGATGATCTCGGCGGCCTCGTTGACCTCGAAGAGCGTCAGGTCGTTGCCCCCGGTGATGTTGATGAGCACGCCGCGGGCCCCCTCGATCGACGCGTCTTCGAGCAGCGGCGAGCTGATCGCCGCCTGCGCCGCGTGCACCGCGCGGTTCTCACCTTCCGCCACGGCGGTCCCCATGAGGGCCCGTCCCATGTCCGACATGATCTTCTTGACGTCGGCGAAGTCGAGGTTGATCTCCCCCGGACAGTTGATGAGGTCCGAGATCCCCTGGATGGCCTGCCGCAGGACGTCGTCGGCGATCTTGAAGGAGTCGTAGAGCGGCGTGTGCCGCTCGATGAAGGACAGCAGCCGCTGGTTGGGGATCGTGATGAGCGTGTCCACGTGGTCCCGCAGCTCCCGGGCCGCCCGCTCCGCCTGCCGCATCCGCTTCTTTCCCTCGAACTCGAAGGGCTTCGTCACGACGGCGACCGTCAGGGCGCCCGATTCGGCGGCAATCTTGGCGATGATCGGCCCGGCCCCGGATCCCGTCCCTCCTCCGAGCCCCGCGGCGAGGAAGACCATGTCGGAGCCCTTGAGGGCGGCGGCCAGCTTGTCCTGATCCTCGAGCGCGGCGTTGCGGCCGACGTCGGGGTCGGCCCCGGCGCCGAGACCCTTCGTCAGGCGCGAACCGATCTGCATCTTGGCGGGCGCTGCGGCGCGCCGCAGCGCCTGAAGGTCGGTATTGCACGCGATGTACTCCACCCCGCGCACGCCCGCCGAGATCATCCGGTTGACGGCGTTGCAGCCGCCGCCGCCGATGCCCACGACCTTGATGGTCGCCGGGGACGCGTCTCCGCCTTCCAGCTCGATGGAAAGCCGGGACCGGCTGTCTTCCGCCACGAACTCGATCATGGACCTGCTCCTCCGTGTCCGTCCGCCCCTGCCTGCCGCGCGCGCGGCGCGGTCGGCAGCGAAGAAGTCTCCCTGGCGGGCGCCTGCGGGATCACCCCGCTTCGGGTCGGCCATGGAGATTCCTCCGCCCCACTCAAAAGAAATCGCGAAACATCCGGGAAACCGATGACGTGATCCGGGCGAGCCCCTTCCCGCTGCGCCGGACCGGCTTGTAGCGGTGGCCGTAGAGGAGCAGACCGGTCGCGGTCGCCCACTCCGGCCGCGACACCACGTCGACGAGGCCGCCCACTCCGGCGGGTACGCCGCGCCGCACGGGCCCCTGGAAGATGCCCTCCGCGACCTCGACGAGCCCGTCGAGCTCGGCCCCGCCCCCGCTCAGGACGACGCCCGAGCGAAGCTCCTTGTCCAGGCCGAGGCGCTGCAGGTCTTCGGCGACGAGCCCGAGCAGCTCCTCGGCCCGCGGCTGGAGGATGTCCGAGAGCGTCGTCCGCGGGCAGAGCTTCGGCGCCCGGCCCCCGACCATCGGGACTTCGACCATCTCGTCCTCGCCGACGGCCGAGCGCAGCGCGCTGCCGAACTTCTTCTTGATGCGCTCGGCGTCCGTGATGGGAGCGCGCAGGACGACGGCGAGGTCGTTGGTGAAGTGGTCGCCGCCGATCGGGATCACGGCGGTATGGGCGATCGAGCCTTTCTGGTACACGGCGACTTCCGTCGTGCCGCCTCCGATGTCGATGAGGCAGATTCCGAGCTCCTTCTCGTCCGTCGACAGCACGGCCTCGGCGGCGGCGAATTGCTCGAGGACGAGCTGCACGACCTCGATGCCCGCCTTGTTCATGCACGTCACGATGTTCTGCGTCACGGCGACGGGTGCGGTGACGACGTGGACGTCGGCCTCCAGCCGGGCACCGACCATCCCCACGGGATCGGCCACGCCGTCCTGACCGTCCACGGCGAACTCGCGGGGCACGACGTGCACCACCTCGTGGTCCTGGGGGATCTGCACGCCGCGCGCCGCGTCCACGACGCGCGCCACGTCGTCGCGCGTGATCTCGCGGTCCTTGCCCGCGACGGCGACGACGCCGCGGCTGTTGAAGGAGCGCACGTTCGATCCGGAGACGCCGACCCACGCGCGCGCGATCTGAACTCCCGCCATGATCTCGGCCTCTTCGGCGGCCCGCTTGATGGCCTCGATCGTCGCGTCCACGTTGACGATGTTTCCCTTGCGGGTGCCGCGGTTGGCCGCCGCGCCTTTGCCGATCACGTCGAGCGCGCCGCGCGCGTTCTGCTCGCCGATGAGCACGCAGATCTTCGACGTGCCCAGATCGCAGGCGACGAGGAAGTTCTCGGGCTTAGCCAACCGGAACGTCCCCCCGCGCGCCGCGGATTGGCTGTAAGTGATTGATGATGGAGGACTTGTCGCGAGCTGGCTCGAGGGATGGGCCAGCGCCCCCGCACGCCGCGGATCGGCGAAGCTGCGGAGTCCGAGCGACTGACTCAGAGAGAGCTACCCACTCCATACGCTCCCACCAGAACGATGCGGTCCGCGAAGCGTAGATCGATGGCCCGCGCCTCCCACCCTCGTGTCTCAATCAAGGAACGCGCATCGAGCAGCGCGCGAATCTTCTCCGGGGCGTCCTTTCGGAGCACTCGAACCGGTGTTCGAAAGATCGAATCCATCATACCGAATCCACCTCCGGGCAACGCAGTGATTTCCGAGAGCGCGGAGAAATACTCCGGCTCTCCTCCCGAAAGATCCGCGAGCAACCCGACCGCCTCGGAGAGAACGCGGCGCTCCGCCGTCACGAGGATGTAGTCCGCGCGGTCGTCGCGCGGATCATACGGCGCAATCGGACGGCCGTCGTTGGCGAGCCACCAGAGCCCGTCGGTTTCGCGGAGGAGAGCGACCGCTCGGCGCTCCGAGACGCGCACGGCGAGGCCGTCGGGAAAACGCTTCGAGATCGTGACGCCCTCGATCCACGGGTGGGCGGAGAGCCGCTCCGCCAGCGGAGACAGGTCCAGAGTCAGGAGGTTGCGCCCCACCCAGGGCGCCAGGGCGGAGAGGACTTCTTCGGTGCGGGCCCGCCGATTCCCCGAGATCTCCAGGCGCTCGACGACCAGCGTCTTTCCGGAGAGACGGACGAGACCGAGTCCGGCGGCCGCGACGAAGGCGATGGCGGTGACGGCGCGGACCCGGCCCCCCGGGCGCCGGCGCGCGGCGACCCTCCGGCGGCGTAGAAATGCCCCGTTCTCAGACACGCGGTCTCCCCGCGAGGAACTTTTCGCCGAGCTTGACCACGTCGCCGGCGCCCATCGTGAGCAGGAGGTCGCCGGAGACCACGAGGCGCTCGAGCTCGGCCACAACCTTCTCTTTTTCCGCGACATAGAGGACGCGGGCGTGCCCGGCCTGACGCGCCGCGGAAGCCACGAGCTCCCCGGTGACGCCCGGAATCGGCTTCTCCCGTGACGGGTAGACGTCCGTCACGATGGCGATGTCACAGGCCGAGAGCGCCTTGCCGAAATCCTCCGCGAAGTCCCGGGTGCGCGAGAAGAGATGAGGCTGGAAAAGCGCCACGAGCCGGCGCCGCGGATAGACCTGGCGGGCGGCGGCCAGGGTGGCCGCGATCTCGGTGGGGTGATGGGCGTAATCGTCCACCACGAGGACGCCGTCGCGCTCCCCCTTGGTCTCGAAGCGGCGCACGACGCCGGTGAACTCGTTGAGCGCCCGGGCGATGACCGGAAAAGGGATGGAGAGCTCGCGGCCGACGGCGATCGCCGCCAGGGCGTTGGCCACGTTGTGCTTGCCCGGCAGGCGCAGCCCCACCCGGCCGAGCGACCACGTGTCCCCTTCCATGACGTCGAAGGTCGTTCCCGAGGCCTCGAGGGCGATCCGGGAGGCCCGCAGCATCGCCTGTGGCGATTCTCCGTAAGTGACGACCCGGCGCTTGATCCGCGGCAGGATCCCCGCGACGCCCGGATCGTCCACGCAGGCGACGACGGCGCCATAGAAAGGCACCCGGTTGGCGAAAATCGTGAAGGACTCGAGGATGTCGGACAGATCCCGATAGGTATCGAGGTGGTCGGCCTCGATGTTGGTCAGGACGGCCACGACCGGCGTCAGCTCCAGGAACGAGCGGTCGTACTCGTCCGCCTCCGCGACGAGGAAGTCCCCTTTTCCCAGCCGCGCATTGGTCCCGAGGACGCGCACCTGGCCTCCGACGACGATCGTGGGGTCGAAACCGGCTTCCGTGAGGACCATGCCGGTCAGAGAGGTCGTCGTGGTCTTCCCGTGCGTCCCGGCGATCGCGATCCCCTGCTTGAGGCGCATGATCTCGGCCAGCATTTCCGCGCGGCGGATGACCGGAAGGCCCCGCCGGCGGGCCTCGCGCACTTCGGGGTTGGACTCGTCCACGGCCGAGGACATCACGACGAGGTCGGCCTCCGCCACGTGGCGGGCGTCGTGTCCGGTCGCGATCCGCGCTCCCAACGTCAGGAGACGCTCGGTGTTCTCGGAGGGGTTCAGGTCGCAGCCGGAAATCTCGAGCGGTGTGGAGAGCAGCAGGATCTCCGCGAGGCCGCTCATCCCGACCCCGCCGGCCCCCACGAAGTGGATCCGCCGCAGCTTGAGGAACCTCAAGAGTCCTCCGCTCTCCGTGTCTCGGACTCGAAGACGATTTCCGCGAGCTTCTGCGCGGCGTCGGGCCGCGACAGCGACCGCGCGGCGAGCCCCATCCGGACGAGTCCGCCGCGATCCCCGATGAGCTCGGAGACCGCCCGTGCGAGCCGGTTTCCGGTCAGCTCGTGCTCCTCGATGAGCCGTGCGGCCCCCGCCTCGACCAGCGACCGCGCGTTTTCCCGCTGATGGCCGTGCGTGGCGGAGCCGAAGGGCACGAGGATCGCGGGGCGGCCCGAGGCGGAGAGCTCCGCGACCGTCATCGCGCCGGCCCGGGATACGACGAGGTCCGCCCAGGCCAGATCACGATCGAGCTTCGGCAGGAAAGGCTCCAGCCGCACGCCCGCCGGGAGCGACCCGCCTGTGGAAATCTTTCCCGCGACGGACCCTTGGTGCCGTTCTCCGGTCTGCAGGAGGACCTCGACAGAGGCGGCGCGCAATTGCGGCAGGGCGTCCACGACGGCGCGGTTGAGGACGAGGGATCCCTGGCTGCCCCCGAAGACCAGGAGGCGACGGGTCGTTCCGGACTCTCGGAGGGGTGGGACGGAGAAGAACTCGGACCGCACGGGTGTGCCGGTCAGCGTTGCCGTCCGGCCGAGCCGCGCCCGGGCCGCGGGCAGGCTGATGGCGACCCGCGTGGCGAACCGGCTCAGGAACCGGTTGGCGACGCCGGGCATCGCGTTGGATTCGTGGATCACCGTCGGTATCCCGAGCATACGGGCGGCGGCGAGGACGGGAACGCTGACGTAAGCGCCCAGGCCGGCGACCGCGTGCGGACGGTGGCGCCGCAGGAGGCGCCAGGAGTCGAGCACGCCCAGGGGCAGCTCCGCGAGAGCACCGATCCGCCGCGCGAAAGGCTTCCCCGCGAACCCGGACGCCCGAACGGTCTCGAGCGGAAAACCGCTCTGCGGAATCAACTTGCGCTCCAGGCCGCGGGCCGTCCCGGCAAAGACCACGGACGCGGAAGGCCGCAGCGACTGGATCTCCCGCGCCAGCGCGATGCCGGGAAAGATGTGGCCACCCGTTCCGCCGGCCGCAATGACATACGTCGCTCTCGTTCGCTCGGAACCTGCCCGTGCACCGGCTCGCGGCTCGCCCGGATGCGGGCTCGACCGCTCGCCTGGTTCCTCGCTCACTCTCGCTCCCGCGGCGCGAGGCTCCTCCCGGAGGGAGACTCCTCGCGCCGCGAGATGAAGTCACGGGCCGTCAACGATCCACTTCATGTTGGGAAACGTTCAGTATGAGCCCCGCGGCGATCCAGGAGGCCACGAGGGAGGAGCCGCCATAGGAGACGAAGGGCAGGGGGATGCCCTTGGTCGGCAGCAGGGCGAGAACGACCCCCATGTTGATCGCCGCCTGCACGACGATCATCGAGGTCGCCCCGGCCGCGAGAAGCGCCGCGAAGACGTCCGGCGCGCGGCGCGCGGCCCGCAGGCCCCGCCAGGCCACGACCGCGAAGCCCGCGAGGACGGCCATCGCTCCGATGAAGCCCAGCTCCTCGCCGACGATGGCGAAGATGAAGTCCGTGTGGGGATAGGGCAGAAAGAAGAGCTTCTGCCGGCTGCCTCCCAGTCCCATGCCGTTCCAGCCTCCCGCCCCGACCGCGATGAGCGATTGGAGGGCCTGGAAGCCCGCCCCGAGCGGATCGGCCTCCGGCCGGAGAAAGGAGAGGATTCGCGCCTTGCGATAGCTCGCGGAGAAGACGAGGAGGGCCGCGAGGGGCACGACCGCGGCTCCCGCGAGGAGGAAGTAGCGGGCGCGGGCGCCGGCCAGCCAGAGGAGGACCGCGCAGAGGACCCCGTAGCAGGCGGCCGTCCCGAAGTCCGGCTCGAGCAGGACGACGAGCGCCGCGGCGCCGGTGAGCACGACGGCCGGAAGCGCCGCGCGCTCGGGATTGCCGAGCTTCTCGGTCTTGCGGGAGATCTGGTAGGCGAGCAGGAGGACGAGCGCGACCTTCAGGAACTCGGAGGGCTGGAGGGTGAAGGCGCCGAGGGAGATCCAGCGCCGTGCGGCGTTGATCGGCGGCTGGAAGAGGGCCGCCACGCAGAGCACCAGCGCCCCGCCGAAGGCGGAATACACGACGATCGGGCGGGCGAAGAGGCGGTAGTCCGTCCGGTACACGGCGAAGGCGGCCAGCCCGCCCAGCAGGAGCGCCGCGAGCTGTTTGAGCAGGAAGCGATAGGGGCTGCCCGTCGTCTCGCCGGCGGAAACCGCGGACGCGCTGTAGATCATGACGCAGCCGAACAGCGAGAGCGCCACGAGCGCCCCAAAAAGCAGCTTGTCGCTCGCGAGCTTACGCGCCATCGTCTTGCTCCAGTCCCCGGCGGACCCGCTCGGCGGCGCGCCGCGCCAGGCGCGCGAAGTGCTCGCCGCGTTCCTCGAAATTCGCGTACTGGTCGAAGGAAGCGCAGGCCGGAGAAAGCAGGACCGTGTCGCCGTGCCGCGCCTCCGCGGCCGCCCGCTCGACCGCCTTCTCCATGGTGTCGGACCGTTCGATGACCGTCGTGCCCGCCAGGGCCCGTTCGATCGAGGCGGCCGCCTCGCCGATGGTCAGGACGAGCCGCGCGCGCCGGCGGGCCATCGGGGCGAGCCTGCGGAAGTCCCCTTTCTTGTCGCGGCCGCCGAGGATCAGGACCACGCGGCCGTCCGGAAAGCCTTCCAGCGCCTTCGCCGTGGCGTCCACGTTCGTGCCCTTCGAGTCGTTGACCCACGTCACGCCGCCGCCCTCGGCGACGATCTCGGTGCGGTGAGGAAGCCCGGCGAACCGGAGGAGGCCCTCCCGCATCGCGGCGAGCGGAGCGCCGAGGCAGTCGGCCGCGGCCACTGCGGCGAGGGCATTTTCGACGTTGTGGGTGCCGGGCAGCGCGAGGTCGTGAACGGGAAGGAGCTGCCGCCGCTGCCCGCTCGCCTCCGAGACGAGCCAGCCTTCCGCGACCCCGGCTCCCCCTTCGGGCACGCCGTGCCGCGAGAAGGGGATGCGCCGGCCGCCGCCGGGGGCCAGGCCGGCCGAGCCGTCGTCGTCGATGTTGATCACGGAGGCATCGCCGGGACGCTGGTTCTCGAAGACACGGGCCTTGGCGCGCGCGTAAGCTTCGAAGCTCCCGTGACGATCGAGGTGATCCGGCGTGACGTTCGTGACGACGGCTACGTCCGCGCGGAACCGGGAAACCGTTTCGAGCTGGAAGGAGGAGACCTCGCAGACGAAGTCGCGCGGCGACCGCTCTCCGAGGAAGGCGGAGACGGGGACGCCGATGTTGCCGGCCAGGGCGACCGGCCGCCCGGCGCGGCGCAGCAGGTCGGCGATCCACGCGGTCGTCGTGGACTTACCGTTCGTCCCCGTGACGGCGACCCAGCGGTTCTCCCCCTGGACTTCCTTCTGCGCGATGCGCCAGGCGATCTCCAGCTCGGCGAGCACGGGGATCCCCCGCGACCGCGCCGCCTTCGGGACGGGCGCGGAGGCAGGAACCCCGGGCGAGACGCCGAGCCAGCCCGCGCCCTCCAGGAGGGAGTCCGGCATGAAATCCCCGAGGAAGAACCGCGCTCCGCGACGGCGCATCTCCGAAACAGCCTGCCCGAGCTCGCCTTCCGGGCGGCGGTCGCCGACGGAGACCTCGATTCCCCGGTCCAGGAGAGCGGAAGCCAGCGCCTGTCCGCTGCGCGCGAACCCGAGCACCGCGACGCGCGGCGGCAACAGCGAGGTCGGCTCGGTCACCGGAGCTTCAAGGTGGAAAGGGCCAGCACCGCGAAGAGGATGGCCAGGATCCAGAATCGGATGATCACGCGGGACTCCGCCCACCCCATGAGCTCGAAGTGGTGATGCAGCGGGGCCATGCGGAAGATCCGCCGCCCGGTCGTCTGGAAGGAGACGACCTGCAGGATGACCGAAAGGGCTTCGAGCACGAAGAGGCCGCCGACGATCGCGAGCAGCATCTCCTGTTTCGTCATGACGGCCACCGCCGCGATGGCGCCGCCGAGCGGGAGCGAGCCTACGTCCCCCATAAAGACTTCCGCCGGATGACAGTTGAACCAGAGAAAGCCGAGGGAGGCGCCGACGAGCGCGCCGCAGAAGACCGCGAGCTCGCCGCTCTGCGGGACGAACGGGATCTGGAGGTAGCGGGCGGCGACCGCATTGCCGGTCACGTAGGCCAGCGCGGAGTAGGTGCCCGCCGCGATCCCGACGGCGCCGATTGCGAGCCCGTCGAGGCCGTCGGTCAGGTTCACGGCGTTGGAGGACCCCACGAGGATCAGGGCGACGAAGGGGACGTACAGGAAACCGAGGTCGAGCAGGACTTTCTTGAGGAAGGGAAAGGTCAGGACGGTCGAGAAATTGCCCGGGCTCGCCCAGTGCTGGATCGCCCAGGCGAGCAGGAACGCGACGAGGAACTGGGGGATGAGCTTCCCACGCCCCGTCAAGCCGAGGCTGCGGCGCCGCGAGAACTTGACGAAGTCGTCGGCGAACCCCACGACCCCGAGCAGCAGCATGGTCGCGAGGGCGATCCACACGAACCGGTTGAGGAGGTCCATCCAGAGGAGAGTCGCCACGAGGACCGCCAGGAGGATGAGAAACCCCCCCATCGTCGGCGTCCCGGCCTTGTGGTGGTGCGTCTGCGGCCCCGTCTCCCGGATGGCCTGCCCGATCTGGCGCCGCTTGAGGAGCCGGATCATCGGTCCTCCGAGAAGCAGCGTGAAGACGAGCGCCGTCACCGCGGCCATCGCCGTTCGGAACGTGATGTAGCGGAATACGTTGAACGGGGGGAACTCCCCCGCCAGCGGATAGAGCCAGCGGTACAACATCTCAGCGCGCGCCTCGGCGGCGCGACATCAGCGGACTCCTTCGGAGTCCGCCAGAAGCTCCACCGCCCGGTCCAGACCGATGCCCCGCGACGCCTTGAAGAGGACCGTGTCCCCGTCGGCCAGCATCGAGGCGAGCAGGTTGGCCGCCTGCTCGGGAGTCTCCAGCGCGCGGACCTCGCCGCCCGGCAGACCGGCCGCCATCGCTCCCTCGCCGATGAACCGGGCCCGCCGGCCGACGCAGATGACGCGGTCGGCGCGACCCACGACGTAGCGTCCCGTTTCGCGGTGCCACCACTCGTCTTCCGCCCCGAGCTCCAGCATGTCGCCGAGCACCGCGATCTTGCGGCGGCCGGGAAGGCGCTTGAGCGTGTCCAGGGCGGCGCGCATCGACGGGGGGCTCGCGTTGTACGCGTCGTCGAAGAGGAGCGCGCCCGAAGCGTGCCGCTTCAGCTCCCCGCGGTGCGCCGCCGGCGCGAGCGTGGGCGCCGCGGCCGCGCAATCCTCCGGAGAGGCGCCCGCGGCGAGGGCCGTCGCCGAGGCGGCGAGGAAGTTGGACACCTGGTGGTCCCCGGGAAGCTCCAGGCGCACGGGGACGGTCCCCGCCGGGGTCTTCAGACGGAACCGCGATCCGCGCTCGTCGGCGACGACGTCCTCCACGGTGACCTCGGCTTCCGGCGACCGGCCGAAGCGCAGGATGCGGCCGGTGTGATCCCGGGCGCGCGCGGCGATGCGGGAATCGTCCACGTGGACCACGAAGACCCCGCCGGGCCGCAAACCTTCGAGGATCTCCGCGTTGGCGCGCGCGATACCGTCGAGCGACCCCAGGAACTCCAGGTGCTCGAGCGCGATCAGGGTGATCGTGGCGACGTCCGGCTCGAAGGCGCTGGAGAGACGCGCGATTTCCCCGGGCGCGCTCATGCCCATCTCTCCGACCATCCACTGGCACGGCGTCTCGAGGTTGATCACGGATAGCGGGAAGCCAATTGCGCTGTTCTGATTTCCGGGGGTCTTCCCCGTGCGGAAGCGGCGGGACAGGATCGACGCCGCGAACTCCTTCGTCGTCGTCTTGCCGGCGGACCCTGCGACGGCGGCGAGACGGAACCCTTCGCGGCGCTTGAACGCCGCGGCCAGGTCGAGCAGCGCGGCGCGCGCGTCCGCCACGAGCAGGCAGGGGAATCCCCGGGGAAGGCCGCGGGGGGCGCGCTCCGCGAGGACCGCTGCCGCTCCGCGCGACGCGGCCTCCGCCGCGAAGTCGTGCCCGTCGACGCGGGCCCCCGGCAGCGCAACGAACAGGTTTCCGGGGCGCACCCGCCGGGAGTCGACGGCCGCGCCGTCGAGATCCCCGAACGCCGGCGCCGGCACGCCGAGCAGAGCGGCGGCTTGCGCCATAGAAAACTTCACCGCGACCTCGCCAGCCCGGCCGCAACCGCGCGATCGTCGAACGGGAGCTCCCGTCCGCCGATGACCTGAATCGTTTCGTGCCCCTTGCCCGCGATGACGACGACGGTTCTCGGGTTGGCGAGCTCGATCGCCGCGCGGATCGCCTCGCGCCGATCGGCCAGTTTGAGGTACTTCGTCGCGCCGGAGGAGACGATCCCCTCCTCGACCTGGGAGATTATCGCTTCGGGATCCTCGGAGCGCGGATTGTCCGAGGTGACGATGGGGATGTCCGCGAGCCGTCCCGCGACTTCTCCCATCGGAAAGCGCTTGCCGGCGTCGCGGTCGCCGCCGCAGCCGAAGACGAGGATCACCTGGCGATCGGTGAGGTCCCGGACCGCGAGCAGGAGGCGGCGCAGCGCGTCCTCCGTGTGCGCGTAGTCCACGACGATCGTGTAGGGCTGGCCCGCCTCGACGCGCTCCATGCGTCCGGGGACCGAGTGCACGGACCGCACCGCCGAGGCGATCTCCTGCGGAGATATCCCGAGGGCGAGCGCGCCCGCGGTCGCCGCGAGGAGGTTTTCCACGTTGAACCGACCGATCAGCGGGGACTCCAGCGAGAAGCTCGGGGACGGCGTGACGACGCGCATCGCGATTCCTTCCAGATCGCATCGGACCTCGGCGGCCTCGACGTCCGCGGCTCCCGACGCCGAGTACGTCACGATGGGCCCCCCCACCTCGCGCGCGAGGCGGTCGCCCCAGGGGTCGGCCAGGTTCAGGACGGCGGGGCCCCCCTCCTTGCGGAGCGCGAAGAGCCTCTTCTTCGCTTCGTAGTAGCGCTCGAAGGTCCCGTGGAAGTCCAGGTGGTCGCGGGTCAGGTTGGTGAAAACGGCGAGATCGAACCGACAGCCCTCGACGCGCTCCAGCTCCAGCGCGTGGGAGGAGACCTCCATCGCCGCCGCGCTCAATCCGTTCGCGACCATTTCGGCGAGCAACGCTTGAAGCTCCGGCGCCTCCGGGGTCGTATGGCGCGCCGGGATTTCTCGGGATCCCGTGCGATGGCCGACCGTGCCGATCAGGCCCGCCCCGCCGTGGCGGCGGGCGAGGATCGCCGACAGGAGCGTCGAGGTCGTCGTCTTTCCGTTCGTCCCCGTCACCCCGGCGAGGACGAGCCGGCTCGCCGGATCCCCGGCGAGACGCGCCGCGATGCGCCCGAGCGCCCGCCTCGGATGGGGTGACCGCACCCACGGGACCTCGATCCCTGCGTGGCGCGGCAGGGAGGAGACCACGGCGACCGCGCCCGCCGAGACCGCCTCCGCGACGTGGAGGTTGCCGTCGGACTTGCCGCCGCTCATCGCGACGAACACGTCCCCCGCGGAGACCCGCCGGGAATCGTTTGCGACGCCGCGGACCTCCGGATTCTCCGACGCTCCATCGACCTCGGATTCACCGAGGAGCGCGACGAGCTCCATGAGCTTCACGGACCGGGCAGAAGCGGGCTCGTCTCCTCCGTCCGGCGCTGGCCGGTGGCCGCCGCGCCCGGAATGCTTTCCGCGAGCTGGAGCTGATGGACCTGGCCGGGCGCGATCGGGCTGCGCGCCGGCGGGATCTGCGAGACGACGAAACCCGTTCCCCGGAGCCGCACGGGCACGCCCTGGCGGGCGAAGAGCGCGAGGGCCTGGCGGGCCGAGAGGCCGGCCGCCTCCGGCGTCTCGTTCGAGAGCGGGGGCAGGAGTCGCGGGGCGGGCTCGCGCAACGCGGCGGGCACCACTCCCGAGGGGTACCGCCTCCGGGCGGAGGCGAGGACCGTCGACGGGAGGCGCTGCTGGGCGGGTGCGATCCGGAGGATGGCGAGCGCCTGCGCCACGAAGCTCGAGAACACGGGCGCCGCGACCTCGCTGGCGTAGTAGCGCTTGCCGCGGGGCTCCTCGATGACGACGGCGCAGACGAGGCGCGGATTCTCGGCGGAGGCGAAGCCGACGAACGCCGGAATGTACCGGCCGGGCTGGTATCCGCCCGGCCCGGCTTTCTGCGCGGTCCCCGTCTTCCCGCCGACGGAGAAGCCCGGCACCGCGGCGAGCGTCCCGGTCCCCCGCTCGACGACACCGACGAGGATCTGCCGCAGCTCCCGCGCGGTCTCCTCCGACAGGACCCGCACCGGTGCGGGCCGGGCGAGCTCCCGTGCGACCCCGTCGGAGTCGGTCACGCGCTGGACGAGCCTCGGTGTGACGAGGAGACCTCCGTTGGCGACCGCCGCGCCGATGCGCGCGAGCTGGAGCGGCGTGATGGCGACCTCCTGCCCCATGGAGATCGAGGCGGCCGACAGGGCCGACCAGCGCGACAGCGGGCGGAAGATGCCCGCGCTCTCGCCCGGCAGGTCCACGCCGGTTGAGCGCCCGACGCCGAGATCGCGCGCGCCCGAATAGAGCCGCGCCGCGCCGAGCCGCAGGCCGACCCGGATGATCCCGACGTTGGAGGAATGCTCGAAGACGCCACCGAGCGTCAGGGGCCCGAACCGCTTGTTGTCGTGCTCGGAGATGACCGTGTTCGCGACGCGGATCGTTCCGTCCCCCGTCTCGATGATCTCGCGCGTGTCCACGACCGAGTCTTCGAGAGCGATCGCGCCGGTCACGATCTTGAAAGTGGACCCGGGCTCGTGGGCGTCCGCCACCGCGCGGTTTCGGCGCACCTCCGGCGCGTACCGGTTGTAATGGTTCGGGTCGAAGCCCGGCGTGCCGGCCATCGCGAGGACTTCGCCGGTCCACGGGTCCATCAGGACGAGGGCGCCGGACGTTGCGCCGTAGGCCGACACCGCGGCGGCCAGGTCCTTCTCCGCCGCGAACTGGAGCGCGGAGTCGAGGGAGAGGGTCAGGCTCGCGCCCTCCCGCGGCGGACGTCCCGACGGGCTTTCCGTCTCCCCGTAGATGGACCGCCGGGCGTCCTTGAGCGCCACGACCTCCCCCGGCTTGCCGCGGATGGTCTCGTCGTAGAGGTGCTCCAGCCCGGCGAGTCCCCGGTCGTCCGTGCCGACGTAACCGAGGACGGCCGACGCGAGCGAGCCTTTCGGGTAGAAGCGCTTCGTCTCGGCGACGAGCCGGATGCCGGGCAGGCGCAGCGCGCGGATCTTCCCGGCGGTCACCGGGTCGAGCTTGCGCGCGAGGCGGACGGTCTCCTGCGGCTGGCGCATGCGTCGCACGAGCTCTTCCACGGACGCGTCCGTCCAGGGAGCGACCGCCCGCGCGGTTGCCGCGATGCCGCGGACCTCCTCGGGAATCGCGTAGACGGTGAAGGCCTCCACGGAGACGGCCAGCTCCCGGCCCTCGCGGTCCCAGATCGAGCCGCGGTGCGGCGCGATGGGCACCCGCCGTTCCTGCTGACGCTGCGCGCGCGCCTTGTAACCGGAGGCCCGAGCGATCTGGAGCTGGGCGAGGCGCCCCGCCACGAGGAGGCCCCACGCCATCAGGAAGACCGCGAGGATCGTGAGGCGACGGCGGGGGATGCGGTTCATGGACGAAGCGGCGCCGGCGCGCCGTCCGTGCGGCCGGGAGCGGGATGCGGAACCTCGACGTACTGGATCTGGCCGGGGAGGGGAGGCCGGAGGCCCTTGCGCCCCGCGACGGCGGCGACGCGGTCTGGCGAAGAGGCGCGGGCGAGCTCCGCGCGGAGCCGGCGGTTCTCCTCGGTGAGCCGGAGGACCCGCCGGGCACGCGCCTCCCGAGCGTAGCCCACGCGGACGGTCTCGACGTGGAGCGCGGCGTAGAGGAGCAGGCCGAAAGCGATCGGGAGGCCGAGCAGCAGGTAGCTCGCCAGCTCGCGGCCGCGCCGGCGGTCGCGCTCGCGCGTCAGGTGGAGGTTCTGGACGCGCTTGGACTGGGAGTAGGCGAGGGTGCTCACGGCCTCAGGGCTCGGCGACCTTTTCGACCTTTTCCGCAGCGCGCAGTCGGGCGCTGCGGGAGCGCGGATTCTCCCGCCGCTCCGCCTCGCTCGGAACGATCGGCCGCCGCGTCAGGACGCGCAGGACCCGGCGCGCGCCGCAGACGCAGGAGGGCAGGCGCGGCGGGCACATGCACGCGCCGGAGTCGCGCCGGAACGTCTCCTTGACGATCCGGTCCTCCAGCGAGTGATAGGAGATGACCGCGAGGCGGCCGCGCGCGTTGAGTCGCTCGGACGCCTGCGTCAGGAACCGGGAGAGCGCGACGAGCTCCTGGTTCACCTCGATGCGCAGGGCCTGGAAGACCCGCGTCGCGGGATCGATCTTTTCGCGGTTCCCCTTGACCCGCGCCACGATCCGGGCAAGATGCCTCGTGGTGGAGATCGGGTTGCTGGTCCGCTCCGCGACGATGCCCCGCGCGATCTTTGCCGCCATCCGTTCCTCCCCGTATTCGCGGAATATCCGCGTCAGTTCTTCGGCCGAGGCCGTGGCCACGATGTCCGCAGCCGTGCGTCCCTCCCGGCCCATCCGCATGTCCAATGGCCCTTCCCGCCGGAACGAAAACCCGCGGGAAGCAACGTCCAGCTGCATGGAAGAGACGCCGAGGTCCGCGAGCACTCCGTCCGGCGCCGGCCGCCCCTCGAGGTGCGCGTCCAGCTCCCCGAAGTCGCCCTGCCGGAGCTCGACGCGCTCCGAGAACGGCTCGAGCCGGCGTCGCGCCCGCTCGAGGGCGTCGGGGTCCCGGTCGAGGCCCAGAAGACGCGCGTCGCCCCCCGCCGCGAGCAGGGCCTCGGCGTGCCCGCCCGCGCCCACCGTCGCGTCCACGAAGAAGCCGCCGCGCTCGGGCGCCAGCAGCTCCACGACTTCGCGGCGGAGGACGGGCGTGTGTCCGCGGTCACCAACGCCGGTCGTTTCCTCGTCGTGCGTCTTGATCTCCAGTCATCCGGCTCACGGGTCACGACAAGAGCTTCGAGAGCTCGTCGTAGTCCTCCGGTGTGAACTCCTCCTTGGCGAGGCGCGACGCGAGGGCGCCGCGGTCGGACACGACGAGGTGATCGATGTTGCCCGTCACGACGACGTCGGCGGGCAGCTTGGCGCTGTCGCGCAGGATCTGCGGGATCAGCACGCGCCCCTGCGAATCGAGAGATCCGGTCTGCCCGTAGTAGTTGACCCGCTCGAGAAACTTGCGCTTGGCGCGGTGGATGGCGGGAAGCGATGCGAGCTTCTCTTCGAGCGCCTGCCAGACCGGAAGGGGATAGATGAGGACCTCGCGGCCGTGGAGGGAGGTGACGAAGAGCTCGGGGCCGAAAGCCTCGTCGATCTGGTCGCGAAAGAGCGTCGGCACCTTGAGCCGGCCCTTTTCATCGACACGAGCAGGGGCGCTTCCCCGAAAGCGGTCCATTGCTCCTCTGCGTCCCGATCCGTGGATCGGGACCACTTTCTTCCACTTTTTTCCAGATTAGCCCACTTGGCGGGATGTTAGGAGTGGCTTCCTTTGTTAGTCAAGCAAAAGCATTTGCCTAAAAAAATTAGGGGCGTAAGGACGGCGTAAAGGAGAAGCCTACGGCCACGCCTCCGTTTCCCCTTCGTGCCAGTGGCGGGTCATCTCCAGCCAGAGCGCGAGACCGCGGTGCGGACCGTAGCGCGCGTAGCGCCGCCCGATCGAAACGTCCGTCTTCGCGGCGGGCCCCGGGTAAACCTTCCGGTACTGCTGCCGCACCCAGGAGTCGAGGGCGTAGAAGTCGTGCCGCCCGAGGATGCGCAGCAGCCCCTCGGCCGCGTAGGGACCGAAGCCATGCTCGGCGACGATCTCCCGGCGGAGCTCCTCAGAGGAAAGGCCGCCGCTCTCCCAGCGGGACAGGTCGAGGCGCCCGGAGTCCACGCGGCGCGCGAAGCGGGAGAGCGCGACGGCCCGGTATCCGCACCGCACCTGCGAGACGAGGGTGCGCGGCGTGAGCCGGGCGGCCGCCGCCGCGTCGGGGAACGACTCTCCCCCCGGGCCCGCGACCTGGATCAGTCGCCCGACCATCCCCCGCGTCGCGGCCCAGGTGCAGTTGGTCGTGAAGAGGATCTTGACCGCGTCCTCGAAGAGCGTCGGCGCGCGGAGCATCCGCCCCCTCCCCTGCCGCAGCGCTCGCGTGAGCGCGGCGTCGCCTTCCATCCCGCGCGCCGCCTCCGCCAGGTTCAAGTCGAGCGAGAAGACACGCCGGGCGATCCGGCGAGCGATCGGCGGGGGGAGCGGCGCGGACGCCGTCACCTCCAGACGGTCCCCACGCGGCCGGAAGGTCAGCCGCACGGGCCTCTTTCGCTCGGCGATGACCGTCGTCAAAAGGCGCGCGTTCCGCTCGTAGGAGAAAGGCGGCAGGTCGTACCAGCCGTGCGACCGGACGACGGAGTCGAAGGAAAAATCCGGGGGAAGCCCGATCCGTGCCACCACGCGGGAGGCCCGCACGACTCTAGGAGGTCTTTTTCTCTTCGGCTTTCGCCAGGGAGGGATCGTAGATCTTCACGAACGCCTCCCGACGCAGCTTCTGGATGTACTCCTCGTACCGCTTGTCGTAGAGGTTCTCGGAGAGGCGTTTCGACAGGTCCTCGCGGACCTCGGAAAAGGGCCGGTAGCCGGCCGGCTTTCGGTCCGTGACGCGGAAGAGGTGCACCGACCCGGGCAGAAGCGCGGGCGCGGTGTATTCCTGGGCCGGCTCGGCGAAGACGGCGGCGTCGAGGCCGGGGAGCAGCTCGCCCCGCGCCACCGTGCCGAGGTCGCCCCCGCGCTCACGCGCATTGCCCTCGGAGGACTCCCGGGCCACGTCCGCGAAGGGGGTCCCGGCGGCGACCTTCGCGCGCGCCGCCTCGATCCGCGCGACGGCGCGCTCGCGCGCGGCCGGATCCTCCGGCTCGAAACGCACGACGATCTCGGACACCTGCGCCTGCTCCGGCAGCCGGTAGAGCGCGTCTTTCTGGCGCTCGTACTCGAGGCGGAGCACATCGTCGGTCATCTCGAGGCGGGCGGTGATCTCGCGGCCGATCACCTTCTGCAACGTGATCGTCTGCCGCATCTGTCGCTTCAGGGCGTCCCGGTTCAGGTCGGAGGCTTTGAGCGCCGCGTCGAACTCGGCGTCCGTGGCGAGGTTGTACTGCCGCTTGATCCGCTCGACGGCGTTCTCGACCTCTTCGTCGGTCGCGGCGACGTCGAGCTCCTTGGCGCGCTCCTCGAGCAGCTTCTCCTGGATCAAGTCCTTGAGGACATCCTGGCGGAGCCGATCGCGGTCCGCCGGCGCCTCCGGCGAGCGCATCGCCGTCTGCACACGGTGCTCGTACTCGGAGTGCGTGATGAGCCGGTCGTTCACGCGCGCCACGATCTTCTCGACGAGCTCGGCCGAGCCGAGCGGAAACGCGCTGACGAAGAGCGCGACGCAGACAAAAGTCTTTCGCATCATTGGATTATCAACTCGACGGGCCGCAGAGGACATTCCCTCCGCCGCCGCTTTTTCCGGATGCGCGGGCGGCTGTCGGGTATGATCGCCAAAACCCATGAGAGCGCCCTTCTGGGCGGCCTGTCGAGGCCACCGATCGGCGGTGTCCTGGTCTCTCCGCCGCTGTGCCCGCGCCGTCCGCCGCCTGGCCGCGGCGGCCATTGTGTGGGGTTTCGCAGCGGTCGGCCTGGCTCAACCGTTCACTCTTTCGACACCCGGGTGACCGCGGTCGATTCCCTTTCGGCGCAGATCTACTGGTCTACGAGCGTGGCCACCGACGGCCAGGTGG
Organism: Thermoanaerobaculia bacterium; assembly: GCA_046261875.1. GTDB lineage: Bacteria > Acidobacteriota > Thermoanaerobaculia > UBA5066 > Gp7-AA6 > JBHENW01. The sequence continues at coordinate 3,229 of JBHENW010000156.1, read as the reverse complement.
AGTACGGGACCACCGGCGCCTACGGCGCGCTTTCACCGCTCCAGTCGAACAGGACGACCTCCCACGTCGTATCGGTCGGGAGCCTGGTCCCCGCGACCCTCTATCACCTCCGGGTTCGTTCGCGCGACGCGTCCGGCAACCTGCTCCTTTCGCCGGACGGGACCTTCCGGAGTCTCCCGGTCGCCTTCGATTTCAGCTCGGCACGTGGGGCCCGCGGAAAGTCTTCCGTGGCAGCCCCCTCTACGTCGGGCTGAACAGCGCACTGACCGGAGGCACGAGCCGGTCAATCGACCTGGCGGTGAGCTTCCCGCCCGGATTCTCCGTTTCCCTGCTCGAAGCGTTTCAGCGCCCGACGGGCGAGCGCTTCGGCTACGGCTCGACGTGGCAGATGACGGCGCGGATCGACACGACGTTGGCGGCCGTCGGATCCCACCTCGTCCGCGTCACGGGCACGGCGAGCGGAGTCACCCGATTCGTGGACCTCCCCGTCACCGTGGTCCCGACACCCGGCACGCCGGCACCCCCGCGTACCCCGCCCTCCCGCCGCTGCCGCAGCTCTCCGCGTGGGAGAACAACATGCGGAGCGTCGGAGCGACGCACCGCAACCGGGCGACGATCCTCGCAAACTCGACGTGGGAAGGGAGCGTCTGGTACTACGACGGAGAGCGCGTCTACTACCAGATCGCCGATTACACGCGGGAGGCGTCCTGAGCCGCATGCGCCCGCTACGGTCGAGGAGATGTACCGGGACACGTACGTTCTGCCGAACAACGGAGCTCTTCCCGGATGGCGCCTCTTCACCCGCGGAATGACGCTCGACTATCAGAAGACGGGAGATCCCGCGTCGCGGGACGGCGCCATCGCGATCTCACGCAACGCGGCGTTCGCCGCGCCACACACGTTCCTGCCGTACGCGCTGAGCGCCTACTCGAGCCGCGAGGTGGCCTACAGCATCCTCTCCTATCTGGACGCGGAGGAGTTCGGCGCCCCGAGGCATCCCGTCTCGACGAGTACGTCGAGATCGCCCTCGGCCACCTCGACCAATGGTTCGGCTCTCGCACGCTCGACGACGTCCAGCCCTTCATGGTGGGGCTGACATCGGAAGCCCTGATCCGGTACTTCCGTCTCACCCGTGACCCGCGGATCCTGCCGGCGCTGACAATGGCGGCCGAGTGGCTCTGGGTCAACGCCTGGGTCCCCGCGGATCAGGCGTTCTGGTACGAGAGCTACCCTTACGGCGAAAGCTTCCCGGGAACGTATCCCACGCAGGGAGCGCCGGACTTGGAACTCTGATCGCGCCGTTGTATGGCTGGATCTACGAGCAGACAGGCAATCCACTCTGGATCACGCGCGGAGACCAGATCTTCGCCGGAGGAGTCCTCGGCGCGTGGCTCGGAAACGGCAAGCAGTTCAGCCAGAACTACCGCTGGAGCTTCGAGTACGTGCGTTACCGCGCATCGCGCCCGCGCAGCGGCGGCGGGTTCTACACCGTCGCTCCCTGTCGGCTGATCGATTCCCGCAGCGGGACGGGGATGCTGACGGCCGGGCCGATCCAGGGCGGGCCACTCCGGAGCTTGACGACCGCCGGCCGGTGCGGCATCCCATCCGACGCTCGCGCAATCGCAGCCAACGTCACCGTCACGCAGCCTTCCGGGCCCGGGCACGCGGTGATCTACCCGCTGGGGACCGTCACTCCGTACGCGTCGAGCATCAATTATCGCGCCGGTCAGGGCCCGCGCGAACAGCGCGTTCCTGACGCTCGGCGAGAACGGCGAGCTCGCCCTCCAGTCCTTCCCGCTCTCCGCCACGGTGCACGTCGTGATCGACGTGACCGGATATTTCCGGTAGGAACTCTCACGCCGCCACCTTCCCCTCGAATTCCTCGAACCAGGTGATCAGGGCGGGGAGGACCGCGTCCCCGGAGGGCGAAGGGAGCGTCAGCAGCCGCGCCGGCGAGAAGGCGGCGCCCGGCGTGCGCCGGACCATGTCGAGGAGGCGGTCGAGGTCCACGGGCGCGTCTTCCGCGAAGCGGACGTGGACCTTGCCGGACTGCCGGGTGACGGAGGTCACTCCGAGCCGCTCGGCGCGCGCGCGCAGCCGCGAATACGAGACCAGGCGGCGCACGGGAGGCGGCGGCTCGCCGAAGCGGTCGGCGATCTCCCGCGCCGTCTCCTCCAGCGCCGCGTCGTCGCGGGCCCGCGCGACCTTCTTGTAGATCATCATCCGCCAGTTCTCGTCGGCGACGTAGGACCGCGGGATCGCCAGGTCCAGACCGAGCGAGAGCGTCACCGCGCGCTCGGGCAGGGGCTGCTCGCCGCGCATCTCGCGGATCGTCTCCTCCAGCAGCGAGAGGTACGTCTCGAAGCCGACCGAAGCGATGTGGCCCGACTGCTCCCCTCCGAGGATGTTGCCCGAACCGCGGATCTCCAGGTCCTTCGCGGCGATGCGGAAGCCCGCGCCGAGGTCGCAGAACTCCTGGATGGACGCGAGGCGCCGCCGCGCGATGTCCGAGAGCGCCGAGGTCTCGTGGATGAGCAGATAGGCATAGGCCGGCTTGTCGCTGCGCCCGACGCGGCCGCGGAGCTGGTAGAGCTGCGCCAGGCCGTAGGTCTCGGCGCGGTCGATCAGGATCGTGTTCGCCGAAGGGATGTCCAGTCCGTTCTCGATGATCGTCGTCGCCAGGAGCACGTCGGCCTGCCGCGAATAGAACCGCATCATCGCCTTCTCGAGCTCCGCCTCGGGCATCGCGCCGTGGGCGACCGCGATGCGCACGCCGGGCAGCCACTCCTCGAGCTGCTGCCGGATCCGCCCGATCGATTCGACGCGGTTGTGCACGAAGAAGACCTGCCCGCCGCGCTCGAGCTCCGCTTCGATCGCGTCGCGTATCAGTTCGGGCTTGGCCGGAACGACCTGGGTCTCGATGGCCAGCCGGTCGCGGGGCGGCGTCTCGATGATGGACAGATCGCGCAGCCCGGAGAGCGACAGGTGCAGGGAGCGGGGAATCGGCGTGGCCGACATCGACAGGACGTCGATCGAGGCCTTCCATTCCTTCAGCTTTTCCTTCTGAGCCACTCCGAACCGCTGCTCCTCGTCCACGATGAGCAGGCCCAGGTCGCGAAAAGCCAGGTCCTTGGAGAGCATCCGGTGCGTCGCGATGAGGATGTCCACCGCGCCGTCCGCGACTTTCCGGACGACCTCCGCCTGCTCCGTCCGCGATCGGAACCGGGAG
>JBHENW010000155.1:0-14929 GCA_046261875.1 Thermoanaerobaculia bacterium | reverse complement strand
CGCCGGAGCGCGCATCCTCGTCCAGGGCGAGCGGAGCGGAACCCGGCTGAACGTCGACACGTACACGGTGACGGCGCCGGCTCCCGCCACCGCGCGGCGCGCCTCGCCCGCCCTCGCCGGCGCGACCCCGGTCATCGTCATCCTTCTGCGCTGGCTCGACTCGCCGGGCGCGGAGACCCTGACTCCCACCCAGGCCACCGCCCAGAGCCTCGTCTTCGACGCCGCCGACAGCACGCGGCGCTATTTCGAGGAGAACTCCTTCGGGTCCCACACCCTCTCGGGAGTGGTCACACCGCGTTGACGGCGCGGGTCAACAGGCCCGCGACGTGCGCCTATCTGACGGCCGCTTCGGAGTCGGACTACGCGGCGCAGCAGGCCGGCTTCAACCTCGCGAGCTACAGCAAGCGCGTCTACGTCTATCCACAGCTGCCGGGCTGCGGATGGGCCGGCCTGGGGGGAGGGTCGCAGGCCTGGACGCCCGTCTTCAACCGGCTGGTTGTCGGCCACGAGCTCGGCCATACGTTCGGTCTCGGCCATTCGAGCACGCTCGACTGCGGGGCCGTCGAGATCGGCGGCGCCTGCACGAGGAGCGAGTACGGCAGCCCCTTTTCCATCATGGCCAACTCGCGGACGGGGCACATCAGCGCCGACATGAAGAGCCAGCTCGCCTACTTCCCGGCCGGAACGGTGACGCACACCACAGGAACCGCGCTCTATGACCTCTGGCCGCTCGAATCGGCCGGAGCGCCCCGATACGCCGTGCGGATCCAGACTCCGTTCAATCGAAACTACTGGCTCGAGCATCGCGCGGCGATCGGATTCGACGCGTTCCTTTCGACCAATGCGAACGTCCTGAATGGAACGCTCGTCGTCCTGACGTATCCGAGCGAGTATTCCTGCTGGTCGTGCCTTCTCGACATGACGCCTCCCACCAGCCACGCGGACGGCGCGATCCAGGTCGGGGACAGCTACACGGACCCCGTATCGGGCGTCACGATCTCCGCGCTTTCCATGTCGGGGAACGTGTTGCGGGTTCAGGTCTCCATGGGAGCGGCCGCGACCCGCACCCCGACCAGCGGCGCCACGGCGACCCGGACACCGACGCGCACCGCAACGCGCACGCCGACGATCACCGGGACTCGAACGCCAACGCGCACGGCGACTCTTACGCGGACCCGGACACCCACCCGCACGCCGGCGCCTCCGACGCCGACCCCGAGGGCGGGCCTCCCGAGGCGGTTCCACACCCTGGCTCCCTGCCGGCTCGTGGACACCCGCATGGCGAATGGACCGCGGGGCGGGCCGGCTCTCGCGGCGGGGATCGAGCGGACCTTCATGCTCGCGGGGGTCTGCGGCGTGCCGGCCTCGGCCCGAGTGCTCACCCTCAACGTCACGGTGACCGGGGCGACGTCGCTGGGCCACATCGTCCTCCGGGCAGGCGGCACGGCCGGGGTTTCGACGTCGAACGTGAACTACGCGGTCGGGCAGACCCGCGCCAACAGCGCGATCGTGACCCTCTCCGCCGCGAGCGAGCTCGTCGCCCGCGCCAACCAGAGCTCCGGCACGGTCCACGTCATCCTGGACGTGACCGGATACATGGAGTAGCCGGCCGGCGGGAAGGCCCCACCTCAGAAGACGGGCTCGGCCCGGGGAACGGAGTCGATAAGGTAGGCGGCGCCATCGGCGGCGAGGAAGCCCCACGGCGCCTGCGGGTCGTGCCCGAAGACGCAGAGCCATCGCTCCGAGACGGCCTGCGCGAGAAGTAGCTTCTTGGTCTCGACGAGCTCGGCGGGATAGAGGTCGTAGGCCATGGTCCACGAGGGCCGGAGGTGGGCCGCCGTCGGGAGCGCGTCGGCGAAGTAGAAGAGGACCTTCCCCTCCGATTCGACGCGGATCGCCTGCATTCCTCGGTTGTGGCCGGGAAGCGGGACGACCGAAACGCCGGGCCGGACGACGGCGGTGCCACGGATCTCTTCGACGCGGCCGGCCTGCGCCCACGGCTCCCAGTCCTGCGCGCGGTAGGAGCCCCGGTCCCGGTCGTTCGGCGCGCGGGCATGGGCGAGCTCCTGCGCCTGAACGTAGAGCGTCGCGCGGGGAAAGACGGGCGCAAACCGCCCTTCCTCCCGCCAGCTCGCTCCTCCGGCGTGGTCGAAGTGCAGGTGCGAGAGGAGAAGCGCGTCCACGTCCTCGGGGGCCACGCCGTGTCGGGCGAGCGACGCGGTCAGGGCGCCGAGGCCCTCGATCGCGTAGAGGTCCCGCTCCTTGGCGCTCCAGTCGTCGCCGATCCCCGCCTCGACGACCGCGACGTAATCCCGTCCCCGGACGAGGAGGCAGTTGGTCGTCAGCGCGATCCGGTTGCGGTCGTCCGAAGGAAACTTCCGCTCCCAGAGGGGCTTCGGGACGATGCCGAACATCGCGCCGCCGTCCAGCCGGAAATCCGAGCCGCGCAGGAGGTCCACGTCGAGCGCGCCGAGTCGCATGGCCCTCAGGTCAGCGAGCGCCGCACGCGCTCGCCGAGACCGGCGAGGCGTTCCACCGGCTCGTTGCTGAAGACGAACCGGACGTATTGCTCGCCGTGCACCCGCCCCCAGTGGTTCATCGGCGTCGCCGCGACGCGCCCGCGCTCGAGGAGCCGCGCGGACGCGACGGCGCCCGTCATGCCGAGCTTACCGGCGTCGAGCAGCAGCGACCAGCCGCCCGCCGCGCCGCGGACGGGCCAGCCCTCCAGCTCCCGGACGACCGCATCCCGCCGTCGCTGCCACTCGGCGACCGCCCCGGCGAGGTCCCGTTCCGAGTCCGGCGATTCGAGGGCCGCGGCGGCCCCGGGCTGGGCGATCCCGACCGGGACGCAGACGTCGGAGATGGCGACGAGCGCGACGTCGGAGAGAATTTCCGCGGGGCCGACGACCCAGCCGACCCTCCATCCGATCATCCGGAACTCCTTCGAGGCCGAGCCGACCGTGATCGTGCGATCGGCCATCCCTGGAAGGCCCGCGGGGTGGATCGGCCGGAGCCCGTCGTAGAGGATCCGCTCCATCGCGGCGTTGTAGAGGAGCCAGAGGTCCGACTCCCTGCACAGCCGCGCGACTGCGTCCCACTCGGCCGCGTCGAGCGCCGCACCCGAAGGCATGGACGGGCTCATGAGGAAGAGCCCCTTCGTCTTCGGCGTGACTGCCGCGCGCAGCGCTCGGAGGTCGAGGGCCCAGCGGCCTTCCCGCCATTCGAACGGGACGAGGACGGGCACTCCGGAGGCCAGCCGGACGCGGTTGATCATGCCGACGTAGGTCGGGTCCGTCAGGACGACCTCGTCCTCCGGGTCGAGCAGCGCGAGGAGCGCCGCGAGGCACCCGTTGAGGCCGCCCGCCGTGATGAGGCAGTTCCGCTCCGGCTCGTACGTCACGCCGGACGCCTCCCCGACACGTCGCGCCGCCGCGGCGCGCAGGCGGGCCTGCCCGGCGAAGGGAAGATAGCTGTTGGCGTCGTCCCTCTCGATCGCTTCGCGCGTCGCCTGGATCGCGGCGGGCGGAGGACGCAGGTCGGTATCGAGGTTCTCCATGCGCAGTATCGACGGATCGCTCGCGGCCAGGGCGTCGGCCGCCGCCCCCATGCGATCCACGCCGATGCCGGCGAGGTCGCGCAAGCGCCGTACGCGATCCCCCCGGCCCGGCATCGCGCGGGATTCTATGGCGCTTCCCCTTATCCTTCCGGCCGTGAAGCTGCGCTTTTACGGCACGAAGGGGTACGTGGAGGAGAAGTCCCCGACGCACGCCGGCCACTCGGCGTTCACGGTCGAGCACGAGGGCTTCCGGCTTCTCTGCGATCTGGGAGAGAACCGCAAGACGCTGATGCCGGAGATCGCCCCGGATGCGGTTTACCTCTCGCACGCTCACCCCGACCATGCCTGGGGGCTTGCGGACGGAGCGGAGGTCCCCGTCCATGCCTCGGCGATCACGCACGAGATCCTCAAGGACTACCCGCTACCGCGCCGCGTCACCCTCCAGCCCGGCTCGAGCGTCCGGGTCGGGCCCTTCCGTCTGACCATCTATCCCGTGGTCCATTCGGTCCGGTGTCCCGGCGTCGCCGTCCGCATCCTCGCGGGAAAAACGACCGTGCTGTACTCGGGCGACATCATCGCGTTCGACGAGCCCGAGCGCGCCCTGGCGGGCGCGGACCTCTACGTGGGTGACGGATCGACACTGACGGGGTCACTCGTGCGCCGGCACCCGAGCGGCGCGCTCATGGGCCACACGACCGTGCGCGCCCAGCTCGGGTGGCTCGGCCGCTATGGCGTCCGGCGCGCGGTCTTCTCCCACTTCGGAAAGGAGCCGATCGAAATGGGGGATGCCGCGCTCGCCGAAAAGCTCGAAGCGCTCGCAGACGAAAAGGCCGCCGGCTGCCGCGTCCGCGCGGCGACCGACGGCCTCGAGCTCTCGCTCGAAGAGATCTGACTCAGTTCCGCGGCGAGTTGTTCGTGGTCGTCGAGTTGTTGGTCGTACCCGCCCCGCGGTTGGTTCCCGCCGCGCCCGAGTTGGGACGTTGCGTCGTGCCCGTCTGCTGCGGCGGCGTCTGCGGCTGCGACGCGGTCCCGGGCTGAACGGGCTGGAGCGTCGTCCCTTGCGGCGTCGATCCGGCCGGGTTCGTCGTCGTGACGGGTGCGGTCGCCCCCGCGGGATTGCTGGTGGTCGTCGGCGGCGTCGAGCCGGCGGGGTTCGCCGTCGAGCCCGCGACGGGAGGGCTCGTCGGAGGACGTCCGGTGACCGGATCGATCGTCGGCGGCGGACCGCTCGCGGCGCGCGGCACTCCGTCCGAACCCACGGTGGTCGCGGCCGGCGGCTGCAATGCGAGGTTGGGGTTCACGGTGCCGGGAGCGTTGACGGCTCCGACCGGAACGCCGTCGGGCCCGACGGGACCGCCGTATCCCGCGGCACCGGGGGCCATAGCCGCGCCGGGCCGGCCCGCGGCTGTCGCGTTCGCCCCTTCGGCTCCGGCTTCCCGCGTCGAACCGTCGCCCCCGGTCGGACCGAGGACCAGGCTCTCACCCGGTTGGAGCGGCTTGCCGTCAGCCGGCGCTTCGGCCGTCGTGGCCGTGACGCGCGCCTTCGGCGAGGTCCCCCGGCTCGTGGCGACGGGGGTGACGGAGACGACGTCTTCCCTGGGGACGCCGGTCAACCGGCCGTCCACCTGCCGGTGAAAGAGAAGGACGCTGCCGTTGGGAGCGGGCTCGTCCCGCGCGATGATCGGCGCCTGTCCCCGCAGCTCGATGCGATAGAGGGTCCCGGCCGCCGCAGAGGCGGCGACCGCCATGGAGATCAGCAGAATCAGCGCTTTTTTCACCATAATGGACACTTCTCTTGCAGGATCCGTTCCGGCAGGAAGCCGGAACGCGATGCGGAGGCGGGCTTCTAGCTGGAGGAGCTGTGGACCGTGATCGGAGATCCGGCGGGGTGAATCGCTTCTGAGGCCGGCTCCCGGGAAGGCTCGGGACCCGCGGCGAGCACGGCCTTGCGCGCTTCGCCCGCCCGTTTGATGAACGCCAGCAGCGCGCCGCCCATCATGACGTAGAAGCCGCCCCAGACCAGGCTGATGAGCGGCTTGCGCGTCACTTCGACCGAGAGCGACTCGGTCGTAGCGGCCTGAAACTCGTCGGCGGGTTCTTTGGAGATCCCGCGCAGGCGCAGCACCACGGAGCCGTCGTTGGGAGACACGGCCAGCACGCGCATGGTCGCCCCCGGAGCGCCCGGAACCGGAATCTCCTCCGCCTCGGCCTCGCGGCCGTCCATGTGGAAGACGTACCGCAGGGTGGCGTCGTGCTTCGATCCGTCCGGCGGAGTGATCGTCACGTCCGTCAGAACCAGGACGGTCTTCTCGCCCCGCAACATCGCCGCGCGGTCCGCGTTGAACTCGCGGAAGGTCACCCCAACCCCTTCGACGTTCTGGGTGGTGCCCTTAGTCAGCCGGAGGTCGAGCCCGCGTCGCTCCGGCTGTCCCGGGTCGTACTCCTGCGGCGCGACGTAGAAGTCGCGCACCGCCGTCTTGCGGATCGACGGGTTGACCATGAGCTGGTTCGTGCGTGTGTTGACGTACATCTTCGGATACGCGTAGTACGGCTTCTTTCCGGGGGCTTCCACGCGGATCTCCATCGCCTGCTTCCGGTCGCCGGAGCCCGGGACGACCCGGAGGAACGTCAGCAGCGTGCCGTCCATCTTCGTGGGCTCGCCGATCGGGAGCTTCACCCGCCGGGTCTGCGCGTACACGCCCGAGACGACGATTCCCGCCATCATGATCCCGACCCCCACGTGCGCCAGGTACCCCCCCGCGCCGCCGAGCTTCGCGTTGCTCGCCTTGCGGATGACGGCCCGCAGGTTCATGTCGGCCGCGAAAGCCGACAGCGCGATGAGCAGCAGCGGCAGCGCGTCGCGCGATCCGAGAACCGCTGCGACCGCCGTCACGGCAGCGGCGACGATGAGAGACCGACGGGCGCTCTTGAGGAGCTCCCCGGCACGCTCGCCTTTCCATGAGACGAAGGGGACGAGGGCCGAGAGAATGAGCAGCAGGATCGCGCCGGGCGTCGCCGTCTTGCCGTAGAAGGAGAGCTGCACCTGCGACGGGTTGTCGGTCAGCCGCGTGAGCAGCGGCGCGGAGGTCCCCAGCAGGATCACGAACGCGAGCGCGCAGAAGACGGCGATTCCCAGGATGAAGAGCACGCTGCGCGACAGCAGGGGCGGGTCCTCTTCCGCGACGACCGGGACCGCCCGCCAGCGCCAGGCGATCATGCCAGCGCTGAAAACCAGGAAGCCCACGAGGATCGCCACGAGCCAGCTCGTGATCCCCAGGTCCACGAAGGAGTGGACCGAGAAGTCGGCCAGGATCCCCGACCGCGTCAGGAAGGTCCCGTAGAGGATCGTGAGGAAGGAAACGCAGGCGAGGATCAGGTTCACCCGCCGGTGGCGCTTGCGCACCCGCTGGAGGAACATGCCGTGGACGAGCGCCGCCGTGAAGAGCCAGGGAACGAGGCTCGTGTTCTCCACCGGATCCCAGCCCCAGTACCCGCCCCAGCCGAGCGTCTTGTAGGCCCAGTAGCCCCCCATGAGGATGGCGGTCCCCAGGGTGAGAAATGTGAGCAGCGCCCAGGGCAGCGCGCGTGTGACCCAGCCATCCCACCGCTTCTTCCAGAGCGCCGCGATCGCGAACGCGAAGGGGACGGAGAGCGAGGCGAAACCGATGAACATGACGGGAGGATGGATGACCATCCAGGGGTCCTGGAGCAGCGGGTTCAAGCCCACTCCGTCCGCCGGCGCGGGCGGCGGCAGCAGCTTGAAGGGGGACTGCTTGCAGAGGAGCGCGACGATTCCGAGGAATGTCGCCAGGTAGACGACCATGACGGGCGCTTCCTGCTCCTTCGCGCTGCGCCAGACGAAGAGACCGATGACCGCGCCCCAGAAGAGCCAGAGGAGGAAAGAGCCCTCCTGTCCCCCCCAGAACGTCGAGACGAGGAAGTGGAGCGGCAGGTCCAGGCTCGAATAGGCGTTGACGTACGAAACGTCGAACCGGTGTTGCAGCAGCAGCGTCATGAGGACCGCCGACGCCGCCACGATGCACGTCGCGTAGGCCGTGTAGAGAGTGCGGGCGAGGGGGAGCAGGTCCTTGCGGCCGTGATCCACGCGAACGTAAGTCACGGCGCAGGCGAGCCCCGCGAGCAGGGCCCCCCAGATCGCGGCCACTCCGGGCCAGAAGTACATCAGCTGCCGGAGCCCGCGGGAGGGGGAGGGGAGCCGCCGCCGTAGGATTTCACCTCGGCGCCCTGGTACTTGGAGGGGCATTTGACGAGGAGGCGCTCCGCCTCCATCCGTCCGCCGCGGTACGGGCCGATGGCCACGATCGAGATCGCGTCCTTGAAGTTGGCCGGGCGCGTCCCGCGGTAGGCGACACGCAGACGGCCGCCCTGCTCATCGAGCAGGTCGAAGGAGAGCTCCTGCCGCCCGTCGTCGTAGCGGTCGCTCGTCTTGTCCAGGCTGCCCATGACCTGGACGACGCCGTCCGCGCCGCGCGCCGCCTCGAAGCTGACGTAGGGAGTCAGGGTCTTCTGGAAGGACGTGATCCCCAGCCCCACGAACAGGATGGCCAGGACCCCGGCCACCCAGTAACCGCGCTTCAACGCTCTCCCTCCTTTTCCGAAAGCCGCCGGTCGAGCCGCCAGAGATAGAAGAACAGCCCGACCCAGATCACGACGTTGGCGGCCGCGAGGTAGATAAGGCTGTTCACGCCGGAATTGTTTCGCCCCGGTACCTCAAAAGCAAGTCGAGACGTGTCAGGTCCGGTGTCACGTCCCGCGCACCTGCGAGGCGGCGACGCCGTCACGGATGCGAGCTCCCGATCCGCCGGCCGTAGAGTAAGGTTTCCCTATGCCGGACGCCCTGGACATCGGAGCGGCCGTTCTCTACGAGCGTTGGCGGCGCGCGGTAGATCTCCTGTGGCGGGAGACGATCCGCCGCCGACAGGCGGACCTCCAGGAGCGGGAGAGGATCCGGGCCGATCGCCGCCTGAGGAATCTGCGACGGATCGTGCGGAGGGCGCTCGACGAGTACCACCGGATCGAGGTCGAGAGGCAGCGATCGGCGGGCTCTCGGTGAGACCGGCGCATCCGCCGGTGCTCCTCGCCGCCATGACAGGAGGGAGCATGAAGAGCACGGCGGCATCGCTTCTCGCCGCCTGCCTCGTCGCGGCGGCGGCGTACGCGGCCGAGACCCGAAAAATCACCGTCGTGGCGAAGAAGTACGAGTTCATGCCTTCGCGCATCGAGGTCAAGGCCGGAGAGCCCGTGGAGCTCACGTTCGAGAGCGAAGACACCAAGCACGGCTTCTCCGTCAAGGAGCTCGACGTCGAGAAGGTGACCTTCGAAAAGGGGAAGCCGGCGACCGTGACCTTCACCCCGCAGAAACCGGGGACCTACGAGTTCAAGTGCGCCAAGTTCTGCGGGATGGGACACAGCAAGATGAAGGGCGAGATCGTCGTTACGCCGTAGCTTTCGCTCGCTTCGGGTCCTGCTGCGCAGCCGCCTCGCGGCTCGCCCGGATGCGGGCTCGACCGCTCGGCTGGCCCCTCGCTCGCTCTCGCTACCGCGGCGGGACGCTCCTCCGAGGGCGGAGACTCCTCGCGCCGCGATTGCGAACTGCTACTCGACCCACCTCGCGATGAACAGGTTCGTCTCCCGGCCTTCGGGGTTGGCGCGGTTGGAGGCCCACACGAGGTAGCGGCCGTCGGGCGAGAACTCGGGGAACCCGTCGAAGCCCGGCGCGCTGGTGATGCGCTCGGACTTGCCGTCGCGCTTGTCCACGAGCCAGAGGTCGAACTCGCGCGCGCTCGCCCCGACGTTCGAGCTGTAGAGGATCCGGTTGCCGTCGGGATGGAACGTCGGGGCGAAGTTCGCCGCCCCGTTGGAGGTCACCGAGCGCGCCTCCGAGCCGTCCGACGCCATCACGAGGATCTCGAGCGCGCCGGGGCGGACGAGCCCCTGCGCGAGGAGGGACCGGTACTCCTCGAGATCCGCGCCCTTCGGGCGGCCGGCCCGCCAGGCGATCTCCGAGCAGTCCGGGCTGTAAACCGCGCCGCCGTCGTACCCCGGCTCGCGCGTGAGCCGCCGCACTCCGCCCGACTCGTCCATCTCGTACAGATCCAGGTCCCCGTCCCGGTCGGAGGTGAAAACCAGGCGGCCTCCCCGATGGCACCACGTCGCCTCGGCGTCGTAGGCGCGGTTCTCCGTCAGGCGCTTCGGCGCGCCGCCCGCGGGCGGCACCTCGTACACCTCGAAGCTCTTGTGGACGGCCCAGACGTAGCCGCGCGACCGGTCCGGCGGCGCCGGGCAGTCCGCGCTCTCACTCGCCGTGGAGGAGTAGAGGATGCGGTCGGTCTCCGGCCAGTCGAAGTACCCGCAGGTCGTCCGGCCCTTGCCGTCCGAGACCCGCCGCGTCTCCCCGGTCTCCAGATCCAACACGAACTGCTGGTCGCACTGGGCCGGGGACACCGTGGCCTGGAAGACGAGCCGGCGTCCGTCCGGTGAGAAATACGCTTCGGCGTTCTCGCCGCCGAAAGTGAGCTGCCGGATGTCGGCGAGGTGGCGCTCCGCTGCGATCGCCCTCGCGAAGGGCTTGCCGGCGCGGACGACGAAGTCCTTGCCTGGACGGCCCTCGTAGAACCCCGGAGTCTCGGTGGCCCGCGGGGCCGCCGCGGGCGGGGCGGCGTGCGGGTCGCGCGGCTGTGCCTGGGTTGCCGGGGCGGGGGCCGGCGCGGGACCCGGGGCGGCGGGGCGGGCGGACGCCGGACCGGTGCGGGGCGAGGGGGCTTCGGCCGCGCTCCGTCTGTCTCCGAGGGTCGCCTTCACGACGAGCGGGGTCTTCCCGCGGACGATCTCGATCTCGACCGTGTCGCCCGGGCGGTGCTCCTGGAGCGCAAAGGTCATGTCGTACAGGTTGTCGATCCGGGTGCTCGCGATGCGCACGATGCGGTCCTTCCTCTGGAGCCCCGCGCGGTCGGCCGGGCTCATCGGCCGCACGTCCGAGAGCAGGACGCCGCCGCCTTCCGTCGTCGACGCGAAGTCGGGGACGGTGCCCAGGTAGGCGCCGTATCCGCGGCTGTCTCCCGTCATCGCCGGTGCCGCGGCGGCGCGCGAGTAGACCGGCGTGATGGCGCCCCGGGCGACGTCGGCCGCGACCCGCGCCGTGAACTCCGCCACGCGCGCTCCCCCCTCGGCGTTGACGCTCGCGGCGTCGTCGTCGGGAGAATGGTACTCGGGGTGGGGGCCCGTGAAGAAATGGAGGACCGGTATGTGCGCCGCATAGAAGCTCGTCTGGTCGGACGGGCCGTATCCATCTCCGCGGGACGTCACGTCGAGACGCAGCGGCGCGGACGCCCTGCGGATCAACTCGTCCCACTCCGCCGCCGACTGCGTCCCGAACGCGACGAGCTTGTCGTCGCGGAGCCGACCCACCATGTCCAGGTTGATCATCGAGACGACCTTCGAGAGGGGCATGGGCGGGTGCGCCACGAAGTGCGCCGAGCCCGCGAGGCCGACCTCTTCGCCGGCGAAGAGCGCGAAGAGGATCGTGCGGTGGCTCGGAGCGGCGGCGAGCAGCGTCTTGAGCCGCTCCGCCGCGAGCAGCACGCCCACGGTGCCCGACGCGTTGTCGTCCGCGCCGTTGTGGATCGCCTTCACGTTGGGCTTCATGGAGCCCTCGCCGCCGGATCCGAGGTGGTCGTAATGCGCGCCGATGACGACGACCTGGTCCGTGAGCTCGCCGCGCCCCGGCAGGATCGCCGCGACGTTCTCCGCCTGGGCGAATGCCGGCTCGACCCGGACCGCGCCCCCGACCCGTTTCCCCGTCGCTTCGCGCGAGCGCGGCTTCAGGTCGCGGTCCACGGCCTTCTGGAACTCCGACAGATCGATCTCCGTCCCGGCGAGCCAGCGCTCCGCAACCCCCGTCTTCACCTGAAGCACCGGAATGCCGGCGGGGCTCTGCGGCCCGTCGTTGCGCAGAGGGGGAAGCCGGTCCCGCTCGTCTTTCTGGAGCGGCCCGCTCGTGAAGACGACGGCGACCGCGCCCCGCTCCCGCGCCTGGAGAACTTTGTAACGCAGCGCCGACCAGCGGCTCGGCCGGCGTCCGTCGAACGGTGAGCCGTCGTCGCGCTCCTGCGGCTCGTAGCGCAGCACGAGCGCGACCTTCCCCTTCAGATCGACGCCCGAGAGCTCCTGGTACCCGATGGACGGCGCTTCGATGCCGTACCCCACGAACGCGATCTCTCCGGAGAACTCGCCGGGGCTCGAGAAGGCGAGCGGCGTCCAGTCGCCGGCTTCCACTCCCGTCAGCCGGTTGCCTTCCCGCAGCGAGACGCCGGTCTTGATCGGAAAGCGCTGGCGGTAGCCTCCGGCGAAAGCGGGCCGCAGGCCGAGGCGCGAAAGCCGGTCCTCGATCCAGCCCGCCGCCCGCCGGATGCCTTCCGTCCCGAGCCCGCGGCCTTCCATCCGGTCCGAGGCGAGGACGCGGACGTCGGCGGCGAACTTCCGCGCGAGATGGGCCAGCACGTCCCGCTCCGAGGACGAACGCGCCGGGCCCGCGAGCAGCAGCGCGACGAGCGGCAGCGCTGCGCTCCGGACGGCCGTTTTGCGACTCACGCGAAGAGACTACTTCAGCGTTCTCCGAATTATTTCCGGGCTCCGCCGAAGCGCGAGGCGCGCGTCGAGGCTCAGGAGCCAGACGAAGAGCAAGGAGAAGCCGAGGAGCCCGCCGAAGAAGACGACCCGCGTGGGGGTGTCCATGAGGATCTCCCCCTGCGGGTTGATGATCGTCTGCGGGTGCAGCGACGCGGTCACGCGCGGCGCCACGAAGACCAGAAAGGGCATGAGGATGCCGGCGAAGAGCGCGTAGGCGGCGGACATCCTCGCCCGGCGCTCCGGATCGGCGACGGATTGCCGCAGGAACAGGTAAGCGCCGTACAGGAAGACGAGGAGCAGGTAGGACGTCTGGCGCGGGTCCCAGTTCCAGTACGCGCCCCACATGATGCGCGCGAAGATCGAGCCGGTGATCAGGGTCAGGAGGGCGAAGAGCAGGCCCAGGCGGACGGCGGCGGCGGCATAGAGATCATGCCGCGGATTGCGGCGGGCGAGATACCCCGCCGAATAGCCCGCGGCGACGAGAAATGCGAGCGTCGCCGTCCACGCGCAGGGAACGTGGAAGAACACGATGCGGGAGGATTCCCCGATGAACCCTTCCGCCGGCTCCGGCCAGAGAAAAGCCGCCGCGAGAAAGACGGCCATGTAAGGCAGCAGGAGCAGCTTCAATGCGCGCATTCGAAAACGTAAAACGTAAAACCCAAAACGTAAAAAGCGCCCCGGGCCTCGTTTAACGTTCTTAATCCTCCCACGCCGCCGAGGCGAGCAGATAGGCGCCGCAACTCGCCGCGCCGTCGTAGGCGAAGAGGACGCGCAGCGCCGTCCACGGCGTCTCTCCTTCCGAAGCGCTCACCGTTCCCGCGATGGCGGAGAGCAGGAGCGGGATGAGGAGAGGGAATGAAACGAGCACGAAGAGGACGCTCTTGTGGCCGGCCCGGGCTACGAGCGCCGCCAGGAAGGTGGAGACGACGGCGAGGCCGTAGCCCGCGAGCAGGACGACGGCGAGGAGGGCGGCGAGGGAGGCGACACGCCATTCCATCAGGAGCGCGAAGGCGGGCAGCGTGACCGTCGCGACGGCGAGGATCAGCAGGAAGTTGAAGATCGCCTTGCCGGCGACGACGACGGTCGCCGGGGCGAGGCGGCGCAGAGCGAGCGCCGTCCCTGCTTCTTCCTCCCGTACGAACGCGCGCGGCAGTCCGGTCGCCGCGGAAAAGAAGAGGACGATCCAGAGCAAGGCGGCATGCAGCCGATGCCTCGCTTCCTCCGGAACGCCGAAGGGCCCCACGGCGAAGGCGACGAGGGCCACCGCGGTCGCGGCAAAGAAGAAGACGGCGCCGGCAGCGACCCGAAGCCGCAACTCCTCGGCGAGATCCTTCGCGGCGACTGCCCAGGCGCGCGGCAGAAATCCCCGAGCCCGGCGGTTCACGCGACCCCCAGCGCGACGGTCTGGTCCGGCTCCCCCAGATCCGCGGTCTCCGTGGAGGCGAGGACCACCGGCCCGAGTCGCCGCCGTTCGCGGATCATCTCCATGACCCGGCTCCTTCCGTCGGCGTCCAGCCCGGCGAAGGGCTCATCGAGGAGGAGGACGGGCGGATCGAAGAGCCGGGCGAAGGCGATGCGCACGCGCTGTTTCATGCCGGTGGAGAACTCGGCGATGCGGCGACCGGCGGACTCCTGGAGGCCCAGTTCGGAGAGGAGGACTCTCAGATCCTCCGGGTCGCCCGGAAAGCCGGAGACCCGCCGGAAAAAGACGAGGTTCTCGAGCGCGGTCAGCTCGCCGTAGAAGTCCAGGTCCGGCCCCGCCCAGCCGATCGCGAGACGGCGTTCCTCGCCGGTCAACTCGCTCCCGCCGCGCAGAAGGCGGACCTTTCCGACGCTGGGCCGGATGAGCCCGGCGAGGATCTTCAGCAGCGTCGTCTTGCCGCTTCCGTTGGGGCCGGTCACCGCGACGACGCCCTGCTCGGCCCTCAAGGAGAGACCGGCGAAGAGCGGCGGACCGGCGAAAGACTTCGCGAGGTCGCCCGCTTCGAGGACCGTCCGATCCACGCGCGGGCACGATAGCAAAACCGCCCGGTCCGCTCCTGAAATCGGCGCCTTCGTTCTGCCGTTTTTGCGGAGAACTTGCTATAGAATCCGCGCGGTTTGTCGCTCCACTATTCGTTCCCGGGTTTCGGAGAGTCCCGACGGTTCGCGGCGCCCGAAACCCTCAAGAGAAACGCTTTCTGAGGAGACTGGAATGCTCAATCGTCTCGTCTACCACTCGTCGATCGTTCTCCTCGTCATCGGCCTGACCGCCTGCGGAGGCCGGAAGGACGAGGATGCGCTGCTCGGCGATGAGGAGGAATCCACCGAAACTGCGGCCGCCCCATCGACCGCCGCCGCCCCCGCCGCGGCTCCGGCCCCCGCCGGGGCGGCCACGCTGACCGGCAAGGTCGCGTTCAACGGCGCGCCACCGACGCCGGAAAGGCTGAAGATGGACGCCGATGCCTTCTGCAAGGGCGCGCACGCCGCGCCGGTCTATTCGCAGGAAGTCGTCGTCAACTCGAACGGTACGCTCCAGCACGTCATCGTATACGTCAAGGAAGGGGTGGCCGGGTCTTATCCGCCGCCGTCCCAGGCCGTGCTCCTCGACCAGAAGGGCTGCGAGTATTTCCCGCACGTCTTCGGGATCCAGACCGGCCAGCCGCTGACGATCCGCAACAGCGATGGCACTCTCCACAACATCCACGCGCTGCCGACGAAGAACGCCGAGTTCAACATCGGCCA
>JBHENW010000154.1:0-47122 GCA_046261875.1 Thermoanaerobaculia bacterium | reverse complement strand
TCCTCGCGATCTCCACGGAGTTTCGCGTCTCCGGTCCTTCTCCCGGCCTCCCCGGAATCTCTATGTTCGACCGAACCGAGCTCGAAGAGCTTGTCATCGCGGGACGTTCCTGGAGCCCGGTGTCGCCCCTTCAGACGACGGTCAGCGCCCGCACGCGGGCCGTCGAGACGCCTTTCACGGAAGCGCTGGAAGACGTCCGCTCCGGCAGAGGGTACTGGACGCGCTTTCCCCACATCCTCCTGAGACAGGGCGAGCACGTCTGGACGAGCGTCCACCTCACGCTTCGAAAGTCCTCGTGAGGGTCAGGCTCAGTCCACCCGAACGGGGTGAAACGACATCGGGACGCCCCGGGCGCTGAACCAGGCAACGCCTTCCTGGACGACGTCCAGGGCGAGCTCGTAGCCCCCCGGCTGAGCGGGAGACTGTAGCGTCATCTCTCCCTCATAGACCTCCCCCGGCGAAACGTCCCTTGCGATGACGGTCCGCACGCCGTCCCACACGGCCGGGTCCTCGCGGTCACCGGAGCGGTACCAGTGGTAGGAGAGGGCGAAGGTGACCGGCAGCACCCGGTCGCCGGTGTTGCGGAAAGAGACGGGAACCGAAAGCGTCGCCCTGCGGCGCATCGAGCCGGGGATGCCCGCGGAGACCCACTCGACGGCATAGCGCCGGACCGGCGTCACGATGGGCGGGGCCTGTTCCGGGATCGTCGTTTCCGACGGCCGGCACCCTCCGAGCCACACCGCCATTGCGCACGGCAGCCACCCCGCGAGCCGACGCGTCCTGGACTTCATTGGTTCTCCCTCAGCTTTCAGCGAAGGCCTCGACGCCCGTGAGTCGCCGTGGATTTTCGCGCGGGGCGTGCTCCGACTCCCGCAGCATCCCGCGGTAGAGGTCCAGGTGCATCCGGCCCACCCGCGTCCACGCGTTCCGGCGAGCATGGCTGCGGGCCGCCGCGGCCAGGCGGTCGGCCAGGCGCGGGTTGGCCAGAACTTGCGAGACGGCCCCCGCGATGAGAGCGGGGGACGCTTCGGGTATCTGGAGCACCGCGTCGCGCACGTCGTCGAAAATGCGAGCTCGCGTCGCGATCATCGGCCGTCCCGCGCCGAGGGCGTAACGGACCGCTCCGCTCGCGGACTCCTCGCTGTGCAGGTAGGGGAGCACGACGACTTCCGCCGCCGAGAGCAGGAAGGCGAGCTCCCGCTCTCCGAGGAAGTCCTCGATCAGCACGACGTGGTCGGCGAGCGACCGCGCGAGGATCTCCTGTCGGCACTGCGCCAGGTATTCCGGAGAGCCTCCATCAGGCCTCTCCGCATGGAGGGCGAGCAGCAGGATCGTCGGCCATTGCCGACGCAGCGTCTCCACGGCGCGGATCGTTTCGATCACTCCCTTGTGCGGAAAGGCAAACCCGAAGGAGGCGATGACGCGGCGACCCGTCAGCGACAGTTCCTCGAGCACGGCCGTTTGCCGGCGCGCCGGGAGGCGGTCGCCGCCGTGAGCGATCGCGACTTTCCGGGCGCCGGCGTCTTCCGCGAGCCGCGCCAGATCGTCCGAGCGGTGCGCGATGAGCGTTTCGCAGCCTTCCAGGGCGGGCTTCAACAGCTCCATGCGCATCTGCCGCCCGTAGAAGTGCACGTCCTCGAGGAGATGGAGCGTGACCGCCCGGGCGACGCCCCGCCGGCCGAGCTCCTCCAGCACCGAGGCGAAACCGGCGTACTCGGCGAACAGGCCCGGGTGGAACTGGACGTGCACGACATCCGGCGCGGTCTCGAGGACCTCATTGACGATACCGTCGTAGTCGCCGCCGGACTGGCTCCAGACCCGGCGCACCCCGGGCGAGTCGGGTCCGAGCCTCCGGACGTCCTGGTTCGCCACGACGGAGACCTTCACGGACTCGGAGGGGAAAGAGGAGATTAGCTTCTCCGTGTAGGTCGCGATGCCGCAGCGGCAGTTCCAGGTCGAGACGAAAGTGACCGACGGCGCAACGGTCTTCTCCCCGTAAAGCCGCTCGATTTCCCGGGCGGCCTGGCGCGCCGCCGCCGGCGGCGAATGCCTTTCGAGAATGCGTTTCCGCGCCGCCTCGGCCCGGCGAGCCGCTTCCTCCCGCAAAGCTCCGCTGGCGAACCCGCGCAGCAGCGCGACGAGGCCGTCGTGGTCCGGCTCTGCCCAGAGGGCGCCGGGCACGCGAACGTGGCTTGCCGAGCGCGTCAGCCGGTGGGGGATGACGAGCGCCGTCGTCTCGTCGCAGAGGTCGGCGAGGCCGGTGGAAGATGGCGCGATCACCGGCAGGCCGAGCAGCATCGCTTCGGCGACCGGCAGGCCGAAGCCTTCCGC
Source organism: Thermoanaerobaculia bacterium (assembly GCA_046261875.1). Classification (GTDB taxonomy): domain Bacteria; phylum Acidobacteriota; class Thermoanaerobaculia; order UBA5066; family Gp7-AA6; genus JBHENW01. The sequence continues at coordinate 44,791 of JBHENW010000154.1, read as the reverse complement.
CCGGGAGGGGTGAATCAACGCATGGGCGCTCTTGTACAGGCCGACGAGCTCCTCCGGGGGCACGTCGCGGTCGATCAGGAGGACTTCCGGGTAGCGCCGGTTGCGCAGGCGGTGATCTCTCAGAAGGTCGGCGACGTTGTTGTGGATGTTCGGGAAGGTCTTGAGGACGAGCACCACGTCCTCCGCGGAGGTGAAAGCCGCGCCGTAAGCGGCCAGCAGGACGTCGATCCCTTTTCTCGGAAAGGCGGAGCCCACAGAGAGGAGCCGCAGCGCCCGGGACGTCGGCAGCTCCGCCGGAGGAGTCGAGTCGGCGTCGGCCGGAAGGGAGACGGGCGTGGGGATCACGGCGATCGGGACGCGCACGCCGGAGTCCCGGAGGACGCTCTCGACGTGGCGCGTCGGGGCCAGCATGCCGTCGTAAAACCGGTTGAACCGGGCCGCCCAGCCGCGGGGGATCAGGGAGTCTTCCCAGAAGAAGAAGGAGAGGTTCAAGCGGCCTCGCAGGCGATCGAATCGCGGAGGGTACGTGTTGCGGATGAGAACGTCCGGCCGCCGGCTCTCGAAGGACCGCCGCCACAACTCGGCGGCGAGGGACTTGTCCGCCAGGTCTCGCGAGCGCGGCATGTAGTCGCCCGGCCCCTCCGTCGCGTGGAAGGCGACGCGGTGAACGGTGTGCCGTTCGAGCGCCTCACCCAGGGCGCGGTTGGCGACGGCGAGGCCGTAGCTCGTCTCGAAGGGCCCTTCCAGCCGGATCTCGAGGGGCCGCTCATGGTTCGCCGGGGGGGCCGGACGAGGTCCTTTCTCGATCCGTTTCAGCTCTTCGAGCAGCCGCTTCTCCGCCAGGGTGATTTCCGGGCGTTCCAACCGGCGGTACTGGTCGGCGACGATCCTCCCGCGCAGCTCCGCGTCGCCGAGGAGCTCCTCCATCATGGCTGCGACCTGCCGCACGTCTTTCCGCGCGAAGAGGACGCCGGCTCCCCCGAGCGTTTCCGGGACCGCGCCGGCGTCGTAGGCGAGAACCGGAACGCCCGAGGCGAACGCCTCGAGCAGCGGCAAACCGAAGCCTTCGTGCTCGCTCATCGACACGAAGAGATCGGCTTGCCCGTACACCTCCATCAGCCGGGAGGGGGAGACCGAGCCCAGCAGCCGGATGCGCTCGCGATGCGGAGACGCTTGGATCCGATCGATCACGCGGCGCGCGTAGGGGTCCGCTTCGTCGTGAGGACCCGCGAGGAGCAGACGCGCATCGGGAAGGTGCGCGGCGAGCTCGTCGAAGGCTTCGACGAGGTCGGTCTGCCGTTTGTTCTCCGCGATCCGCCCCACGAAGAGAACGGTCGGCTCGCGTTTCTTTCGGGCGGGGGCCCGCCGGACCGCCGCGAACCGCTGGAGCGCGAACACGGGAGGGAGCACTTTTGGCTCCTCGAACCCGAGCGAGCGCAGCTCGGCGGCGTTGTACTCGGAATCGGCGAAGGCGCCCTCGAAGCGGTCCCGGTAAAGCCCGAGCTGGCGGCGGCCCAGACGGGCGTAATGGCGAAGCGTCGGGTTGCCGGCGAAGAACCGCGTCGGGGTGATGTTGTGGTAGACGAGGAACTTCCGATCGGGCAGGGCGGCGACGATTCCGGCCGAGCGGTGGCCGATCGAATGGTGGACGAGAAGCACCGTTTCCGCGCTCCCGAAATAACCCCGGACGTCGCGGGCGCCCAAGCCGGCTTCGGAGGGGAGCTGCTCGACGAAGATCTGCGAGTCGTATCCCGCTGCGCGCAGCACCTTCCGCAACGCGAGCATCTCGTCGCCGATCGCGTCGCCCGAGCGGATTCCCTGGTGGAACTGGTGGACCGCCGGCCGGAGACGCGCGGGCTTCGCTCCCCGCGTCACGGGCGGACCGAAAGGGACAGCCGCTGCGTGGCTCCTCCGACGTCCTTGAGCCACGTCACGTTCTCGATGACCCCGTCGAATTCGCAGACGTAGTCTCCCGGCTTCTCGGGAGCGCGGAGGCGGTATTCGACGAGCCTCTGCTCGCCGCGGGGAAGAGGGGCGAGAGGGACCCGGACGTTGTCCCACCGCAGGACGCCGCCGTCGCCGTAGAGGTGGTAGTCGAGCTGCACGTCGGAGCCGCGAACGTGCGTGATGTCTCCGGCGCCGGAATTCCGTACGAGGAGGTTGACGGCGATCGTCTCTCCCGCGCGGCACTGCAGCCGGTCGAGGGGAAGGCGGATGTCGAGCTTCATGAGCTCACGCTGCCGCGGGATCTCGGCCAGAAGCAGAACGTCCCGCCCGTAGAACTCCCGCGCGTAAGGCTGCAGGTCGCAGTCCGCCATCCGGTCTGCATCGAAGGAATCCGGCGAATAGAGCTCGGCGGACGCCGTCCGGCAGAAGTACATCTTGTTGAAGCAGATCAGGAAGGGCTGGATCCCGCCGTTTCGCAGGAGAAAACGGTTGACCCCCTCGGAGACCGAGGGGAACTCCTGGTTGAAGTAATCGTCGATGACGATCACTCCGTCGGGGTGGAGGGACCGCGCCGCGGTCGAGAGATCCCCTTCGGTCTCTGCGGAGGAATGGCCGCCGTCGATGTGGAAGAAACGGCAGCTCGTGCCGATATCCGACGCGGACAGCTCGGAGGAAGGCTTCTGGAGGATCGTGTAGCGGTCGAAACCGGGGCGCAGCCGGCGCAGGTGCGTCAGGAAGGCGTCCCGGTCGCCCGCCCCCGAACGGCTGAGATTGGCCGCCTGGTCCTCGAAGATGTCGTTGAGGTAGAGCCACTCACGTTCCAGATCCACGAAGCAGGACATGAGCAGGGCGCTGCGGCCATGGTGCACGCCGATCTCGACGATGTCGCCTTCGACGCCGTGGCGGCGCTGGAGATCCTGAATGAGGCAGAACGTATGCGCGGCGCCCTCGGAGAACCAGCCCTGGACCTCGTCCATCCGCCGGATGTAAGCCTCCGCGTCTTCCAGGAGGGGCCGGCCCGGAGCGGCCTCCGGCTCGGAGCTCATCGCGGCGGCGGAGCGTCGGCGAGGTGCCGGATCTTGCGGGCGAGCTCCTCCCGGGATTCCCGCAAGGCCGCCGCCGCTTCCCTCCGGATGCGTTCGTCCTCTGCCCTGAGGGCCCGCACCGTCTCGGTGATCGTGGCCATCGCCTCGTCGAGGAGCCGCGCCTGTTGCGCCGAGAAAGCCCGCAACCCATCGAGCTCGGAGGCAAGCGTCTGCGCCTCCGCGGCGTTTCGCTCCAGCGTCTCCGTCAGGGACCATCCCAGAAGCATCCGGCGCAGCTTCGCCGCCGCCCGGAAGAGCGGACCGCTTCTCGGAGGGACCGGCGGAGGAAGAGCGGCGCGAACGGCCGGCGGGACCAGATCCGCGAACCGCGGCAGCGCCGGCAGCCGGACCAGCTCGATGCGGCGCACGGCCAGTCCGAGCTCCCGATCGTCTCCCGAGAGGCCGGAGTCGGCCGGGCACCAGGAGGCGCCGGCGTCGAGCGCGAAGGAGGTGGGAAGCGGCCTCGCCGCAGGAAGCGCGAAAAGGAGACGGTTCCATCCCTGCCGGACGCGCACGGGCGCCCCGAGGTCGTCGCCCGTCTTGAGCCTCGCGAAAGTCTCCTCGAGTCCGGATTCGGGAAAGAGGCACGCCTCGACGAGCAGGTGCGTCGCATCGTCGGCCTTCGTTCGAAACGTGAAGCGCTGTTGCGTCCACCGCACGGAGATACCGCCCACCTGTTCCGGGGCGTACCACCCTTCGAGGAGGCCCTCTCCCGATTGCAGGTCGAGGGGGGGCTCGGGGACGGCGGCGGCCGCGGACTCCGGCGCTCCCGTCCTTCTCAAGCGGCGTCGCACGCGCTCGAGGAGCTTCTCGCGCGTCTCCGTGGCCGACGTGAAGACGGGGTCGCTGCTCACGGCTTCACTCCGATGACGGCGTAGTCCTGGGCGCCGCAGAGGAACTCCGCCAGCGGCCCGCGGGCGGCCTCTCCCAGCACCCTCTCGAGCTCCTCCGCCGGGACCGGGTGGAGGAGCCGGGTTTCCACGTCCACGAAGCCCGCGGTCTTCACCAGGAACTCGCACGTCGCGTCCGGCACCGGCTGACGGTGAGACGGGTCGGCGTAGAAGAACCGCATCGCGTACCAGCTCAGCGGGTTGACCGTCTCGAGGAGGATACATCCTCCGCTCTTCAGCGCCCGATGCGCCATCTCCAGAAGCGCCCGGATGTCGGGATAGGTGAGGTGCTCGATCACCTGCAGCGCGGTGACCCCGCCCAGGCTGTCGGCGTCGGTCCGTGCGAGAACCTGCCAGAATCCTCCCGGCTGCGCCGCCAGCCCGCGGGCGCGGCACTCCCGGACCATCTCGGCGTCCGTGTCGCACCCCGTCATCTCCAGCCCGGCCTCCCGGGCGAGCTCGAGCAGCTCTCCGCGGCCGCAGCCGACGTCCAGGAACGACGCCCCGTCGCCGACGCGGGCGGCGGCCTCGCGGAGCAGGGGGAGGTAGGCCCTCTGCCGGGCGAGAACCGTCTCGCGGGTGCCGCGAAAGAGATTCTCGAATTCCAGGTAGGCCCCCTGCGGGAAGATCTCCTCGGGGGCCGTCTGGCCGGGCGGACGGGCCGAGACGAACCGGGCGAGGTCCATCGCCATCTCCGCCAGGCGTTGCGACCCGGAGGCCTGGGCGGCGGCCAGCTCGTCGATCCGCCGTCGGATCGCCTCGGCGGATTCTCGCGCTTCTTTCGCGCCGTCTTGCTGGCGTCGTTCGAAGGCGTGCTCCAGACGCGAGAGCTCTCCCGTCAGACGGGCGGAGAACGCCTGGAGGTTACTCTGCGACGACGCCATGCCGCTCTCCATCTGCCGCCGCGCGTCGCGGAGGTCCTCGACTTCCCCCTCGAGGTCCTCGATACGCACTTCGTGCGCATAGAAGCGGTCGGCGAGGTCTGCCCTGTCGGCGCTGTGCTCGGAAAGCCGCCGGACCCTCGCTTCCAGCTTTTCGAGGGAATCCTGCATCTGCGGCACCAGCCGGCGCAGGTACGCGTCGAGCAGGTGGAGAACCCGTAGCGCCGACTCGTTGAAGAGCACCTGGCCGCGGGTGTAGACGCGGAGGACCCTCAGAAAGAGACGCTTGAGGAGCGCCGCGCGCGTCGTCGCCGGCAGGCGGGCGGGGTCGAGGTTCGCGTGGGCGGAGCCGAGCTCCGTCAGGAGATCGGGCGGTTCGGGGAGGGATGCGACCGGGAACGGGGGCGACGCCCACGCCGCCGGCGGGCGGAGCTCCTTCCGGTCGGCGGAAACCGCCCCGGCGGGCCACCGGCGCTCATCGACGGCTGCCACGATCCTCCATCCCTCCTCCTCCTGGCCGCGGTTTGTCGGTGAGCGGAACAGCTTATATCCGCCGCGGACCGCGTCCCGAAGCGGCAGCTCCGGCCTAGGGCCGGCGCGCGACGAGCCGAAGGAGATCGTTGCGGCCGACGGCGCGGCCGCCGGCCACGGCCAGCCACAGTCCGGCGGCCTGCAGCCGGTGACCGAGGGTCGGCCGCGCCCTCCAGGAGACCCGGTCCACCATGTGGCCCGTTGCGATCGGGCCCTCCGAGGCGAGGACGGTCGTCAGACCCAGGCGCCCGAGGAGTGTTTCGAGCGAACGGCGGCTGAAATAGTGGAGGTGAGGGTAGGGAAAGTCCGTCTGGAGCATGCGCCGCAGCGGCCCGTCCACGGCGCCGCCGGTCATCGCCTCGACGGTTCGCGCGGCGGCGAAAACCGCGCCCGTGGAGACCGGGACCTGGACGGCGAGGAGACCGCCGGGACGCAGCCGGGAGACCGCCGCCGCGAGCGTCGCGTCGAGCTCCGGCAGGTGCTCGATGACGTCCATGAACGTGATGACGCCCCAGTCGCGCCGGCCGAAGTCCTCGTGCGGAAAGAGCCCGCCGCGGACCGAGAGGCCCGCCGCCCGGGCCGCCGCGACCGCCGATTCGGAAGGGTCGATTCCATGCGCATCGAAGCCGGCGCGAGAGGCGACGCGCAGCAGCCATCCGAACGAGCAACCCACGTCGAGCAGCGGACCGCTCGCCCCCGCCCGGAGGAGGTCGCCGACGAGGGCGATCGCCGCGCTCTCCCGTTCGGGCCACATGGAGCGCCGGTAGGCTTCGGGATCCACGCCCGCGTACTCGTCGGCGTCGGGCCGCACCGGCCAGCCGGCGAGCTCGAAATGCGCGCAGCGATCGCAGCGCAGGAGCCGGCCCCCGCGGCGAAGCCGCCTCCGCTCGCCGAGGGACCCCGAAGCGCAGGCGCTGCAGCGCCCTGCGCCGCTCAATCTCGGGAGGAGGCGCGGGCGGCCGCGCGCAGGCTCGACGGCCGGGCGCCGGCTCCGGGCTCGGACGCCGCTCGCGGCGAGTTCTGGATGTCCAGGACGATGGCCTGCAGGAGGAGCTGGAAGCCCAGGATGAAGGGAACCGCGGCGACGATGACGGTGCCGGTCGGCGTCGGGCGCTGCTGGATGGCGTTGACGATCCAGTGGTACGCCCCGAAGACCGTGCCGAAGAGGAACAGCATCGCGCCGAAGAGGAAGAAGACGGCGACGGGGGAAACGTCGTAGAAGACGTAGCGCCAGAACACGCGCCGGACGAAGCCCGCGAGCAGCCGCGCGGGGAACTCCAGCAGGATCCGTCCGGGCTTCAGCGACGTCGGCTCGTCGGCGTAACGGCTCGGGAAGGGCACGTCGGCGACGCGCGCTTCCAGCGAGTTCAGCCGGATGAGCATGTCGTTCTCGAAGAAGTACGTCCGGGCGAGGCGCTCGATCGGCAGCCGGCGCAGCGTCTCCGACCGGATCGCGACGAAGCCGTTCTGCGGGTCCAGCACGTGCCAGTAACCGGAGGCGAGCTTCATGAGGAAGGTCAGCCCGAAGTTCCCGCCGCGCCGGACGAGCGGCATGGCGTCGAGCTCGGAACCGTGATGGAACCGGCAGCCCTTCGCGTAATCCGCGCGGCCCTCGAGCAGGGGGCGGATGAGCTCCTCGATGTCCCGGGGGTCCATCTGTCCATCGCCGTCGCACTTGACGATCACGTCCGCGGCCGCTTCCAGGGCGGCGCGCATGCCGGTGGCCATCGCGCCGCCGACCCCGCGGTTCCTCGAATGCCGGATCACGCGCACGCGCGGGTCCCCCGACGCGGCCGCGGCGTCGGCGCCCCGGTCGGGGGAAGCGTCGTCCACGACGAACACGGCGTCCACGAGCCCCGGCATGCGCGCGAGGACGCCGCCGATCTGTTTCTCCACCCGATACGCCGGGACGACGACGGCGACGCGGAAGCCGTCGATCATGAGGCCACCGCCGCCGGGGGGAGCGCCGACCCCCCCACCGACCATTCGTGGTACGCCTGCACGATGGCGCCGGCCTCTCCGTCGCGGACGATCCGTCCCTCGTGTATCCACACCGCCCGGCGGCAGTTCTCGCGCACCTGATCGAGCGCGTGCGAGACCAGGAGCACGGTCTTCCCCGCCCGCCGGAAGGATTCCATGCGCTCGCGGCACTTCATCTGGAAGCGCTCGTCCCCGACGGAGAGCGCCTCGTCGACGAGCAGAATGTCCGGATCCACGTCCGACGCGATGGAGAAAGCGAGGCGGGCCGCCATGCCGGAGGAGTACGTGCGCATCGGAGCGTCGATGAACTCCTCCAGCTCCGCCCACGCGATGATGCGGTTCATCCGCCGCTTCATCTCGGCGCGCGTGAAACCGAGGAGCGTCCCCTGGAGGAGGACGTTCTCCCGGCCCGTCAGCTCGCCGTGCAGTCCCAGACCCAGCTCGAGCAGCGGAGCGACCCGTCCCGCGACGACGACGCGCCCCGACGTCGGGGGGAGCACCCGGGCGATGAGGCGGAAGAGGGTCGTCTTGCCCGCGCCGTTGCGACCGATCACGCCGACGGTCTCCCCGGACTGGATTTCGAGCGAGAAGTCGCGGAGGGCCTCGAACTCGTCGAAGAGGAACCGGCGCTTGAGCCGGCGGATCGCGTACTCCTTGATCGAGGCGATGCGCTCCCGCGGGATGCGGTATCGGACCGAGACGTTTTCCAGGCGGACGGCGGAGGTCACGTCCGATACCCGAACTTCTCGGCGCGGTGGCAGAAATAGACCCATCCGGTCACGAAGACGGTCAACGCGAGCAGGAAGGACCCCGCCAGGAGACCGGCCGAGGGGATCACGCCGTCGTAGATCGGTTTCCGGAAGGTCTGCACGAGGTGGTGCATCGGGTTGATCCAGAGCGCCAGCCGGTACTGGGGGGGCACGATCGAGGCGTGATACACGATCGGCGTCAGGAAGAACCAGGTCTGGACGAGGACGCCGTACATCTCGCGCACGTCGGTGAAGCGCGAGGCGAGCGTGAAGAGCAGGAACGCGATCCCGGCGGAAAAGAGGAGCACGATCAGGATCGACACCGGCAGGAAAGCCCAGGTCGGATGGACGGGAAAACCGGTGGCGATCAGGATGGCCAGCAGGGGAATCATGGAGAGCAGCAGGTTGACGAGGCCGCCCCCGACGGCGGCGGCCACGAACACCGACCGGGGGACGTAGATCCGCTTCGCCAGCTCGTTGGAGTCCTGTGTCTGCGAGGCGGCCGACGCCGTGGTCTGAGAGAAGAAAGTCCAGAGGATCGCGCCGGTCAGGAAATAGACGGGATAGTTCTGGATCTGCTGCCGCAACAGGGCGGAGAAGACGAGCGTGAGCGCCACCATGTTGAGCAGCGGCGCCAGCATGGTCCAGAGGATGCCGAGCACGGAGCGCTTGTACCGGACCTTGATGTCCCGGATGACGAGCTCGTAGACGAGGCTCCGGTACCTCCAGAGCGCGCGGGCTTCCTCGATGACGGGAGATCCCCGGCGAGCCGAATCGTAGACGGGGACATCGGGAGCTCGCGCCGTGACGGCGGTGGAACTCAAGCGGGCTTTCCCTCGGCTGGGATTGTAGCCCGCATTTCGTCCTCCGAGGCGAGGCCGAGCGCGGCGAGCGCCGCCCGCGCGCGATGTGACCAGTCATTCTCTTTGGCGCGCGCCCGCGCCCGGGCGCCGTAGTCCGGCGAGCGTCTCGCCGCGCGCGCCCTCTCGAGCAGGTCGGAGAATGCCCGCGCGTCGCGCCCGATGGAAACCTCCGGGATCGCCGCGCACTCGGGGATCGGCGTCGCGACGACGGGGATGCCCGCCGCGAGGTACTCGTAGAGCTTGATCGGCGAGGCGTTCGCGCCCTCCGGCCCGGTGCGGAAAGGGATGAGCGCGGCGTCGAACGCCGAGAGGATCGACGGGATCGCGGAATACGGCCGCGGCCCGAGCCACAGCACGTTGGAAAAGCGCGAGGCCTCGAGCCGGGCGAAGGAGTCGTCCAGCGGCTCGCCCACGAGCGCGAAGTCCCAGTCGGGACGCGCGGCGGCGAGCTGCGTAATCAGGTCCGCGTCGACCCAGCGGGCCAGGGCGCCGACGAAGCCGGCGACCGGCCGGCCGCGAGCCCGCGAGGACGCGAGGCGCTCCGGGATGGATGCCGGATCGGGGGGCGCCGCGAAACGCGCCCAATCGACGCCGTTGGGAAGGTAGGCCGCATCCGGCCGAGTCTCGCGCGCCTCCTCGAGGAGAGGCCGCGAGACGGCGAAAACCGCCCGCGCCTCTCGGAGGCCGCGGGCATGGTTGCGCTGGAGCGTCGCGCGCGGGTAGGGAAAGACGTCGGGGTGGTCGATCACGTCGTACACGAGGGACGCCCCGCCGAGCGCGTCCGGAGGCGGAACGTTGTAGGTGAAGCACCAGAGGATCCGGCCGGGGATCCCGCGGACGCTCTCCAGGTTCCCGCCGTGAAGATAGAGCCGGTCTTCGACGACCTGAGCGGCGCCGTCGGGCCCCCGCGGGCGGTCCTCGCCGAGCTGGAAGACGACGGGCCACCCGGCCCGGGCAAACGCGCGCGCCAGGTGGTGGGGCCGCTGGACGAGCGTGATGTCCCAGCCGATCGAAGGAGGAAAGACGATCGCCCCGCCGAGGCGGCCCGCCTCCTCCGCGATCTCGGCCACCGAAGCGGTCTGCCGGCGCGCGCGCGGAGGCGCCGCCCACTTGCTCTCGTACCGCGCGCGGTTCTCCCGATGAATCCGCAGGTACTCCTCCTCCGGCAGCGCCCGGAATGTCCCGCGTCCGAAGTGGTGAACGAAGGAGTCCCTCGCGACGGCCAGCCGCTGGCCTGCGGCCCGCAGCCGGCGCGAGTAGTCGTCATCCTCGAACATCCCCACGGTGAAGCGCTCGTCGAGCGGCCCGACGGCCTCGAAGGTCGCCCGGCGGATCAGCACGCAGAACATCGCGAGCATCTCCATCGGCTCGGCGAGCCCCGCCCGGGCCGACGTGTAACGCCGCGCCCAGCTCTCGAGGCCTTCGAGGGAGCCGTATCCCACGTCGACTTTCGCCTCGTTGGCGATCTCGTTGGTCGAGGCGCTCACCATGCCGAGGCCGGGGTCGGCCTCGAGGTGACGCACGAGGCTCGAGAGCCAGCCGCGCGTCAAGACCGTGTCGTTGTTGAGGAGACAGAGGAGCTCGCCGCGCGAGGCCGCGATCCCCGCGTTGACGGCGGGAGCGAACCCGCGGTTCTCCTCGAAAGCCACGACCCGGAGCGACGGACCCCGCCGCTTCGCTTCCTCCGCGAGCCACTCGCGCGTGCCGTCGGTCGAGCCGTTGTCCACGACGACCAGCTCCCAGCGCGGCCAGTCGGTGCGGCGGTCCAGCGATTCGAGGCAGAGGCGCATCCAATGGAGGCCGTCGCGGGTGACGACGATGACCGACACGAGGGGATAGAGGGCCTCGAGCCACCCGGCGAGGGCCTCCGAACGCGCGTCCCACGTGTTCTCGCGCGCGAAGGCACGGAGAGCCCCGGCCCTCCCGGACGCTTCCACCGCCGCGGCTTCGATCGCGCGCCCGAAGTCCTCCGCGCCGTCCGCCAGGCGCGCGAGGCCGCGGTCCGCCAGGGGCTGGAGGGCGCGCATCCTGGTGGCGACGACCGGGCGGCCGGCCGCCGCCGCCTCGTACAGCTTCACGGGATCCACCGCATGGGTCAGCGCGGTCAGGCGGAAGGGAATGATCTCCACGTCGAACCGGGCGCGCAGAGAGGGGAGGTCGCGGTGTGGAACCTCTCCGTGAAGCTCGACGTTTTGCGCTTCCAGGAGCTCAGGAGGCCGGTCCCCTTCGTAGCCTCCGACGACGTGGAATCGCCAGCCGGGGCGGCCGCGGACGAGCGCGGAAAAGAGCTCCGCGTCGAACCACTCCGCGACGGTGCCGACGTAGCCGACCGACAGGTGCGCGACGGAGGGGCTCGGATCGGGGAGGCCGGCGAAGAGTTCGTAGTCGCAGGCGTTGGGGAGGAGCCGCACCTCCTCGCGGGCCTGGCCGAGCCGCTCGCGCAGCACTTCCGACGTCGCCAGGACCAGGTCGGCCGCGGCGACGAGCTCACGTTCCGCCGCCGTCACGACGGCCGGACGGTTCGTGGCGAACCCGGCGTGCTCGTCGAGACAGTCATAGACGGTCTTCCACCCAAAACGGTCGCGCAGCAGCCGGGCGAGCGGCGCCCAGAAGGGGGACTGGAGCAGAGCGACGGCCTCGAGGAGACCGTATCGGTCCCGGGCGGCCGCCAGCGATGCGAACGCTTCCTCGAGCGCTTTGCCACCGAGCGGTCGGTCCGCGGGATCTTCGCGCCGCACGCCGCCGATCGGCAGGAGCGTGACCCCCGGCGCCACGGGGGTGTCTTCCCGGGGCTCGTCCGGACCCGCCAGGGCGCCGTAGAAGACCCTCTTGCCGCGGCGGGCGAGCGCTTCCGCGAGCTGCTGGGGACGCTGGCGTCGGTAGGACCACGCGACGACCGGCAGCAGGAGGACGTCCGGCCTTCCGGGCGGAACCTCGTTCGGGTCGAAGGCGTAGGTGGGGACGTCGATGGCCGGCTTGCGGATACCCAGGAGCTTTTCCGGCGCGAAACGCCGCCGGAGCGCCCGCCGCCACGAGAGCGGAACGATCCGGCGGCCGAGCACGTAAAGGCGGCCGCGCAGCCCCTTTTCCCACTCCGGCCTCACCTCGCGGCCCCTCCCGGAGCGCGCAGCGCCTCGAGGCGCGCCGCGATCCGGCCGCCGCTCGCCCGCGGCGCATAGAGCTCGAGAATCCGGCGCCGCCCGGCCTCCGCCCGGCGCGTGCGCTCTGCGGGCTGCGAGGAAACGAGGCGCATCGTTTCGACCGCATGCGCCTCCTCCGGGTCCGCCCAGACGGTCCCGACCTCGTAGTCCTTGAGAGGCCAGGCGAGAGTCCAGGGCTTCCAGCGGACCGGAAAGCCCGTCCGTTCGTCGAGGAAGTCGGTGCTGCCGGAATAGTCCGTCGCGATGACGGGCTTGCCGAGGGCCATGGCCTCGGCGATCGGAAAGCCGAACCCTTCGCAACGGTGGAGCGAGAGGTAGGCGTCGCAGGAGGAGAAGAGCGCGCCGAGCTCCGGCGGCGTGAGCGCCCGGTCCTCGATGACGACGTTTGCACCCTCCGCGGCGGCCCGCATCTCCCCGAGAAGCCCTTCGACGCGGCGCCCGTTGTGCGCCTGCACGCGCAGGGCGGCTCCTGAAGACCTCGGAAAGGCGCGCGCGAAGGCGCGGATCGTGCCGATGGGGTTCTTGCGCTCCGGCACGCTGAACGCATCGAAGACGCAGAGAAAACGGAACGCGTCCCCGGAGCGTCCTGCCCCGTCCCGCGGCGCCTCCGAGGCGAGAACGGCCGGCGGTATCCGGTGCACCGGAATCGGCGAAACCGACGCGATCGCGCGCCGGCAGAACTCCGAAGCCACCCAGATCTCGTCGAAGTACCGGAAGCGGTCGGCCCACCGCGCCGGGAAGCGATCGGATTCCCAGTACCAGTACGCGACGTTGCGGCGTCCCGCGTGGAGCCGGGGCCCGAGCGTCTCCACCACCGAGCCGGCCCCGTCCGCATTGACGTGGTACAGGTTCACGTCGTACGGGCTGGAAACGCGCCGGTCCCCGCCGGCCGCCGCCTCGATCCGCAGGACCGGCACTCCTGCGGCTTCCGCCGCGGCCGCCATCGCGCGGGCCGACTGGCCGACGCCGCTGACGGAGTCGAAGTAGCCGATGACGTTGAGACCCGGCGCGAGCCCGGCCCCCGCGGCGCGCCGTTCCGGGCCGCTGTCCCGCTCACCGATCCCGAAGTCGCGGCGCAGCGCGTAACGGTGGTAGCGCTCGCGCACCGGGCCGGGCATCAGATCCCGCAACCATGTCCGAAACCGATCGCTCATGCGCGGGCGGCTTGCGGGGCGGACCCCCGTGGGGGCTCGAAGGGGCGAAACGGCCGGCCGGCCAGCACGTCCGCGATCCGATCGGCCGCCTTCCCGTCCCCGTAGGGGTTGCGGGTCGCGATCATCGCGCGACGGGCCGGCTCCTCGGAGAGCAGCCGCGAGGCTTCGCGCACGATCGTCTCTTCGTCGGTTCCCACGAGTCGCGCGATGCCGGCTTCGACCCCTTCCGGCCGCTCGGTCTTCTCTCTGAGGATCAGAACGGGCTTGCCGAAGGTCGGCGCTTCCTCCTGGATGCCGCCGGAGTCCGTCAGCACGAGGCGGCAGCGACGGAGGACCCTGAGCAGCGCCCGGTAGTCCAGCGGCTCGACGCGCTCGACGTTGGGCGCCGCCGCGCCGCGGCGCATCGCCGAGGCGACGCTTGGATTGGGGTGGGCCACGTGGAGGAACCGGGTCCGCGGGAAGGCGGCGGCGAGGCGCGCGACGGCCGAGAGGACCCGTTCGAACGGCGCGCCGAAACTCTCCCTCCGGTGCGCCGTCACGAGGACGAGGTCTTCCTCGGGGGCGGGGCCTTCGCGCGCGGCGAGCTGCTGGAGCGCGTCCACGACCGTGTTCCCGGTCAGGTACACCGATTTCGGGGGCGCGCCCTCAGCTCGCAGCGCGGCCGCCGCCCTCTCCGTCGGAGCGAAGTAGGCGCGCGCAACGACGTCGATGACGCGGCGGTTCATCTCCTCCGGAAACGGCCGGTCGAGGTCCCCGGTGCGCAACCCGGCCTCGACGTGGCCGACCGGTATGCGGCGGTGGAAAGCGGCGATGGAGGCGCACATCGCCGTCGTCGTGTCCCCCTGTACGAGAAGCCAGTCGGGCCGGCGCTCGGCGAGCAAAGGGTCGAGCGTCGCGAAGATCCGGGACGCCAGCTCGCTCGCGGACTGGTCGTGACGCATGAGGTCGAGATCCAGGTCGGGGGTCAGGTCGAACAGGTCGAACACCTGATCGAGCATCTCGCGGTGTTGCGCGGTGGCGCAGAGGACGACGTCGAAGCGGCCGGCCTCGCGACGCAGCCGCTGGATCACGGGCGCCATCTTGATCGCTTCGGGCCGCGTCCCCACGATGACGACGAGGCGCGTGGCTCGTGTCATGAGGTCCTGGGCGCGGAAGCCGGAAGGCCGCTGCCGCCGAGGCCGCGGGAGAAGGCGGGCGCCGCCTCGGCCGCGAGCGCCGGCGTCAGCTCGGTTGCGAAGAGGAGAAGCCCGAGCCGCCGGGGGTCGGGAGAACCGCTCCGTCGCGGAAGATAGGGCCGGCAGACGATGCCGATCGTCTGGGTTTCATCCTGGGGGCTCGCGCCGGGGGGCGCGAACTCGACGCCGTCCGCGGTGGGTCTGACCGCGCGCGGAGGGATCGGCTGGCCGTTCCAGAAGAGGCGAAGACAGCTCTCCTCCGCCCCCCAGGGGAAGTGCGCCCGCAGACGGACCCGGTATGTCCCCGCTGGCACGCGGACACGCGCCAGCGCGACCGGCGCGCTCCACCGGCACGGCTTTTTCGCCCAGTCCTCGCGGCCGTAAAACCCGGCGAAGGCGCCGTCGGGGATCTCTCCGGCGTCGATGGCTCCCGAGCGCCCGTCGCCGGAAGCCGTCGGGGGAGCCTGCCGCAGGACTTCTTGGAGGACTCCGACGCGCAGCAGCGCGGCCCAGAGCCGTCGGTACAGGCCGTAAAAACGGTGTTCGTCGCCGCGGGCGAAAAGGCACCGGGCCCGCACGGCCATCGCGGCGGCCCGGGCCTTCCAGAGGGCCGGACGCGGGCCGAGCAGGGCCGCTGCGAGAATCGCTGGCAGAACGCGCGCGACTTCGCCGGACCTCTCCCCACGGCCGGGCCGCCCGGCGTCCCGAAAGAGGCTCGCCCACGCGATGCGCGACAGCTCTCGAGCGGCGGTCCGATCGAGCCGGCCCCGGCCGGCCCAGTCGGGATGGGGCGGATGGAACCGCTCGACCTCTCCGCGCTCGCACCGCTCCCAGTACGCGGCCTGCGCCGCGCCATGGGCTCGGAGCGCCTCGGAAAGCTC
Organism: Thermoanaerobaculia bacterium; assembly: GCA_046261875.1. Lineage (GTDB taxonomy): Bacteria > Acidobacteriota > Thermoanaerobaculia > UBA5066 > Gp7-AA6 > JBHENW01. The sequence continues at coordinate 29,494 of JBHENW010000154.1, read as the reverse complement.
GGAGTACGTCTCACAGTTGCCGTGCCGGACGAGCGCGCCCGGCACCGAATGCAGCTTCCGGCCGCTGCGCTGGATGCGCACCGCGAGAACGGCCTCCGCAAACCGTCCGAGCTCGGGGCGCAGGCCGCCGGCGTCCAGGTAGACGCTCTTGCGCACCGCGAACCCGCGCAACGAAACATGGCGCCAGTCGTCCGGGTCGGTCCGGGAGCGCCGGTCCTCCTCGACCAGGCGCTCCTCCAACCGTGCGAAGCGGTTCGGAGAGAGGTGGCCGCTTTCGAGCCACGCCGCCTCGGCTGCGCGCTCGTCGAAGAACCGAACCAGGCTGCGGGCCGCTCCGGGCGAGGGGAGGCAGTGAGCCTCCGTCAGGAGGAGGAGGTCGGCCCACGCGGCGCGGCACGCCCGGTCATACATCGCCGCCTCACCCCCCTCCTGGAGGAGGAAAGCGTCCTCGGGGCCGAGGAGACCGCGGGCCCGGCGCTCGAGCGCGGGTCGCCGACCGTCGGACACGACGAGGAGCTGCAGGGGGACTTCCGCCTTCTCCCGCGCCCAGCCGCCGATGCACTCGAGGGCCAGGCCGCGCTCATCGAGCAGCGGGAGAACGACGGACAGGAGAGGGCGCGCGGCGGCCGGCGGCGGGGTCTGCGGCAAATGGGACGCTGTCGAAAAGTCTCCGCCGTCGAGTATACGGCGGGGGATCGAAAACTTCGACCGACGGGGGCGCCGTTACAGGCGCGCGCGCACCTCCTGGAAATTCCCCAGATCGCGCCCGGTCACCTCGGGAGGCACGCCGTTGGGAAAGTGCCTCGCGATCTCCGCTTCGATCTCCTGCACCCGGTTCCCCGGATCCGGATGGGTGCTGAGGAATTCCGGGGCGTTGCCGCGGCCCCCGCTCGCTTCGGCGAGGATCCGCATGACGTCCTTGAGCGCCGCGGGGTCGTGCCGCGCTTCGCTCATGAACCGCACTCCGAGGCGGTCCGACTCGAGCTCGTCCATGCGGCCGTAACGCATGTTCACCATCTGCCCGACCATCGCCGCGACCGCGGCGGCGTGCTGCCCGCTCGAATCCTCCGAGGAGGCCGCCACTCCCGCGGCGCCCACGAGCACCTGGGTGAGCTGCTGCTTGGCGAGGTGCTCGGCGGAATGCCGTCCGACGACGTGGCCGATCTCGTGCCCGAGGACGCCCGCCAGCTGGTCCTCGTTTCCGAGGTTCCGGAGCAACGCCGCGGTGATGAAGATCTGCCCTCCGGGCAGAGCGAAGGCGTTGACCGTCTCCGTGTCGCGCAGGACGTGGAAGTCGTACTGGTAGCCCGCGCCCTTTGCCCCGGACTCCGCCACGATCTGCTCGCCGAGCCGTTCGACGTAGTCCTGGACCACAGGGTCCGGATGGAGCCCGCCGAACTCGGCGGCCATCTGCGGGGCGGCCTGCAGGCCGAGCGCGACCTCCTGTTCCGTGGAGAGGGCGACGCGCTGCTTCTCTCCCGTGACGGGATTCTCCTGCGTGTTGCAGAAGTAAAAGAGGCCGCCGATGACGGCGATCACGACGGCGATGAGAAGCCGGCTGGATCTCATGGTTCTCCCCCCTCCACCTTTCCGATCAGGACGGTGATGTTGTCTCGCCCCCCCGCTCGTTGGCGAGCTTCACGAGGGCCTCGGCGGCCTGACGCGGATCTCCCGATTGCACGACACGGGCCATTTCGGCGGGGCAGACCTTCTCGGAGAGACCATCGGTGCAGAGCAGAAGCACGTCGCCCGGGGCGAGATCCACGGCGTCGAGGGCGACCTCGAGGTTCTTCTTCTGGCCCACCGCCTGGAGGATGACGTTGCGGTAGGGAGGATGACGTTGCGGTAGGGGGAACGCTGGGCCTCTTCGAGCGTGAGGGCGCCGCTCTCGACCATCTCGGCGACGAAAGAATGGTCGCGGGTGATCTGTCGCATCTCGCCGTCCTCGTTCTTCGAGCGCACGCGCCCCCGGTCCGTCTTCCCGTGAGCCGTGACGCGAATGCCCTCCTCCTTTCGACCAGGTGCGAAGTCTCCCTCGGTTTGCTCCTCCCGCGAAGTTCCGAGGTCCCGGCGGCGCGGTACGCCGGTCGCCTCCCAGGGCACATCTTTTGCAAAAAGCGGGCGCAGGACAGCTCTAGTCAGGATACGCTTCACAGAAATCGGAAAGGAAGCGCAATGCGGATGAAGTCGGCGCTCTTCGGCCTGAGCACGATGTTGTTGGCGATCCTCTGTCTCGCGCGCCCCGCAAGCGCGCAACTGGCCGGATCGGTGACAACCGTGAGCGCCGAGGGCGCGCCGCAGGAGACCTTCGACTCTCTCGAAGCGGTGTTTCTCGGCGCCGGCCCGGTCGAGTTTCCGTGTCCCGCCTCCTCCTACCTGTCCGACGGGCTCTATTACTTCCAGGTCACGGACCCCACGGGTCTGGAGCTGTTGTCGACCGATCCGGTTTCCGAGCGCGCGGTCATGATCCGCGGCGGCGTCATCTCTTCGTACGAAGGCCGCACGCACGCGACCGGGGGCGTCAACGCCTGCGGGTCCCGAGCGGTCTCGCTCATGCCTTTCCAGTCGGCCGCGCGATGCTCGACGGCTTACCTCGTCTGGATGACCCCCGCGGCCTCGTTCGAGGGCAGCCTGGACCAGGTCGGCTCCGTGTGCGGAGAGGGCTGCTTCCACGGGTTCCGGCCGGAGCTCTCCAAGACCTTCATGGTCCGGGTCGTGACCCCGCAGCAGCAGAGACGCTTCGAATGCGACCGGACCTTCTGCGTTTCCGGCGTGAAGTTCGACGACCGCGACGGAGACGGAGTCCGGGATTCCGGCGAGCCCGGGATCGGGGGGGTCGAGATCCGCGTCATCGACACCCGCACGGGCGTCTTCTTCTCGACGCTGACGTTTCCCGACGGCTCCTACCGGATCTGCGGGCTCAGCCAGGGGCGCTCTTTCCGGGTGGTGGAGCTCCCCCCCTTCGCGTTCGAGCAGACGGGGCCCACCGACCGCCGCTTCTCGCGGCGCGTCATCGCGAGGGACCGCGGCTATTTCATCGAGTTCTGCGACGAAGACATCCGGGACCTGGACTTCGGTAACCGGCTCATACCCAACGCGATCGGTGGCTTGAAATTCGAGGACTTGAACGCCAACGGGCAACGCGACGCCGGCGAGCCGGGGATGGCCAACGTCACGATCCGTCTGGCCCCAGCGGCCGGGGGGACGGCCCGCACGGTCGCGACGGATGCCGCCGGCAACTTCCTCTTCACGGAGGTCACGCCGGGCAACTACGTACTCTCCGAGATCGTCCCCGTCGGATTCACTCAAACCGCCCCACCCGCCGGGACGATCCCGGTGACGCTCGCTTCGGGCGGCACCTCGATCGACAACCTCTTCGGGAACTTCCGCGGGATCATCAGCGGCACGATTTCCGGATCGAAGTTCAACGACTTGAACGGCAACGGGGCGCTCGACTCCGGCGAGACCGGGCTCGCCGGCGTGACGATCACCCTGACTCCGGTGCCCGGCGGCCAGTTCGCGGGCGGAGCGACGCCGCCGGTCCGCACGACGCTGACGGGCGTCGGCGGCGCCTTCACCTTCAGCGACGTGCCGCTCGGACCCTACACGCTCTCCGAGACGGTGCCGGCCGGCTTCGAGCAGACGGCGCCTCCCGCGCCGGGCACGATCCCGGTGACGCTGACGTTCGTGTCGCGCAACTCCGTGGGTAACCTCTTCGGCAACCGCGCGCTCGGCGCCGCGGTGTCCGGAACGAAGTTCAACGACCTCAACGGCAACGGAACCCGCGAAGCCGATGAACCCGGCCTTTCGGGTGTGACGATCCGCCTGACGAGCTCGAGCGGCACGGTGGTGACCACCACGTCCGACGCCTCCGGAGCCTTCGCGTTCACCGGCGTCGCCGCCGGCGCCTACGTCGTCTCCGAGATCGTCCCGACGGGATTCTTCCAGACCGCGCCGGCCGCGCCGGGAACCTTCTCGGTCGATCTGACGACCGAACAGGTCGTGACGGGGCTCCTGTTCGGCAACCGAGCGGCGTCTCCCGACCTGACCGGCTCCATTACGGGCCAGAAATTCCTCGACCTGAACGAGAACGGCGTCGTGGACGGCCTCGACCGGGGACTGGAAGGCATCGTGATCCGCCTGACGGACGCCAGCGGCACGGTCCGCGAGACGACCTCGGATCTGAACGGTAACTTCTCCTTCATGAACCTGCCCCCGGGGACCTACGTGCTCTCGGAGGTCCTGCCTCCGGGCTTCTTCCAGACCTTCCCCGGTACGCCGGGCTCGCCGGGCACGCACACGATCACGCTCGCACCGGGGCAGAACGCGACCGGTTTCCGCTTCCTGAACAAGTGCTGATGTGATGCTGATGAAAGTTGCAGGCGCTCGCGCGCGGAGGGTGACGATGTCGAGAAGCAAAACGGCAACCCTGGCGGCCTCTCTGGCGGTCTTCCTCTGGGCGGCGGGCATGGCGGCCCAGCCGACCACCGAGGTGAGCGACCGGATCCATCCCCCCGCGGAGCTCGCCGGCGAGTTCTATCTCGGTCCGCACATCGGCAACTCCTTCATCGGGGACACGGATCTCTTCTGCGATTGCGACACGGACGTCAACGATTTCCTCTTTCTGGGAGGGCGGGTCGGTTACTACCTGACCGACAACCTCGCACTCGAGATCACCAAGCAGTGGTTCAACCCGGACCAGTATCCCGAGTACTGGGAACTCACGCTGGGCGGCCTCTGGAACTTCACGCCGCGCATCCCGGGGTGGAACACCTATCTGGCCTTCGGCGGCGGCGCCTACCGGGAGGAGATCTTCGAAGGACGGGGCATACCGATCGCCTATCTGGCCGCCGGCTCCGAGTACCGCTTCAACAAGCTCGTCGGGCTGCGCCTAGAGCTGAAGGGCGTTTACAACTTCGAGGGCTCGCTCTCGGACGAGTTTGGGCGCTTCGACACCGACAGCCACACGGACATCCAACCCAACGTTGGCCTGCTTCTCCACTTCGGCGGCCGTCCTGCGCCCGTCGTGGTGGAGCCGCCTCCGGCGCCTGAGCCGCCACCCCCGCCGGCTCCACCGGCGCCTGCCGTTCCGGCGCCGCCGCCGGCCCCGCCGGTCGTGACACCGCCGCCCGCGCCCGCCCCGACGACCGACGAGATCGAGTTCGACCGCGGCCGCGCGCGGCTGACGAACGTGGCCAAGGCGAGGCTCGACGCCGTCGCGCTTCGCCTGCGCGAGAACCCCCGCGCGACCGTCGAGATCACCGGATACCCCGACGCGGCCAGCGGCGCCAACCGCGAACGGCTCGCCCAGATGCGCGCCGACAACGCCCGGCAGTACCTGATCGACCGGCACGGGATCGATTCCTCGCGCATCCGCACGCGGACGGACCTGTCCGACAGCTCGCGCTTCGGCAGGGCCCAGATCGTCGTGACCTTCGAGAATCCGTAGGAGGGGGTCAATCGTGCATTCCTGCATCTTTGCACCGAAAGTGCAAGATGCACGATTGACCCCTAAGTCAAGCGGCTGCCGAGCCCTCCCGGAGGATCCTGCCGTCGTGGACTTCGACGACGCGCGCGGCGCGGCGCGCGAGCGACATGTCGTGCGTGAAGATCTCCAGCCCCAGCATGACGTTCGAGAACTCGCGAGAGCCTTCCACCGTGTCCCAGACTCCCCAGGCCCTCTCGTCGGTCGGGTCGTAGCCGAAGCGCGGCCCGAGCACCTGGTTGAGGCGCAGGAGCGCGGCGGGCATGTCTTCGGGCTTCGGGTCCTGATGACAATGACGTTCAGCCGATCGCGACCGAAGATCGCCTTGAAGGTCGTGATCGGTATGACGGCGTGGTCCGCGTCCGGCCCGCCGTAGGTGGAGGACTGCCTCTTGTACTGCATGACGCCGATCACGGTGAACGGCGCGTTGTTGATGAGAAGGGTCTTGCCGACCGGCGGCTCCTTCCCGCAGATGTCCTCCGCGAGCTCGTTGCCGAGGAAGACGACGCGCCGCTTGTCCTCCTCGTCCTTCGGCCCGAAGAAGCGCCCTCCCGGCTCCGGAAAATGGTTCCGGGCGTCGCCATAGACCCAGTCGGCGCCGATGACCCGGCCGTTGACCGTCTTGCGCCCGTAGGTCAGGACGGTGCGGAAGGAAGTCAGTTCTCCCCAGACGGCGGCGAACTCCGGCATCCGCTCGCGGACGAAGGCGACGTCGTCGATCCGCGGCCGGATCCGGCGGCCTTCCGGCAGGCCCTTCCAGACCTTCGAGGTCTCGCCGGGCCAGTGGATCGCCAGATTGGAGCCCATGGCCTGCTCGTTCTTGCTCATCTGCCGCTTCAGCCCCTCGCCGAACGAAAGCAGCATGAGGATGGTGACCGTGCCCCCACATCGGATCGGCCGTCGCCATTGAAGTCCGCCGCCGTGAGCGACGCAATGCCTGGCCCGGCCGGAACCGCTGAGGGCTCCGAAAAAGCCGCCGTTGGCGTCGCCAAAAAGGAACCGCACGGCGTTTGCCGCGTTGGTGGGGGTCGTGGCCACGTCCAGTCGGCCGTCCCCGTTGAAGTCACCCGGGGCGATGAGGAATGTCTCGAGAGAGGGCGCCACGTTCTGGACCGGCTCGAAACTTCCGAACGGTAATCCCCGGAGCAGTTAGAGCCCGGTGGGGAATCCGGTTCCCGAAGCAATCAGATCGGGGACGCCGTCCCCGGTGAATTCACCGACGACGACGGCGCGCGATGGGGCTGGAAGCGGATGAGAAATCGGCTCACCGAAACCGCCCTGGCCGACGGAATACAGGATCGTCACGGAAGGAGAAGAGCAAAGAGTTCGGTGGTGAGGATGATCTCTGGTTCCGGGCTGCCACCGAGGTTCCCGGCCGTCGCGCCCATGCCGAATCCGGAACCCACCCGCCACGCCTTGGCCACGGGCCCGAAGGAGGCGCCCGGGCATCCCGTGCACTGTCCCCGCGCCACCGAAGCGGCGACCACAGGAGGACCGAGCCCGTGACGACCAGCGCGGGTCGAGAGGAGCGCTTCCTCAGCCTGCGGCGCATTGGGAGGGAACTGGCGGGGAGCCTATCACCGCACTTTTTCTTAGGATGGCCCATAGGTGGCGGATAGAGTTCACGCCCACCTCCACGATGAGCGCAGACCCCGACACCCCGCGCCGCCGCCGGAAAGGCCTGCCCCGGCACACCAAGATCCTCTTCGGCCTGCTCTTCGGGCTGATCCTGGGACTCGTCGTCCACGAGACCGCGGGGGAAGCGCGGTGGGTCGAATGGGTCGTGCGCAACGTGGCCAACCCGGTCGGGCAGATCTTCCTGCGGCTGATCTTCATGATCGTGGTGCCGCTCGTCTTCTCCTCCCTCGTGCTCGGGGTCCTCGAGCTCGGCGACGTCCGAAAGCTCGGACGCGTCGGGGCCAAGACCCTGGCTTACACGCTCTTCGCGAGCGGCATTTCCGTCTTCATCGGCATCACTCTGGTCAACGTCGTGAAGCCCGGCGCCGGGGTGGACCCGTCCGTCCGGGCGGAGCTCTCCTCGACGTTCGCGGCCGGCTCGAAGGCGGTCGTGGAAAACGCCCAGAAGAGCCAGCAGTGGCCGGACGTCGTCCTGAACCTGATCCCCACCAACCCGCTCGCGGCGGCCGTGGATGCCTTGAAGGGCGAAATGCTCGCGCTCATGGTCTTCGCCGTTCTCTTCGGCGTCGCCCTGGCCATCATCAAGAAGGACCGGGAATCATTGATCGACGTGCTGGAAGGGATCCAGCGGGTCTCGATGAAGATCGTGGACTGGGCGATGTCGCTCGCGCCTTACGGCGTCGCGGCGCTCATGTTTTCCCTGACGGCTCGCGCGGGCTTCGCCGTCGTACCCCGGCTCGGAAGCTACGTCGGCGTAGTGGTGGCCGGTCTGGCGATTCAGATGTTTCTCGTCTATTCGGCGGTCCTCAAGTTCATGGCGCGGGTGCCGCCCGTCGAGTGGTTCTTCCGATGCCGAGAAGTCATTCTCACCGCGTTCTCCACGGCCTCTTCCAACGCCACCCTTCCCACGTCGCTGCGGACGGCGCCCGAAAAGCTCGGCGTGCCGCCGCGCATCGGCAACTTCGTGCTGACCGTCGGGGCGACGGCCAACCAGAACGGGACGGCGCTCTTCGAAGGGGTCACGGTGCTCTTCCTGGCCCAGGTCTTCGGAATCGACCTCTCCCTCGGACAACAGATCACGGTCGTCGTCATGTCGATTCTCGCGGGCATCGGGACCGCCGGCGTGCCCGGAGGCTCCCTCCCGCTCATCGTCATCGTCCTCCAGACTGTGGGCATCCCTCCGGAAGGCATCGGCATCATCCTCGGTGTGGACCGGTTCCTGGACATGTGCCGGACGACGGTCAACGTCGTCGGCGACCTCGTGTGCGCAACTTTCGTTGCGCGCTCGGAGAGAGAGCTGCGGTTTCCTTCCGCGACCGCGCGCGCCGTGGCCGCGGAAGCCTGAGCAGGAGAGCTTTCCCATGCGTTTGACCGCGATGCTCCTGGTTCTCTTCGCACCGGCCGTCTTCGCCGCGGCGCCCGCGGCGCCGGCGGACGCCGGGAAGACCCTGCGTGAGTTCTTCGAGGCGGAGTGGGAGTGGGGCCTCGAGGAGTTCCCGGAGGGCTCGACCTATCTCGGGGACCGGCGTTACAACGACCGCCTCACGGATCTGTCGCCCGAAGCGATCGCGCGGCGCAAGGCCCGCCGCCGGGAGACGCTCGCCCGGCTGAAAGCGATCGACCGGGCGAGCCTGTCCGCCGAGGACCAGCTCTCCTACGACCTCTACGTGCGGCAGCTCGAGACGTCGATCGCCGGCGACCGGTTCCCGAGCGAGCTCGACCCGATCAACCAGCAGTCCGGCATCCACCAGGAGTTCGCCATCCTCTCGACCGTCGCGCCGTTTCGGACCGCGAAGGACTACCGTGACTACCTCGCGCGGTTCGCGGCCTTTCCGAAAGCGATCGACCAGACGATCGCCCTGATGGAGCGCGGCCGTCAGACGGGCTGGATCCTCCCGGCCGTCCCCCTTCGCGACGTGCCCGCCTCGATGAAGGAGCAGGTCCACGAAGCTCCCGAAAAGAGCGTGCATTGGAAGCCCTTCGAGAAGTTCCCGGAAGCGGTCCCCGAAGCGGAGCGCGAGGCGCTGCGCTCGGAGGCCCGCAAGCGCATCGCGGGGGACGTCATCCCGGCGTACCGGAAGCTTCACGGATACTTCACCGGGACCTATCTCCCCGCCGCCCGCAAGGACATCGGGGCCTGGGCGCTGCCCAACGGCGCGGAGTTCTACGCGCACGAGGTCAAGCGATACACGACGACGAACAGGACTCCGGAGGAGATTCACAAGATCGGCCTGTCCGAGGTGGCGCGGATCCGGAAGCAGATGGAGGAAATCATCCGGCAGGTCCGCTTCGAGGGCAGCTTCGACGACTTCACCCGGTTCCTCCGAACCGACCCGCGCTTCTATTACAAGACCGCCGAAGATCTGCTCGAGGGATACCGCGACATCTGCAAGCGGGTCGACGCGGAGCTTCCGAAAATGTTCTGGACGCTGCCGCGACTGCCCTACGGTGTCATCCCGACGCCGGAATTCGAGGCGCCCACCTCTACGACCGCCTATTACCGCCAGGGCTCGCGCGAGGCCGCCCGGCCGGGTTACTTCGTCGCGAACACGTACAGGCTCGAGACCCGTCCGAAGTACGAGATGGAGGCGCTGGCGATCCACGAGGCGGTGCCCGGGCACCACCTGCAGATCGCTCTCGCTCAGGAGCTCGAAGACCTGCCGAAGTTCCGCCGGCACGGTTTCGGCTTCACGGCGTTCGTCGAGGGCTGGGGCCTCTACTCCGAGAGCCTCGGCGACGAGATGGGGTTCTACACGGACCTCTACTCCAAGTTCGGCCAGCTCACCTACGAGATGTGGCGCGCGGTGCGCCTCGTCGTGGACACGGGGATGCACGCGATGCGGTGGGACCGCCAGAAGGCGATCGACTTCATGAAGTCCAACACGGCGAAGACCGAGCACGACATCACCGTCGAGATCGACCGGTACATCGTCTGGCCCGGCCAGGCCCTCGCCTACAAGATCGGGGAGCTGAAGATCAAGGAGCTGCGCGCGCGCGCGACCCGCGAGCTCGGCGACCGCTTCGACGTCCGCCGCTTCCACGACGCGGTCCTGCTGGGCGGCGCGCTGCCGCTCGACCCCCTGGAGAAGCGCGTGGACGCCTGGATCTCGGAGGAAAAAAGCAAGGCTCCGCAGGGAACGCCGGCAAGGAGCTGAAGCCTCCGCGGGCGAGGAAGGTCCCCCGGGGCGGGAGGCCCCTGCGGTAAAAGCGGCCGACGCCGTGCGAGTTCAGGAACTCTCCGGATCTGGTCGTCGGCGAATCCCCCTCGCTGTGATTCCCCGTCAGGCGCCGCCGAGGGCCTGTCGCAGGTCCGCGATCAGGTCGTCGGGATGCTCGAGGCCGACGGAGAGGCGGATCAGCTCCGGCGGCGCCTTCGATGCTTTGCCCTCGCTCGTGGCGCGGTGCTCGATGAGGCTCTCGACACCTCCCAGTGACGTCGCCCGGGTGAACAGCTTCGCGCGGCCGGCGGCCGCCACCGCGGCATCCCGCCCGCCCCGGACCCGGAAGGAGAGCATTCCCCCGAACGCCGCCATCTGGCGCTTCGCGATCGCATGGCCCGGGTGCGAGGGAAGGCCGGGGTAGTGGACGGCCGTGACCTCGGGGTGGCCGGCCAGCGCGCTCGCGACGGCGACCGCATTGTCCGAATGCTTTTCCATCCGGCAGGGGAGGGTGCGCAGTCCGCGCAGGGCGAGCCAGGAATTGAACGGGGACGCGACGCCGCCGAGGATGTGGCGCGCGTGCTCGACCTTCTCGAAGAGCTCGCCCCGCCGGGCGAACACGAGCGCGCCGGCCTGGACGTCGCTGTGCCCCCCGATGTACTTGGTCGCGGCGTGGAGCACGAGGTCGGCGCCGTGTGCGATCGGCCGCTGGAGCGCAGGGGTCGCGAACGTGTTGTCCACGATCGTCACGGCGCCCGCTTCCCGCGCCGCCGCGATCGCGCCCGCGAGATCCACGACTTTCAAGAGCGGGTTCGAGGGGGTCTCCAGCCAGACGAGCTGCGCGCCCCGCGCGGCCGCGGCGAAGGCGCCGTAGTCCTCCATGTCGACGAACTCCGTGCGAACGCCCCATCCCGCGAGGAAGTCGGTCGCCGCGACGCGGTAGCCGTAGTAAGCGTCGTCGGGAAGGACGATGCGCGAATCGGGGCCGAGGACCTGCAGGATTGCGGCGCCGGCGGCCATGCCCGAGGCGAAGACGAGCGCCGATTCGCCTCCCTCGACCGCCGCCAGGGCCTCCTCGAGGAGCGTCTGGGTCGGGTTGCCTTCCCGGATGTACTGGTACTCTCCGATGAGACGGTTCTCCGTGTCGCGCTCGTACGTCGTGGAGAGGTGGATCGGCGGCGCGATCGCGCCGGTCTGGGGGTCGAGATGGCGACCGGCGTGAACGGCGAGCGTTTGGATGTGCATCCGGCAAGCCTAGCGGAACCCCGGCCGGAGCGAGTGGGCCTTCTCATCGCCGGTTTCCTGGCGATCTTCGTGGTCTTCGACCGCGCGGGCGCGGCTCTCCGGAGCGGGCGCGGCGAACGCGGCTGGATCCTCTGCGCCCTGGTCGTCGCCCTGGCGTGGTCTCTGGAAGTCGTCCTGTACCGACGTCCCGCGGGAGAAGCGTTTCGCGCGCTGGGTCTGCGGTTCGGCAGTCCGCGCGCCGTTCTGGGCGCGCCGGTGCCGCTGCGCGGCGACTGGCTGACGGTCTTGCCGGGCCTCTTCGCGCAGCACGGCGTCGCGGAGGAGGTTCTCTTCCGCGGCTTCCCCTTCATCATCTGCGGACGGGCCCTCCTTCTCCTTCCCTGGGAAGCGCGCCGTTATCCCTTTGTGCACGCGAGAGTGAGCGAGGGACCAGGCGAGCGGTCGAGCCCCTTTGGGCGAGCCGCGAGCCGATGCGTCAGCAGGTTCCCGAGCGAACGAAAGCTACGGTTGCGGCGGCCCGAACCCGCAAAGGGTGAGGCGTGAAGAGTTAGCAAGACGGCTCGGAAGGCAACAAGCCACATTCCGCTTGTCTGACCGGTCGGTCAGCAAAACCGTTCTTACTTTCCCTCCCTCAGAGGATTACAGTGTCCGACATGTCCGCCGCCCGCGACTTTTCTTCCCCCGGCGAGCGCTCCAAGTCCCACGTGGGCTTCCGCCTCAACCGCGAGCCGGTCGAGGCCGTTTTCGCCCCCCACAAGACGTTGCTCGAGGTCCTCCGCGAAGACCTGGCGTTGACCGGCACGAAGCACGGCTGCGAGCTCGGCGAGTGCGGCACCTGCGCGGTGCTCGTGGACGGCAAGCCGGTGCTCTCCTGTCTTCTCCTCGGCCTGGAGTGCGAAGGACGTTCCGTCGAGACGATCGAAGGGATGGCGGGACCGGGCGGGCTGCACCCGCTCCAGAAGGCGTTCGCCGACCTCGGAGCGGCGCAGTGCGGATACTGCACGCCGGGCTTCCTGCTGACCGCGCGCGCCCTGCTCGACGCGAGGCCGAGCCCGACGCGGGAGGAGATCCGCGAGGCGCTGGCCGGCAACCTCTGCCGGTGCACGGGCTACATCAAGATCTTCGAGGCCGTGGAGCTCGCGGCGGCGTGGATGCGCGGCGAGCCGGCGCAACCGGCGCGGGAAGCGCTCTACGGCTCGGACTTCGACGAGAGCGGTCTGTTGCCGGTTTTTCGGGAACCGAAATGACGCGGCCGCGCACCCGCGTCGTCGGCCGGCCCTACCCGAAGGTGGACGCGGCGGCCAAGGTGACGGGCGCGACCCGGTTCGCCGACGACCTCTTCCTGCCGCGGATGCTCCACTGCAAGCTGCTCCGCTCGAAGAGAGCGCATGCGCGCATCGTCTCGATCGACACGAGCCGCGCCCTCGCCGCGCCGGGCGTGGTCGCCGTGGCCACCGGCCGGGATCTGCCGATTCCCTTCGGGATCCTGCCGGTCTCACAGGACGAGCACGCCCTCTGCCTCGACCGCGTGCGCTTCGTCGGCGACCCGATCGCCGCCGTCGCCGCGGTGGACGAGGACGCGGCCTTCGACGCGCTCGACGCGATCCAAGTGGTCTACGAGGACCTCCTTCCAATCGGATCCATCGAGCAGGCGGCGGCAACGCCGGAGCCCCGCATCCACGATTACGGCGACGGCGGAAACTTCCACAAGCTCGTCTCGATGGAGTTCGGCGACGTCGCGGCGGGCTTCGCGCGCGCGCATCGCGTGTACGAAGACCTCTTCTTCTTCGAAGGCAACACGCACCTCCCGCTGGAGCAGCACGCGGCCGTGGGGGATTACGGGCCCGACGGCAAGCTGACCGTGTGGAGCTCGACGCAGACCCCCCATTACGTGCACCGCGCCCTCGCGAAAGTCCTCGAGATGCCCGCCGCCCGGATCCGGGTCATCGCCACCCCCAACGGCGGCGGCTTCGGCGGCAAGTCCGACCCGTTCAACCACGAGATCGTCGTCGCCCACCTCTCGCGTGTGACCGGGCGGCCCGTGAAAATCTGTCTGACCCGCGAAGAGGTCTTCTATTGCCACCGCGGCCGGCACCCCACGCTGATGCGCGTTAAGACCGGCGTGGCCGAGGACGGCGGCATCACCGCGATGCACTTCCAGAGCGTGCTCGACGGCGGCGGCTACGGCTCCTACGGAGTGGCGTCGACCTATTACACGGGCGCGCTCCAGACGGTCACCTACGAGATCCCGGCCTATCGCTTCGACGGCGCCCGCGTCTTCACGAACAAGCCTCCGTGCGGCCCCAAACGCGGCCACGGGACGCCGCAGCCGCGGTTCGCCATCGAGGCGCAGCTGGACAAGATCGCCTGCGACCTCGGACTCGACCCGGCTGCGATGCGCCTCGCGCACCTGCAGCCGCCGCACTCGCTGACGGCCAACTTCCTGCGGGTCGGCTCCATGGGGCTCGCTCCCTGCATCGAAAAAGTCGTCGCGGCGTCGCGGTGGAGAGAGCGCCGCGGAAAGCTCCCCTTCGGCCGGGGGCTCGGCCTCGCCTGCTCGTCCTACATCTGCGGGGCCGGCCTTCCGATCTACTGGAACGCGATGCCGCAGTCGGGCGTGCAGCTCAAGCTGGACCGCAGCGGCGGGGTCACCGTCTTCTGCGGCTCGACGGACATCGGGCAGGGGAGCGACTCGATCCTCGCCTACATCGTGGCGGAAGTGCTGGGCATCGATCCCTTTGACATCCGGGTCGTGACGGCCGACACGGACCTGACCCCCGTGGACCTCGGCTCCTATTCCTCCCGCGTCACGCTCATGACGGGCAACGCGGCGATCCAGGCGGCGGAACGCGCGCGAGAGCTCCTCGTTCTGGCCGCGGCGGAGAGGCTCGGGATCCCCGGCGCGCGCATCGGAATGGCGGAGGGGAGGGTCTTCGACGTCGAGGCGCCGGAGAGCGGGATGGCCTTCGCCGACGCGGTCGTCCTTGCCGAGGCGAAGCACGGGACGATCGGAACGGTCGGCTCCTATACGCCCCCGCCCTCGGCCGGACGGTATCGCGGCGCCGGCGTCGGGCCCTCCCCCGCGTACTCCTACTCGGCGGCCGTCGTGGAAGTCGACGTGGACCCCGAGTCCGGCATCTACTCGGTCCCGAAGATCTGGATCGCGCATGACGTCGGGAAGTGCATCAACCCCGTCCTCGTCGTGGGGCAGGTCGAGGGCTCGGTGTACATGGGCCTGGGCGAAGCGATGATGGAGGAGATGGCCTACCGGGCGGGGGTGAACGGCAACCTCGTCCACAAGTTCCCTTCGATCCTCGAGTACAAGAGCCCGACGACGAAGGAGATGCCGGAGGTCGAGACCTTCCTCGTGGAAGACCCCGATCCGAACGGCCCCTTCGGGGCCAAGGAAGTCGGACAAGGGCCGCTGCTACCGATCCCGCCCGCGGTCGTCAACGCGATCTATGACGCGGTCGGGGTGCGCGTGGAGGAGATCCCCGCGACGCCCGAGAAAGTGCTGCGCGCGTTGAAGGCGAGGGCGGCTGGCAAGCCGGCGCGGGTCGGCCCGGTCGTGTTTCCGGCCGTTCCGTATCCCGAGCCGCTCCGCGTGCCGACCCCGGCCGAGGGCGGCGACGGCAAGGCCATCGCGGCGGAAGCGACCGAAGCGGGAGGCGTGCGGCCGCGGGGGGAGACGACGACCATCGGGGGGGCCACGCGATGATGCGCCTTCCCCGCTTCCGGTACTTTTCTCCGCGGACCCTCGGCGATGCGATCGCGATGAAGTCGGACCTCGGGCCGGAGTGCGCCTTCGTCGCAGGCGGCACGGACCTCTATCCCAACATGAAGCGGCGCCAGCAGACCCCCGCGGCCGTCGTCGCGCTGTCCCGCATCCCCGAGCTGCGCGGGACGCGCTTCCCGTCCGACGGCGCGGCGCTCGGGGCCGGCCTGCTGCTCTCGGACGTCGAAAACGACCCGCGGCTCCGCCGCGACTACCCGGCGCTCGCCCACGCCGTCGCCGAGATCTCCACCCCGCCGCTGCGCAACATGGGCACGATCGGCGGAAACCTGATGCTCGACACCCGCTGCAACTACTACGACCAGAACTACGAGTGGCGGCAGGCGATCGACTTCTGCATGAAGAAGGACGGCCGGATCTGCTGGGTCGCGCCGGGCTCGCCGAAGTGCCTCGCGGTCCAGTCGGCCGATTCGGTCCCCGTGCTCATCGCGATGGGGGCGCGCGCCGTGCTGGTCTCTGCGCGCGGGGAGCGAGAGATCGCCGTGGAGGAGCTCTACCGCAACGACGGGATCGACTACCTCACGAAGTCGCCCGACGAGCTGCTGACGGAGATCCGGCTTCCGTCGCCCGGCGGATGGCGGGCGAGCTACCGCAAGCTGCGCCGCCGGGGGTCGTTCGATTTCCCGGTGCTCAGTGTCGGGGCGGCCGTCCTCGCCGAAGGCGGCGTCGTCTCGGCGGCCCGCCTCGTCCTCGGCGGCGTCGCGTCGGCGCCGCTCCGGTTGGAGGCCGCCGAGCGGGCGCTGATCGGACGGCCGCTCGATGAAGGAGCGACCGCGGCGGCGGCGGAGGCGGCCGGCGGGCCCTCGCGGCCGATGGACAACACGGATTACTCCTTCCTCTGGCGCCGCGAGATGACCCGCAAGTTCGTGCGCCTGGCCCTGGAGGACGTCCGGAGATAGCCGCCGGCGGCCCTCGCCCCGCTTGCATCCGGGCCCGGATTCCCGTAAACTACGGGCCTTCTCGAATCGCTCGCCTTCTGCGCGCAATCCTGCGTGGCTCGGAAATCCGACGAGATCGTGACGGGAAGTCGGCTTCGGCGATCGGCGCGACGGGGTCGGAGATAAGACGCCGGAACAGGATTCTGTCTCGATGAAACTGTACGTTGGCAACCTTCCCTACAGCACCAGTGAAGAGGATCTTCGGAGCCTCTTCTCTCAGTACGGCACCGTCGATTCCGTCGCCGTGATCACCGACCGGGACACCGGGCGGTCCAAGGGCTTCGGATTCGTCGAGTTCAGCGATGACGGCGAGGCCCGCACCGCGATCCAGGCCCTCTCCGGCCAGGAGTTCAACGGGCGCGCGCTGACCGTCAACGAGGCGCGGCCAAAGACCGGGGGCGGCGGCGGTGGCCGCGGCTACGGCGGAGGCCGGGACCGCTACTGAGCTTCTTTCCCTGTCCACTCACGTCGGGGGCGAAAGCCCCCGATTTTTTTTGGCCGCTCTCCTTGCAACGTCAAAACTCTTTTTGATCTGATCGAAAGCGTCTGCCGCGCTCATGGGGAGGACCGCGAAATGACCGAGATCAACGTCGAACGCCGGACAGCGCAGCGGCGCGAGGGAGGAAAGGCGATCTCTCCGGCGTCGCAGAGCGAGCGCCCGGTTCGCGAGCGCCGCCAGGGGGAGCCGGCCCGGCCGGGCTACTTCATCAGGGACATCGAGGAGATCCGCCGCCGGGCGCGCACCCAAATCGAGCGCGGGGCCGTCACGGAGGGATACAAAGCGGACCGGGAGACCGTCATCCGCATTCTGAACGAAGCCCTCGCCACGGAGATCGTGTGCGTGCTCCGTTACAAGCGCCACTACTTCATGGCGACGGGGATTCACGCGCAGGCCGTGGCGCAGGAATTCCTGGAGCACGCGAACGACGAGCAGAGCCACGCGGACCGCATCGCGGGGCGGATCACCCAGATCGGGGGGGAGCCCAACTTCAACCCGGAGGGGCTGGCTTCCCGCAGCCACGCCCAGTACGTCGAAGGGGAAACCCTCGTGGACATGATCCGCGAAGACCTGATCGCGGAGCGGATCGCCATTGAATCCTACGGAGAGATCGTCCGGTTCCTCGGAGACGGCGACATCACGTCCCGGCGTCTGATGGAGGAGATCCTGGCCAACGAGGAGGAGCACGCCGACGACCTCCGGGACCTCCTCGCGACCCTCGACCCGACGCAGCCGGGCGACTGAAACGGCCAAGCTCCGGTTCCCGCCCGTGTTCGGGAAGAAGAAGGAGGATCTGCCGCCGATGCCCCCGCGCATCGGTCGGTACGAGATCCTCGAGAAGATCGGCAGCGGAGGCTTCGGCAGCGTTTACCGCGCCGTGGACTCCCGCGACGGCCGCGAGGTCGCGGTCAAGACCTGTGACATCCGGGACCCCGACAGCCGGGCGCGCGCCCTGCGCGAGGCGCGACTCTCTTCCCGGCTGAACCATCCCAACGTCGTTGGGGTGATCGAGGTCGTGGAGGAAGAGGAGCGGCCCTACCTCGTCCAGGAGTTCCTGCCGGGGTCCGACCTGAACTCCCGCATGACGGAAGGTAAGCCGCTCTCCATCGACGAGAAGCTCAAGATCCTCACCGGTGTGGCGGCCGGGCTGGCGCACGCGCACGCGGAAGGGATCATCCACCGCGACATCAAGCCGGGCAACGTCCGCGTCCTGCCGGACGGCTCCGTCAAGATCATGGACTTCGGCATCGCCAAGCTCCAGGATGGAACGACGGACATCACGAAGACGGGCATCACGATGGGCTCGGCGTCCTACATGTGCCCCGAACAGGTCTGCGGGGACCCCGTGGACAGCCGCGGGGACATCTTTTCCTGGGGCTCACTCGCCTACGAGCTCCTGAGCGGCCGCCGGGCCTTTCGAAGCGAGAATCTCTTCCGGCGCCTGGAGATGGTGGTCAAGGAGGAGCCGGACCCCCTCTCCGACGTTGCCCCGGAGGTTCCCTCCCGGATCGTCGAGATCGTGGAACAGGCCCTGCGCAAGAAGCCTTCGGATCGCTTCGCGTCCGCGGCGGATCTCCGCGACGCGCTGGAGGAGGCTTCCCGCGGCCTCGGCGGAGGAGAAGAGTCAGTGACGCGATTGGGAGATGGGCGCGATGAAAGCACGCAGCGGGTCGTCCGGACGGTCCTCATCGTCGAAGACGACGAAGCGCTCGCCGGGGGGCTTCGGCAGACCCTCGAGGAGAGCGGCTATGGCGTCGAGACCGCCCGGGACGGAAGGGAGGCCCTCGACCGCCTCGCGCAGGGCGACCCCCCCGCGATGATCCTCTTGGACCTGATGATGCCGCGGGTGGACGGCTGGCAATTCCTGCAGGAGTGGCGGAGCGTCCCCGACCACCCCCGCATCCCCATCGTGCTCCTCTCCGGCGTCGGGGCCATCCCGGACGCGCCGGGAGTGGCCGATTTTCTCCGCAAGCCGGTCAGCCCGGCGAGGCTGCTGGCGTGCGTCGAGAGGTATTGCCGGTAGCTCCGAAGCGCCCGGCTCAGCGCGTCTTTGCCCGCTCCGCCAGTTGACCCGGGAAGGCTCGCGGGACTAGGCTTGCCGGTCAAGCTGCGGGGCGGGGGCCCCGGCCCCCTGCTACATCGCGCGATCGTCGGCCGGACCGGAGGTGTTTATGAGGCGTGCGACACTCTTCCTCGTCGCCGCGTGTTTCGTTCTGCTCGCGGCGCCGGCGGGCGCGCAGCCGGCGCTCGAGCCGCGCATCACCGGCAACGAACTGGTTGCGAAGATCCAGCTGCCCGGAGGGATCGAAGCGGAGCTGTCGATCCAGTTCGAGCAGATCGTCGGCTTGAACCCCGACAGTCTCGCCCTCTCCGCGGCCCTCGTCGACCCGCTGGATCCGGCCCTTGTGGCTCGGCTCCCCGAGGGGGGTCTCGTCGGTATCCCGGCCGGTTTTCCCGTCCTCGTCCGCATCGAGCCGACCGCTTCGAGCGCGCTCTCCTTCTCCGGTGTCAGCAAGGTGTCGATCTACACCCACAACCTGGTGTTGGGAGCCCATTCTCCGTTGCGTCTCTTCAAGGCTCCCCAGGGGTCCGGAGCTTTCCAGGACATCACCGGCTTCCTCGAGATGGGCAGCGTCCGCGCGGGAGGAGGGACGGGCGCTTATTCCGACTTCATCATCGTGACCGACACGCGGCCCGCGGACGCCGTGATCGCCTCGAAGTTCGACGCTATCCAGAACGCTTTGACGGCGAACGCCGGGGCGATCCCGTCACCCGTTCTTCAGGATCTGCAGGGGCGGCTGACGAACGCTCGGGGCCTGTACGAGGCGGGTGCTCTTTCCGCCGCGATCAACGCGGTGGACGCCTTCGCGGAAGAGCTCAAAAGACAGAGCGGCGCCGCGATACCGGACGTTTACCGCGCCAACAGCACGCTGGTCAACGTGGCGGGCCTCCTGCGGGCGTCCGCCGACACCCTCAAGTTCAGTCTCCAGATGAAGTCGAATCAGCCGGCGTTGCCGTAGGACGTTCGAGAATCCCGGAGTGCCGGCAAAACTGACGCTCTACCCATCGCGCGGCGCTTCGCGCCACTGGGTCCTTCCGCCGGAAGACGAGCTGAGAGCCGGTCGGGACGCCGACAGCGACGTCCTCCTCCAGGACCCGAGGGTCTCCGGGCGCCATGCCCTCCTCTGCTGGGACGGCACCGCCTGGTCGCTCGCGGACGCGGGGAGCAAGAACGGGACATTCGTCAACGGCGCGCGCGCCGACGGATCTCCGCTTGCCGACGGCGACTGGATCAGCTTCGGCGGTCTGCTCGGGCGCTACGAGCTGATCTCCGAGCAGCAGGCCCGCGCCCTCCGCGAGACGCGCGCCGCGCGCCTTCAAACGACCGCGGACATCCAGCGGAGCCTCACGAACGAGACCGACCCGGCACTGCTGCTACGGCGCCTCATCGCGTCCGTGCTGGACGTCGTCGGCGCGGAGCGGGGGTTCGTTCTCGTCCTGTCGCCCGACGGGCGGCTGAAGGCGGAGGTCGCCGCGGGCTTCGCCGGGAGGGACACGCTCGACGGCCGCTTCGACGGCAGCTGGGGGGCGGTCCGTCACGTGATGGACACCCGAAAGCCCCTGGTCGCTTCCGACGCGCGGGCCGACGCGCTGCTCGGACATCGGCCGAGCGTCGTGGACATGGGGATCGGCGCGCTGGCGTGCGTGCCCCTGGTCGTCGACGGTCGCCTCCTGGGACTCATCTACGTCGATGGCCGTAAGAGCGGAGGCCTATTCACGGAGCTGGACCTCGAGATCCTCGAAGCCCTGGCGAACCATGCCGGTCTGGTCGTGGCCGGTATGCGGATCGACCGCCAGATCCGCGAACTGCTCTCCCGTCCCGGCCACGTGGAGCCGGCCGAAACCTCCGGCTTCCTGAGCGAGCTGACGCACCGCGTGGAGCATATGAGCCGGAGCGCCAGAGGACCTCTGCCCGCCGCCCGGGGAGGAGGGTGAGCCGGCGGCGGCCGCCCGCCGCCCGAGCGCCCGACTGACGGTCCCAGTGGACGACCTCGATTCTCCTCCCACGGATCCGAGAACGAGCTCCGCGATGGGCGACTCCCCTCGCCCGACGGTCACGAACCTCGAAGCACTCGATCGGCTGAGTCCCGGGACGGTGGTCGGGCGGCGATACCGGATAATCGGATTGGCCGGCGTCGGCGGCATGGGCGTCGTGTATCGCGCGCGCGACGAGGAGCTCGACGACGACGTGGCACTGAAGGTCCTGCGCGAAGACCTCGGGAAGGATCCGCGCGTCCTCGAACGGTTCCGCTCGGAGCTGCTCCTGGCGCGGCAGGTCAGCCACAAGAACGTCGTCCGCATCCACGACATCGGCGAGCACGAGGGACTCCGCTTTCTCACGATGCGCTTCGTCGATGGCCGATCCGTGCGCGAGATCCTGGAAAGGGAAGGACCGTTACCGTCCGCCCGCGCCCTCGCGATCGTGCGGCAGGTCGCCGAGGGGCTGGACGAGGCGCATGCGGCCGGGATCGTCCATCGGGACCTGAAGCCCGGCAACATCCTGGTGGATGCGGCCGACAATGCCTACATCACGGACTTCGGCGTCGCCCGATCGCTCGGAGGCGACGGCTTGACGCGCGCCGGCGCCGTCGTGGGGACTCCGGACTACCTCTCGCCGGAACAGATCGCCGGCGACCCCGTCGACGGACGATCCGATCTCTATGCGCTGGGGATCACCCTCTACGAGATGCTGGCCGGAGAGCTGCCTTTCCGGGCGGGCTCGCAGGCCGAGATGCTGGCGCAGCGTCTCGCCGGCCGTCCCCGGGACATTGCGGCGACCGGCACACGGGTATCGCCCAAGATCCGGATGATTCTGAGGCGGCTGCTGGAACGAAGTCGGGAGCGCCGCTACCAGAGCGCCCGCGAGCTCATCGAGGATCTCGACCGGAGCGCGGGGGCCGCCGGACGATCGCGGTACCTGCGGGGATCGCTCGCCGCCGTCGCGCTCGCGGTCGCAGCCGGGCTTGCGCTCTGGGCCGGGAGGCAACGGCCCGCGCCCGCTCCCGCTACCGGTCGAGCTCCGGCTTCCGTTGCGCCCCTCCACGCGCTCGCCGTGCTTCCGCTGGAGGATGCGACGGGTCAGCCCGAGCTCGCCTGGACGAGCACGGGTGTGGCCGAAATGATCGCGGCGCAGCTCGCCGAGACCCGAAGGCTCCGGGTCATGGATGCGCTTCGGGTGCTGCGGAGCCTGCGGGACTTGCGCCTGGAGCAGGGGCAGTACGACGAGCGGGTCCTGCGGCAGCTCGCCGACCTGTGGAACGTCGACAGCCTGGTGACGGGAACCGTCCGGCGGGCGGGACGCGCCGTGCAGGTGGACCTGCGGCTCCAGCGGGTCGAGGACGGCGGTGAGATCACGACGCGCCATCTCGGCGCTGCAGCGGGGGAGCCGGAAGGCCTCTTTCGCCTCGTGCCCGCGCTGGCGGAACAGCTCCATGCGGCGCTCGGATTCCGCGGCGACGGGGGGCTCGAGCCGCAGGATCCCGGGACCACGTCCCTGCTCGCCGAGCGGGCGTATGAGGAGGGACGGGGATTTCTGCGCCTCGGAAACGAGATCGCCGCGGCGCCCGCCTTCGAGCGGGCGGTCGCCGCCGACGCGAACTTCGCCGCCGCCCTGGAGCGCCTCGCGGAGACGTACCAGAGCCTGGGCCGCCAGGAGAAAGCCTCGGCCGCCAGCGAGAAGGCGGCGCGCCTCCTGGGCCCGGCGACGACCCGGCTGGCCCATCGCGCGCGCGCGCGCGTCGCCCTCCTGCGGGGCAAGCCGCGCGAAGCGGAGGAGCACTATCGCGCGCTGGTGGATCGGTATCCCTCCGACACCGAGCCCCTTCTGGATCTCGCCTCGGCGCAGGCCGCGCAAGGGCATCACGCGGACGCGATCGGCACCTTGCGCCGCGCCGTGGAAATGGATCCGAAGGATCCGCGGGGGTGGCTCCTGCTGGGTCGCAGCGCCACGATCAACGGCGACGCAAAGCGCGCCCTGGAAGACTACCTGCTCCGCGCAATGGCTCTGCAGACCCAGCTGCGGAACGAGAAGGGGAGAGCGGACGTGCTCGCCGCCATGGCCGCGGCGCACCAGAAGCTCGCGGACTATGGCCGCGCGCTCGAGCACTACACGGCGGCCTCGGAGATCCAGCTACGGCTGCGAGACGACCGCGGCCTCGCCACGACCCTGCGCAGCCGCTCGCAGATCCATCAGGCCATGGGGAAGACCCGCGGAGCGCGGGAGGATCTTGAGCGCGCCCGTGCGCTCTTCGAGAAAATCGGAGACACCCGGGGGCTCTCCGACGCGTGGAACGCGTTCGGGGTCCTGGAGGAAGCGCGCGGAGCATACGGGCCCGCGCTGGAGGCGTACCAGAAGGCCCTCAAGCTGCGGCAAACGCTCGGCGATGAGCGACTGATGGCGCAGAGCTATGACAACGTGGGTTACATCTTCTATCTGCAGGGGGAGTACGACAACGGCCTCGTCTACTGGCAGCAGGCGCTCGATCGCCGTCGCCGGATCGGCGAGAAGGGCGGCATCGTCCTGTCGGTCCAGAACATGGGGTTCCTCCAGACGGCGCAGGGACACTGGGACGAGGCCGTGCGATCCTTTCTCGAGGCTCTCGAGATGAGCCGCGAGATCGACCTCAAGGACGCGACCGCGATCTCGCTCGGCAACCTGGGCGTCCTGTACGGCCTGCGTGGGCGTAGCGCGGCCGCGCTGGAATCCCTCGAGGAGGGGATGGCGACGGCGCGCGGCATCGATTTCAAGACGGCGATGACCGAGTTCGCGCTCAAGAGGGCGGCGATCCTTCTCGAGCTGAACCGCGGAGAGGACGCGGCGGCGCACCTGGCGCAGGCGGAGCAATGGCTGCGGGAGACGGGGAACGGCGAACAGGCGGCGGACCTCCAGGTCCTGCGGGGTCGCATGCGCCTCCTGCAGGGAGACTTGCCGGGAGCGCGGCAGGCTTTCGCGCGCGCCCTGCCGCTGGCGCGGGAGAGCGGCAGTCGGGTTTCCCAATTGAGCGCACGCATCGCTTCGAGCGCCGCCGAGCCCGGCGGGGGGATCGCGCCGTTGCGCGCCGCGCTCGCGGAGGCGGAGTCGCTGGGCCACGCGCTGCTGACGATCGAGGCGGCCGAGGCGCTCGCGCGGGCCGAGCTTTCGGCGGGGCGCCCGAAGCAGGCCGCCGAGACGCTCGCGCGCGCCCTGGCAGTGGCCGAGAAGGCCGGCTGGGAAGCGGGGCTCTATCGCCTCGATGCGGTCGCCGGCCGGATCCGCGCCGCGTCCGGTGACGCCGCCGGAGCCGCCGAGGCATACCGCCGCGCCGCGGAAAGGATCGGCCGCCTGCGTGCGGCCCTTCCGCCCGATCTGTCGCGCTCGTTTCTGGCTCTTCCGGCGGTCCGCGACGCGCTCGCCCATGCAGAGGCAAAGGAGACGCCGGGCGCGCAGCGCAACGCCGCGGCGGCCCGCTCGTGAGCGACGGCGCCCGCGAGATCGCCCAGCAGGTCGAGCGGATTCGCGCGGAGAACGCGCGCCTCCTCGAGCGGCTGGCGGACTCCGAGAAGCGCTTCCGGCGGATCTCCCGCGGAGTTCTTCGCGCTCAGGAAGAGGAGCGGGCGCGGGTCTCGCGCGACCTCCACGACGGGATCGGGCAGTCGCTGACCGCCCTGAAAATCCAGCTCGCGCTCCTCGAGCAGGAAGCCTCAGGGGAAGCCTCCGCGCTCGCCCCGCGGATCGATTCGGCGCGCCAGCTCGCGGAGAGCTGCCTGGGAGAGGTCCGTCAGCTCGCCCACCTGCTGCGCCCCCAGATGCTCGACGAGCTCGGTCTCCTCCCGACGCTGCGCTGGCTCGTCCGCACGATGCGCCAGCGGACGGGCATCGACGTCCTCCTGGAATCCGACGGCTTCGAGGAGCGGCTCGATCCGGACCGCGAAACGCTCGTCTACCGGCTCGCCCAGGAGGCCCTCACCAACGTGGCGCGGCATGCGGGAACGACGGCGGCCCTCCTCCGGCTGGAGAGGCGAGGCGACCGGCTGCTCGTCCGAATCGACGACCGGGGCGCCGGCTTCGACGCCGAAGCGCTGCTCGAAGCCCGCGATGAGGACCGCGGCTTCGGGATCCGGGCGATGCGGGATCGCGTGCATTTCTTTCACGGGCGGTTCACGATTCGCTCCGTGCCCGGGCAGGGAACCACGGTCGAAGCCGAGATCCCCCTCGGCGCCGAGGAAGGCGGATGACGAGGACGCGGGTGTTGGTCGCCGATGACCACACGATCGTGCGGCGGGCCTCGTCGGAATCCTCGAGTCGAGCCCGGAGATCGAAGTGGTCGGCGAGGCGGCGGACGGGCACGAGGCGGTCGAGAAGTGCCTGCGCGCGCAGCCGGACGTCGCGGTGCTCGACGTCAGCATGCCCCGGTTGAACGGCATCGAGGCGGCGCGCCGGATCCGGGAAGCCCTTCCCGCGACCCGGATCCTCGTGCTCACGATGCACGACGACGAGGAATACGTGCTCAAGATGGTGAAAGCCGGAGCATCCGGCTACCTTCTGAAGGACTCGGCGGCCGAAGAGCTGCTGGCCGCCATCCTCTCCCTCCGGGCGGGGAATGCGTACTTCGGGCCGCACGCCAGCAAGACGCTCGCCGAGGCTTACCAGCGCAACGAGCCGGCGCCGGAGGATCCCTACGAGCGGCTGACCGACCGCGAGCGGGAGATCTTCCAGCTCGTCGTCGAAGGGAAGACCAACAAGGAGATCGGACAGGTGCTCTTCATCAGCCCGAAGACCGTGGATAACCATCGGACACGCCTGATGGAGAAGCTCGGGGTCCATTCGACCCCGGACCTGGTCCGGTATGCGGCGAGGCACAAACTGTTGAGCTGACGGCCTTCGAGCCGGACCGCTTCCTCGAAAAAGGTCTCTAAAACCCTCCGCGAGGCGCCGCGCCCCCCACGGGAATGAGGCGGCCGCGCCCTGCCAAATGAGGTGTCCTCCTCATTCCACCCCGCCCGAGTGCTTCCTATCGTGCGATGACGAGGAGGGGTTATGGATCACCGAAGTGAACTCTCGAATCGGCGCTTGCATCTCTGGCGACTCGCAACCTTCACCTGCTTGCTCTGTTTCCTGGTGCCCCTCGCGCTTGTCGCGTCCGATGGAGCCCTGGAAACCGTTCAGCTGGCGGACTTCGACTCGCGCGCGGGCCAATCCGTCGCGCCGTCGGCGCAGGCGGTCGCCCTGGCGGAAAGCCTCGGGGCGAGCGTCACCTGGAATTCTTTCGGGACGCCGCGATCGCTCATGCGGCACGGGGAGTTCCTCGCGCAGGGCCTGACCGGCGATCCGGTCGTGGCGGCCAGGAGCTGGATCCGCGCCAACAAGGAGCTGTTCGGTCTCTCCGACGAGGGGGTCGACTCCCTCGAGCTGTTCAACGACGCGAAATTGAGCGGCTATGACGGACGGGTACTGATCTTCCGGCAGAGGTTCGGCGATCTTCCCGCCGGCCACAACGGCCTGATCACCGTCGGAATTGCGGGAGGGAACATCGCTTACGTCTCCTCCTCGAGCGCCGGGGATCAGCCCGCGCCGGGAGCCCCGAGTCTGACTCCCGCGCTCGCATGGAGCGCGGCCGCGGCCGACGTCGGCCGCTCGGTCTCCCCCATCCACGTCTCCGCATCGCGAAAGGAAGAGGGCAAAGGCGAGAAGGGTGAAAAGCTCACGGCCGATCCCTGGACCGTCTTCGACGTGGAGGGCTTCTCGCACCCGCAGCGCGCGCGGCTCGTCGCCTTCCCGACTCCGACCGACGGGGTGCGCCCCGCGTTCGAAACGATCGTGCTCGACGTCCGGGACGGCGTCTCGACCGCGTACACGCACTTCGTGGACGCGCAGACCGGCGAAATCCTCTTTCGCCAGAGTCTCGTCCATCAGCTCGCCAAAGGTCTCTCCTTCGCCCTGGCCGTGACGGCGACCCCCTTCATGGGCTCGCTCCCGGCCACCGACGGCGGGTGCGGCCCGATGCACGGCCCGTACGCCGTGCCGGCGAACACCTTTTCGATCGACGTCGCGGCGACGGCCGATCTGCCCGCCAACGACATCGTGCTCAAGCTCTTCTTCGGGACCACGCTCGTGCAGGCCGCGGACACCGCCACATCGCCCGAGGCCATCCACTACGAGCCGTTTGGCGGGGTGCCGGTAGGCAACTATTTCGTCCAGGTCTGCGAGTACCAGGACGGCGCTGGCGCGATCCCACCGACGTCCTACACGGGTGCCATCGTCGTCAACGACGCGGCGAGCACGACTCCGTTTCCGTACCCCCCGAAGTGGAAGGTGTTTCCCGCCAACCCTCGGCTCGGCACGCTCCCGGCCGACCCGTGGAACTACCCGAGCACGGATATCCGAAAGGTCTGGTGCTGGGACGCCAACATCAACGGGAACCCGGTGCCCGGCTGCGATTACGAGGTCGGCAACCTGGCCTCCCGCGGCCCGTGGGACCACGACCAGACGACGGATCTCCCGACGTACACGACGCGCGGCAACAACGCTCGCACGGGGGAGGCCTGGACGAGCCCGCTGACTCCGGGCGCGTTCGGCTTCCAGCCGGTCGACACTCAGCGGAACTACAGCTTCCCGTGGACCAACGACTGGTACGCCCGCGACTGCAACCCGAACAACTTCGTCCCGGGAGTCGGGTATGACATCTCGGCGGCCGTGACGAACCTCTTCGCGATGCACAACCGCATGCATGACTGGTCCTACTTCCTCGGCTTCACGGAGGAGAACTGGAACGCCCAGGAGGACAACTTCGGCCTGACTCCGAGGACCCGACAGGGCGACTCCCTCATCGGGGACGCCCAGGCGGGCGCTGCCGACGGCGGCTTCCCCAGCTACCTCGGACGCGACAACGCGAACATGATCAGCCTGCCCGACGGGGTGCGGCCGATCACGAACATGTACCTCTGGCAACCGCTCGCGGGCGCCTTCTACGCGCCCTGCGTGGACGGCGACTACGACATGGCGATCATCGGACACGAATACGCCCACCTGATCGAGAACCGGATGATCGGAAAGGGCGGCACCCGCACCGGGCACCACGCCGGCGCCATGGGTGAGTCCAACGGCGACATGAACGCCGTCGAGTACTTGAACGAGTACGGCTTCGTTCCCGTCTCCGGGGAGAACCCCTTTTCCGTGGGCGCCTACGCCACGGGCAACAAGCAGCGGGCGATCCGGAACTACGGTATGAACTACCCGTACACCGGCGCCTTCCCCACCCCCAACACCTCGCCGCACATCAACCCGCTCAACTTCAGCGACCTCGGCTACGACATCACCGGCGGGCAGGTGCACGCGGACGGGGAGATCTGGAGCGCGGTGAACTACGACCTCCGCCAGGCCCTCGTCGCCAAGTTCAACGCGCAGTATCCCGCTTCGAGCGCGGCGCTCCAGAAGAAGTGCGCCGACGGGCTCGATACCGCCGACCACTGCCCGGGCAACCGGCGCTGGATCCAGCTCGTGTACGACGCCTACCTGCTCATGCCGGTGGGTCCGAGCATGCTGGACGCTCGGAATGCCTACCTCGCGGCCGACGTGATGCGCTTCGGCGGAGCGAACCAGAGCCAGATCTGGAACGCCTTCGCCCGGCGCGGGTTCGGCCAGTTCGCGTTCAGCACGAACAGGCTCTCCAACGAAAACGACATCGACCCGAGGCCCGATTTCGAGTCTCCGTTGCACACCGAGGCCAACGTCCGGTTCGTCGCGAGAGCCTCGGACGAGGGCAACGTGCTGATCACCAAAGCCAAGATCTACGTGGGCCACTACGAGGCGCGGGTTTCGCCGATCGCAGACACCGACCCGGCGACCAACGCCCCCGCCACTTCGCCGGCGAGCACCAACAACCTGGACGACCGGGCCAAGTTCGTGGCCGGCACGTACGAGTTCGTGGCGAACGCGCCCGGTTACGGCCACGTCCGTTTCCGGGCCGCTCTGACGGGCGGCACGACCCCCACCATCACGATCTACATGCCGACGAACTGGGCGTCGCTGTCGAAGGGCGCCACGGCGTCGGGCGACGGCTTGAACCATCCCTCTCTGATCGACGACGACGAGGGGACCAACTGGGACGAGCCGGCCGGCGGCCTGGCGATCAACGTACAGCAGCCGCAAGTGACCGTCGCTCTCGCCGGTCCGCGGCAGATCGATCGCGCCCAGGTGAGCGCGTTCCTGGAGGCGGGTCAGAACCGGTTCACGGCGCTCCGGAAGTTCAAGATCCAGACGTCACAGAACGGCCTCACGTTCACCGACTGGATCACCAGCGGCGACAGCGCCTTCCCGGGCGCTCCGCCGCGCCCCGTCGCGCCCGAGATCATCCTGCGCACCTTCAGCGGTCCGACCCGCTCGAACGTCCGGTTCGTGCGGATCATCGCGCTCCACAACCAGTGCACGGGCAACCCCGCGTTCCAGGGGGAGCAGGACGCCGATCCCCTGAACGACACCGACTGCCGGTTCGGAACGCCCAGCTCGGGACTGGTGCCGATCTTCGGCGACCTGCCCCAGGTGCTCCGCTCTCGCGCCAACGAGGTGCACATCGCGGAGCTGCAGGTGTTCGGCCGGCCGGGCGGGACGGATGCGCCGCCGCCGCCCAACGATCCGGTCGTGGTTCTGACCAAGACCGGTCCGGCCACGGCATCCCGCGGCGGCACCATCGTCTACACGCT
>JBHENW010000153.1:0-2587 GCA_046261875.1 Thermoanaerobaculia bacterium | reverse complement strand
CCGTGCCACTCGTCGACGCCGAAGTCGCCGTCGAAGTCGTCCGTGATCGTGTACCACGGGATGAGCTCCCAACCCATCCGTGCCTTCAATCGTGCGATGTCCGTCTGCGGCGCCCGCGAGGCGAACGCGAGCGTCGTGTCCCGGGCATTCAGATGGGCGGGGTTCTTGCCGAGGAGTAGCTCACGATGAACATGGCGATGCCGCCCATCGAGGTTTGCTGCGGCCATTCCGTTACCGCGTCATGAACACGTCTACCTCGGCCGTGAAGCGCGCCGGCTGATCCCAC
Organism: Thermoanaerobaculia bacterium; assembly: GCA_046261875.1. Lineage (GTDB taxonomy): Bacteria > Acidobacteriota > Thermoanaerobaculia > UBA5066 > Gp7-AA6 > JBHENW01. Next base: position 2,301 of record JBHENW010000153.1, on the reverse strand, counting down.
TGGATGAAGTGGCGGCTGTCGTCGATCTTCACGAGGCGAGCGTTCGTCGCATTGGCGTAGAGACGGGCCATCGAGGCTTCGAACTGCTGCGGCGGGACCTGCACGTTGGGCGGATGCACGTAAAGCACGGTCACCGGTGCGGTGATGCGCGAAAGCTCGGGCCGAAGGTCGGTCACGATCAATTCATGGAAGGCGTTGGCAACCGTGCGCCGATCACTTTCTCGCGCGTGTCGCATGAGCACCGACTGCATCTCCGCGTCCAGTGTCATGCCCTCAAACAACTGCGCGATGAAGCCGGTCCCGGGCGGATCCTCGAGAATCTGGGCGCGTGTCTGGTCTGCGATGCCCCGGAGACCTTCCGGGGTTGCTCCCGCCCGGCCGAACAACTCGCCCATGAACGGCATCATGTCGACGACCATGAGACGTCCGACGACATCGGGATGACGCGCGGCCAGCATCATGCCGATCGTACCGCCCATCGAATGGCCGATCACCGCGGGACGGGCGAGATCCACTTCCCTGGTATAGCGTGCGATCTCTTCCGCGACGGGCGCCGACACCGGCCCTTCTGCGTTGGCACCTGGCGCGACGCCAGCGAAGCCGTTCACTTGCACCAGATGGAGGCGGTAACGGTCATCAAGCGTTTCGGCAGCGCCTCCCCAGGCTGCGTCGCGATGCCCTGTCAGTCCAGGAATCAGGATCACGTCCGGGCCCGACCCGCGCGCGATGACGCTGATGCGATCAGAGACATACTCGCGTTTCGCGATCGTGGTACAGGCCGAGAGAACCAATACCGCGATCGCCGCGAGCCTCAGGAGCTGCCGATGCATGGAAACCTCCGTTTCAATGAACGAGGAGTCAGCCGTGATCGACATGATGGACCAACCTACTCCGAACACCGCCGAATGGAACGTCTTGTTGGCACATTGGACACATGCCCAATGGTCGGAGGCAGGGCGTCAATGACCCGGCTCGCGCTCCCGATCCTCCTGGCCTCGTTGACCTGGGCCGCGGGCCTTGCGGCGCAATCCGCCCCCGCGCCGGAGTACCTCTACCTCTGGACCGCGTCCGCCGACTCCATGCAGCCCGACTTCCTGGCGGTCCTGGACGTCACAGAGGACTCCACCCGCTATGGCCGGCTAGTCGCCACCCTTCCGGTGCCGGGCCTCCAGAACTTGCCGCACCACACCGAGCATGAGCTACCGCCGGACCGGCAGCTCTTCGCGAGCGGCTTCGGCTCGGGTCAGACCTTCATCTTCGACCTTTCGGAACCCATGCGTCCGCGCCTCTCCGGGCAGTTCGGGGAGGTCGAAGGGTACATGCATCCACATTCCTACCTGCGTCTCCCCGACGGGAACGTGCTCGCGACCTTCCAGATACGGCACGGTCCGGCCGGCATGACGCCGGGCGGGCTCGTCGAGCTGACGCCCGCCGGCGAGCCCGTGCGCTCGAGCTCGGCCGAGACGCCGGGCCTCGATCCCCAGACGCGCGTCTACAGCGCGGGCGTCGTGCCCGCGCTCGACCGGATTGTCACGACGACGACCGACATGGAGGCGGACTACTCCGCCTCGCGCCAGCTCCAGATCTGGCGCCTGTCCGACCTCGCGCCGCTCTACACGATCTTGCTCCCCGACGGGCCGGCCGGCGGCGAGTCCTTGCTGACCGCCGAAGCGCGGGTCTTGGCCGACGGTCGGACGGTCCTCGTCTCGACCTTCGCCTGTGGCCTGTATCTCATGGAGGGGCTGGAAAGCGAGGCGCCGAGTGCGCGCCTGGTGACGTCCTTCCCGCGCAAGGAGGGGACGTACTGCGCGATCCCGATCGTCGTAGGGAACTATTACTTAGTTACGGTTCCTGCCTGGAGCGCGGTAGTGAGTCTCGACATCTCGGATCCGGCCCACCCGCGGGAGGTGTCGCGCGTGACGCTCGGGTCGGACGACGTGCCGCACTGGATCGCGATCTCGGCGGACCGGCGACGGGTGGTGATCACAGGCTACGGGAGCATGCAGCACCGGGTGCTGATCGCTCGCTTCGACCCGGCGAGCGGGCAGCTGACGCTCGACGAGCGCTTCCGCGAGAAAGGGGCGGCCGAGCCCGGCTTCCGGATGGACGACGAGACCTGGCCCCACGGGGGCGATGCCAAGGGAATCCCGCACGGGGCTGTGTTCAGCCGTCCGTGAGGCTCGCGGCATTGCCACTTGTGCCAACTTGTAGGACGAGCAGTGGGAGCGCTTCTTGCTCCCCTCTTCGTCCGTGGGCCCCATCTGGCCCCGGCGAGCCGTTCGGCGGCGCCTCCGCAGCTCG
>JBHENW010000152.1:0-4765 GCA_046261875.1 Thermoanaerobaculia bacterium | reverse complement strand
CATCGGCCAGCCGTTCCAGGGGATGGAGACCGTCAAGAAGTTCGACCAGGCCGAGGTCGGGCTACGCTTCAAGTGCGACGTCCACAGGTGGATGGGCGCCTACGCGGCCGTCCTGAACCATCCCTTTTTCGCGACGACCGGCGACCAGGGGACCTTCGAGATCAAGAACCTTCCGGCGGGCACCTACGTCGTCGAGGCCTGGCACGAGAAGTACGGTCCGCAGACGCAGAACGTGACCGTCTCCGGGACGGAGTCGAAGACCGTGGACTTCGCTTTCGGAGGGTAGCGTGCCCCTGCGGGTGTCCCGGGCGGCGCTCTCCTCCGTCGCGGCGCTCCTGCTGCCGGCGGCCGCATCGGCGATCCCGTTCTGGCTGCGCCTGCCCGAAAACGTCTCGACGTTTGGCGGGAAGATCGACGGCCTCTTCTGGCTGATCACCTGGATCACCGGCGTCATATTCATCCTCGTCGAGGTCGTGCTCGTCTGGTTCCTCTTCCGGTACCGCCACCGGGAAGGCCGCAAGGCCCGCTATACGCACGGGAACAACCGGCTCGAGGTGATCTGGACGATCATCCCGGCCTTCATCTGCGTCGTGCTCGCGCTCCTCTCCCGGCGGGCCTGGGCGGAGATCAAGCAGTCCATGCCGCCCGACGCGATGGCGATCGAGGTCACCGGGGAGCAGTTCGCGTGGAACATCCGGTACCCCGGTCCGGACGGGAGGCTGAGCACTCCCGACGACCTGGTCACGTTGAATCAGATGCACGTCCCCGTGGGCCGCCCGGTCGTGATTTCGCTCCGCTCGAAGGACGTCATCCATTCCTTCTTCCTGCCGGAGTTCCGGGTCAAACAGGACGCCGTGCCCGGGATGACGACCCGCATCTGGTTCGAAGCGACGCGCGTGGGCAACTGGGAGATCGCGTGCGCCGAGCTGTGCGGACTCGGTCACTACCGCATGAAGGGGTTCATCACCGTGGACAGTCCGGAGGATTTCCAGAAGTGGCTGGCCGAGCAGGCGGCGGAGGCCGCCGCGGACGCGCAAGGAGCTCCATGAGTACTGTACCCGGAGAGTTCACCATCCCCAGGCCGGCCATACCTCCGCCGGTCCCGGCGGCCCACCCGCCCGGGGTCCACCCGGAGCCCACGTCCTTCTGGCGCAAGTACATTTTTTCGCTCGACCACAAGGTCATTGGAAAGCAGTACCTCCTCTACAGCCTCGCGATGCTCGTCGTCGGCGGCCTGCTCGCCGTCCTCGTGCGGTGGCAGCTCGCGTGGCCGGGGCGGCCGATCGGGTTCATGGGCAAGCTGATGCCCGAAGGGATGCCGGGCGGCGTGATGCTGCCGGAGTTCTACAACTCCCTCTTCACGATGCACGCGACGATCATGATCTTTTTCGCGATCATGCCGATCCTGATCGGCGCGTTCGGCAACTTCGTCGTGCCGATCCAGATCGGCGCGCGGGACATGGCGTTCCCCACGCTGAACATGCTCTCGTTCTGGACGGCCGTGCCGGCGGCCGTCGTCATCATCTGGTCTTTCTTCGTCACCGGAGGCGCCGCCCAGGGGGGCTGGACCTCCTATGCGCCCCTCTCGGCCGTCACGCCGAAGGGCCAGACGCTCTGGCTCATCTCGCTCCTCATCATGGGTCTCTCCTCGCTGCTCTCCGCCGTGAACTTCATCACGACGATCATCAACCTGCGGGCGCCGGGCATGACCTTCTTCCGGCTGCCGCTGACGGTCTGGGCGCTCTTCATCACGGCGATCCTGCTCCTGCTCGCGCTGCCGGTCCTCTCCGGCGCGATGATCATGCTGCTCTTCGACCGGACGCTCGGGACGACCTTTTTCCTTCCGGCGGGCCTCGTGGTGTCCGGGCAGGCCCTCCAGAACGCGGGAGGCGGCCAGCCGCTGCTCTGGCAGCACCTCTTCTGGTTCTTCGGGCACCCCGAGGTGTACATCATGATCCTGCCGGCGATGGGGATCACCTCGGAGATCCTGCCCGTCTTCTCCCGCAAGCCGATCTTCGGGTACCGGGCGATGGCCTACTCGATCATGGGGATCGCGGGGCTGGGCTGGATCGTCTGGGGCCATCACATGTTCCAGAGCGGCATGAACCCCATCCTCGGGACGACCTTCATGATCTCCACGATGGTCATCGCGGTTCCTTCGGCCATCAAGGTATTCAACTGGCTGGGAACGCTGTGGGGCGGCTCGATCCGTTTTACGACCCCGATGCTTCATGCCCTCGCGTTCGTCTCGATGTTCGTCATCGGCGGGCTCTCCGGGATCTTCATGGCTTCGACGCCGGTGGACATCCAGATCCACGACACGTATTTCATCGTCGGGCACATCCACTACGTCCTTTTCGGGGGGTCGCTCTTCGGGGCATTCGCCGGACTCACCTTCTGGTACCCCAAGATGTTCGGACGAATGATGAGCGAGCAGTGGGGGAAGATCCACTTCGCGCTGACTTTCGTCGCGTTCAACCTTGTTTTTTTCCCGATGCACTTCCTCGGAATGCGCGGGATGCCGCGGCGCCTCTATGACTACACCCAGTACTCGCTCTTCAAGAACCTGCAGCCCATGAATCAGTTCATGACGATTTCCCTCTTCGTGCTGGGCGCCGCCCAGATCATCCTCGTCCTGAACTTCTTCCTCTCCATGCGCCGCGGAAAAGTCGCGGGTCCGAATCCCTGGAGGGCCAACACGCTCGAGTGGCAGACGCCCTCCCCGCCGCCCCACGAGAACTTCGGCGAGATCCCGACCGTTTATCGCGGGCCGTACGAATACAGCGTCCCTGAGAGAGACGACGACCACTGGCCGCAGAACGAGCCGCCCGGCGGCGCGGGCGCGCCGCCGGCGACCCACGGGCATCCGGTGGAGGCGCATGCCGGATGAGCCCCGGAGCCTCGTCGGGCTCCACCGCTTCGCGGTCGCAACCGCCGGCGCGACACTGCTTCTGATCGCGGCGGGCGGCCTCGTGACGTCCACCGAATCGGGACTCTCCGTTCCGGACTGGCCGACGACCTACGGACGCAACATGTTCACGTTCCCCCCCTCGCAGTGGGTCGGCGGGATCCGTTTCGAGCACGGGCATCGCCTCGTCGCGTCGTTCGTCGGCCTCCTGACCGTCGTCCTGGCGGTCTGGCTCGCGCGCCGCGAGCCACGCCGGTGGGTCGTCCGGCTCGGATGGATCGCCCTGGCGACCGTGATTGCGCAGGGGATCCTGGGCGGCATCACCGTGATCTACCTTCTGCCGATCCCGGTATCCGTCGCGCACGCGTGCCTGGCCCAGACGTTCTTCTGTCTGACCGTTGCGATCGCTGTCGTGACCTCGCCCGGCTGGCGCGGGGGGCGGGCGCTGGAGAACGCCGCCCTGCGGCGGGCGGCCACGGCGGCCGTCGCCCTGATCTTCCTCCAGCTCCTCGTCGGGGCCGTGATGCGGCACACCCGGAGCGGACTCGCGATTCCGGACTTCCCGCTGTCGCTCGGCCGCCTCGTCCCGCCGCTCTCCTCCTTCCCGGTGGCCATCGCCTTCGCCCATCGCGTCGGCGCGGTCTTCGTCGCGGCGGCGGTCCTCTTCGTCGTCCGTGAGGTTTTCCGATCGAAGCGTCCCGGACTCCGGAAAGGAGCGCTGCTTCTCGGCGGCCTCGTCGGCGTCCAGATCGCGCTCGGCGCGCTGACCGTCCTTTCCGGCAAGGACGTGGCGATCACGACGGCGCACGTGGCGACGGGGGCGCTGCTGCTGGGCGTCACGCTCGCCGTCGGCCTGTTCTCGATGCGCGCTCCGGGCCTGCGCCTCGTGGCGGAGCCCGGACGGGGCCCCCGGCGCGCGGCGGAGGCCGCCGTGGCCGCGCGGGGGAGACGGTGGGAGTGAGCGGATCGGCGGCCGTCCGGGATGCCGCCGCGAGCGCCGCGCTGGCGGGGGAACGGACTTCGCGGGGCGCGGACTTCTTCGAGCTGACGAAGCCTCGCATCACCTTCCTGGTCCTCGTCACCGCCGCGGTCGGGTTCGCCCTCGGCGCGGACGGGCGGTTCGAAGCGGTCCCCTTCCTCCTGATGATCGCGGGGACGGCGCTCCTCTCCGGAGGCGTGGGAGCTCTGAACCAGCATGCCGAGCGCGACGCGGACGCCCGCATGGATCGCACGCGCTACCGCCCGCTGCCGGCCGGAAGGCTCCTGCCCTCGGAAGCGCTTGCCTTCGGGCTGGCGATCTCCGGCGCCGGCCTCGTGCTCCTCTTCGCCGCCGGATGGCTGGCGGGCCTGCTCGGGCTCCTGACCGCGGCGAGCTACCTGCTCCTCTACACGCCGCTCAAGCGGGTGACCTCGCTGTGCACGGTCGTCGGCGCGGTGCCCGGAGCGCTCCCGCCGGTCATCGGATGGGCCGCGGCGCGAGGAGAGCTCGAGGCGGGGGCCTGGGCGCTCTTCGCCGTTCTCTTCCTCTGGCAGCTCCCCCACTTCCTCGCCCTCGCCTGGCTCTATCGGGAGGACTACGCGCGCGGCGGCTTTCCGATGCTCACGGTGTCGGACACGGACGGGGCCTCGACCGGCCGCCAGGCCCTCCTCTACGCGGCGGCCCTGCTCCCGGCCAGCCTGCTCGCGGGCCTCCTGACCTCGGCCGGGAACGGCTACCTCTGGGCGGCGACGGCGCTCGGGGTCCTCTTCGCCGCGGCCGCCGCGCGTTTCGCCTGGAATCGGACCGCGTCCGCGGCCCGCACGCTGTTCCTCTTCTCGATCCTCTACCTGCCGGCCCTCTTCGGGGCTCTCGTGATC
>JBHENW010000151.1:0-7952 GCA_046261875.1 Thermoanaerobaculia bacterium | reverse complement strand
GGGTGGAGTTCTCGGGGGGGCGGCTCGCGATGCTCCTCATCGACCATCCCGAGCCGCCGGACGCGGCCTTCAGTCCGGTCGCCCGCGCTCTGCTCGCCGCGCGCCCGCACCTGCGATCCGCGACTCCCCGTGACGTCGTTTCCCGTGTCGCGGCCGCCGAATCGCGTTGCCGGGTCGTCGCGGCGTGCTGGGAGCGGGACGACGTGCTGCTCGCGGCTTCGGGCGCTCCCCTTCCCCGCCTCTTCCGAGGCGGCTCGCCGCTGGCGGTCGCCGCGGAAGATCGCGCGGCGATCCATACGGCGCGGGCCGCGACGGTTCCCGGCGATCTCTTGCTGCTCGCATCGAGCGGTCTGTCCGCCCTCCAGCTCCCCGGCGAGAGCCCGGGCGAGGAGGAGCTCGCGGCGAATTTCGCGCGCGCCTGCGAGGGGCAATCGCTCCCCGCCGCTTTCGCGCGGATGGTCTCGGAGTGGAAGAAAGCCGGAGGGGCCCCGGAAGGACGCGACCTTTTGATGCTCGCTGCGCGGCGGGAGCTTCCGCCGCATTGAGCGCAGAAGAGCGGGAGAGCGTCGGAGACGAGACCGCGCCGTCGGCGGACCGGAGCCTCCGTTTCGTCCTCGTGGACGTCTTCGCCGACCGGCCACTCGCCGGAAATCCCCTCGCCGTCTTCCCCCGGGCCGAGGGTGTCACGGACGCGCGCATGCAGCGGATCGCGAGGGAAATGGACCACGCGGCGACGGCTTTTCTCGCCCCCGCCTCGATTCGGGAGGCGGCTTTCCGTCTCCGGATCTTCTCCCGCGAGCGAGAGATTCCGTTCGCGGGACATCCCGCCCTCGGGGCGCACTACGTCCATGCGACCGAGAGCGGCACGGCGCTTCCGGAGGGGATCACGCGGCTCGCGCATGAGGGCGCCGAGGGGCTTTTCGAGGTGGAAGCGCGCGTGCGCGGCGGCTCGATCGATCTGCTGCGCCTGACGCAGAGGCTGCCGGAGTTCGGACCGCGCCTGCCCGACGAGGAGGTCGTCGAGCTCGCGGCGGCGCTGCGGCTTCAGGAGAAAGACATCCAGGCCACCAATCAGCCGGTCAAGATCGCCTCGACGGGGCTGCCGACGCTCATCGTGCCGGTCTCCACGCTGGCGGCGCTCGAGAACGTGCGTCCCCGGTACGACCTGCTCCGCCGCCTCCTCGACGGCCGCGATGCCACGCTCGTGTATGCCTTCAGCAAGGAGACCCAGGATGCCCGCGCCGCCGCGCACGCGCGCGCCTTCGACACCGTCGGTTCGGTGGAGGTGCCCGGCGCCGGGGCGGCGGCGGGCGCGCTCGCGGCCTACCTCGTGGCGCACAGCGCCGTGACCATCCATCCCCTCACGGCGATGACGATCGAACAGGGCCACGGCATCAACCGTCCCTCGACTCTCTTCGCCGAAATCCAAATGTCTGGACCGAAAATCAATCGCGTGGTCGTCGGCGGGCGGGTCATCCGCGTCGGGGAGGGGGTCCTGGAAATGTGAAGCCGCCGGACGCGTTATCCTGTCCGAGGGGCCTCGCCATGAAGCACGCCCGCCGCGCCCTTCTCCCGCTCGCCGTCCTGACCGTCTTCCTCGCCGCGAGCGCCTGTTCCGACTTCGACGGCCCGACGGAACCGCGCGGCCCCTTCGCTCAGCGCGTGACGCTGCGCGCGGGACAGACCACGCGGATCGAGCCGGAGGGGGTCGAGATCGGTTTCTTCCAGATCACCGTGGACAGCCGCTGCCCGATCACCGCGATCTGCATCCAGGCGGGAGAGGCGCGGGGGACTTTCGGGATCGCGCGGAGCCGGGTCAACTCCGGGCTCTTCCCTTTCGAGCTGTCCACGCTCCATCCGAACCGTGCCGAGGTCGAGGGCTACCGCGTCACGCTGGAGTCGATCGCACCCTCTCCCACCGGCCAGCCGATCCCGCCCGGCGATTACGTCGCCGAGCTCTTGATCGAGCGCGACGAGCGGCCGAGGGGCAGCTCCCCGACGTCGTAGACGACGCGCTCCCCGTCCAGGCGGGCGAAGGCAGGGAGCTGCCGGGGACGGGCTTCCTTGACGGAAAGGATCTCGCGTACCGGGAGCGCTCGCGCGAGAAGGGCATCGGCGATCAGGGAGCGATGACACCGCCACGGCAGGGCTTCCGCGCACATCAGCGCCGTCGACTCGGTCTGTGACAAGGCGACGACCGGGTCGAGCGCTCCGTGGAACTCCGGCGTATCCATGAAATCGGCGTATCCGCGAAACGCGTCCACGCGCCACGCCGTGTGGGGCGAATCGGGACGGGGCTTGCGCCGGCCGCCGAGCTCAGGCATTCCGACGTAGTCGATCCCCGCTCCGCGCAGCCTCTCCGCAAGAGCTCCGGCGTCGAAGTGCGGCCACTTGCGGGAATGCGGATGCCGCCGGACGTCCACGATGCGCCGCACGCCGTGCGCCCGGAGGATCTCCAGGAAGACGGCGATGGATCGGTTGGAATGACCGACCGTGAAGACCGGGAGGGTCACGCTCCGGCGGAGCGTTCCGGCGCCTGAGGCAGCACGCCGACGGCGACCGCTCCCGGTCCCCCGTGCGCGCCGAGCGCCGGACCGACCTCGACGATCATCACGTCCGACTCCGGGTAGCGCGCGCGGATCTGGCGCGCGAGCTCGTCGGCCGCCTCGGCCGCATCGGCGTGCGCCACGCCGAACCGCCCCCCCTCCCCCGCCGCCTCGAAGAGCAGCTCCATCATCTTCCGGCGCGCCGCGACGTAACCGCGCGCTTTCGCGGCCGGCTCCGCCTTGCCCTCGCGCGACAGGGTGAGCACGGGCAGCAGGCCGAGGAGCTTTGCGATCAGTCCCTTCAGCGGCGAGACGCGTCCCCCCCGCACGAGGTGTTCGAGCGTCGGGACGGCGATGAACACCCGGACCCGATCGGATGCTTCGCGCGCGACCTGAGCGACCTCCGCCGCGCTCTTTCCGGACCGCGCGGCTTCCGCCGCGGCGCGCACGACGAGGCCGAGCCCGACCGTCACGTTGCGGCTGTCCACGTGCTCGAACGCCGTGTTCTCCACCGTCCGGGCGCCGACGAGGGCCGCCTGGTAGGTGCCCGAGACGGCCGAAGAGAGGTGGACCGAGACGATGGACGCCGCGTGGACGGCGACGTTCCGGTAAACCTGCGTGAAGTCCGCGGGGGGCGGCTGGGAGGTCTTCGGCGCCCGGTCGGTCACCGAGAACCGGGCGTAGAACTCGGCCGGCGTCAGCGTGACCTTGTCGAGGTAGTTCTCCGATCCGAAATAGACGCGGACGGGGACGACGCCGATGTGGAACTCCTCGAGCATCGATTCCGGCAGGTCGCACGTCGAGTCCGTCACGATGCCGACCCGCTCCGCGCGGTTCTGATCGAACCGGGTCTGGTGCTGGGCGTGCATGTCTTCGACCTTCGTCTGCGCGACGTCTCCGAACCGCGCCGCGACCGCGAAGAGCTTCTCGGGCTCGTTGGTGTGCGCATGCAGCCGGACGCGGGACTGCCCGCCCGCTATGACGACGGAATCGCCGAGGAGCGCGGCCTCACGGCGCAGGCCGTCCCGGTCGATCCCCTCCCCCTCGAGCAGGGCCTCCGTGCAGAACCGGAAGAGGATCGCTTCGGGCGTACGGTCGAAGACCGCTGCGGTGACTTCCGCCGGGGGTGCTTCGGGCATCGCGCCGCGGGCGGCTTCCCGGACGTAGCGCACGATGCCTTCGAGCAGGTACACGAAGCCCTGCGCCCCGGCGTCCACGACGCCCGCCTTCTGGAGCGCTTTCATCTGCTTCGGCGTGTTTTCCAGCGACCGCCGGGCTTCCCGCAGCGAATCCGGCAGGAGGTGGGCGAAGTCGCGGACCTCTTGAGCGCGTTCGGCCACGTGCCGCGCCCAGTCGCGAATCACCGTCAGGATCGTCCCTTCGACGGGGCGGGCGATCGCGCCGTACGCCGAATCCGCCGCGCGCTGCACCGCCGCGCCGAAGTCCCTTGTGGTGATCCGGGGCCGGTCCGGGAGTCCCTCGGAAAAGCCGCTGAAGAACTGGGCCAGGATCGCTCCGGAGTTGCCCCGCGCGCCTCCGACGGCCTCGTCGGCGAGCGCGCGCGACATCTGACCCACGTGCCGCTCGCGCAGGCGCGCGATGCCCTGGGCGACCTTCTGCAGGGTCGTCGCGAGGTTCGTCCCGGTGTCGCCGTCGGGCACCGGGAAGACGTTGATCTTGTTGAGGGGCTCGGCCCTCTCGGCCACGAAACTCGCTCCGGCGATCACGGCCCGCGAGAGCCGGCGACCGTCGAGATACCCGATCGCGATCACGGCTCGATCGGCGCGGGCTCGACTCCCCTGACCCGCTCTCGCTCGCGGGCGGTCTTGAACTCCTCGGCGACGGAGGGCAGGCGCTCGAGATACAGCAGCACGACGCCGCAGCCCATGCAAGCCCACGGATAGACCTTTTCGGCTCCCCAGGCGAAGAAACCGACCTTCCACGGTTTCTTCCAGAAGTAGCCGGTGTAGCCGTGGGAATAGGTCCGCGACCGGACGAGGTCGCCCGAGCAGAGCGGACACTTGCGGTGGAAAGCGGTCATGTCCGCCGAAGGATATATCGGCGGCCGCCGGCTAACGGCCCTTGGCGGGGGTGCGCTGCCGCTTCTTCCAGGAGAGGTATTCGCGGATCTCAGCGACCCGCTCGCGGGCTTTCTTCACGAGCTCTGGATCCTCCGCCGTGGCCGCGACCTCGGCGAAGCCGGCCAGCGCCGCCTCGTAGTCCGGCCCGTGCAGCTTCGCCATCGCTTCGTTGTATCGGCGCACCGCCAGATTTCGGGCCACGCCGCGCCGCAGGGGGGCGATCTCCTTTTCGAGCGCCTCGCGCAACTCCCCGTGGGCGCCGCCGACGAGCCGCTCCATCAGCGCGAGGGCTTCCGCGTCTTTCTTCGCCGCGAGCAGCTCGTTGACCTGCCCGAGGGAGCGTCGGAACTGCGCGCTGCGCCGCTTCTGCTCGATGACGCGCTCGGCATTTCTCCCCAGAATGCGCCGGAGCAGATCCTCCGATTTCCACTCCTCCCCGGCGGCCTCATAGAGGCTGGACAGCTCCATCGCGAGGTCCGTGCGTGAAGCGAGCTGCCGCAGGGCCGCTTCGAGGTGCGGGATGCCATCCGCGGCCCCCGATCCCTCCTCCCACAGGTACGTCCGCCCCAGGGCCGCCCGCGCCTCGGCGAACTCCGGGTTGAGCTCGCTGCTCTTGCGGAAGGCCCCGCGCGCGTCGGCGAGCACGCCGCGCTCATCCGGTCCGAGGCTGCCGCCCGCAATCGGGAGGGATTTCAACCGGAGCGTGCCGTAGTGGAACGGAACCCGGAAATCCGCGGATCCGGACTCCAGGGAGAGCCGGAAGAACTCCGCAGCCTCGCCGTCTTCTCGCTGGCGCATCCGAACGTAGCCCATTCCCGCGAGCGCCTCGGGATGGGATGGAGCGGCCGCGAGGACCGCGCGGAAGTGGCTCTCGGCGCGGCCCAGGGTCTCTCCGGAAATCCTCGCGAGCAGCTCGCCCAGCCGGAGCAGCGTCTCCTCGCGATCCATGGCAGCCACCCGCGTCTCTGTCGGAACGTCGAGGTCGGGCAGCCGGATGACCATGTAGGGGAATCGACTGCGCCGCACGTAGCTCGAGAGCTCGGCGAGGAGCTCACGCTCGTCCATTCCGAAGCTCGCGCGAAAAGCTTCGTCGGCCGGAAGGCCGCCTCGCAACCGGGCGAGGAATTGCGCGAGCTGCTCCTTGCGCCCGCTTTCACTGCGCAGGAGGAAATGAACGAGCGCCCAGGACTGCGCATAAAAAAGCCCCTGGCGGGACCGCTCCACGTATTCGGGCGAGTCCTCGTCCACGCCGAGGAGCGTCCGGAGGGGCATGAGGGAGCCTTGCCGCAGGCGGGCCACGTGTTCGTCGACGGGCAGCCCGATCCGCGCCTCCCGCTCGTTCGCCCGGAAGGTGCTGTAGTACTCGGCCAGCCCCTCCTCGTACCAGCGCGGCTGCGGCGGGAAGTTGTTCCGCATGAAGAAGTGCAGGTACTCGTGGTACACGATCGGGCTCGGGTTGCTGTTCCAGGCGGCGGTCAGGGCGATGACGTTTCCGTCGGCGCTCGGCAGAAAGTAAGCGGAGAGATTCCGCGGCTTGCCGTCCACGACCGGCTTGTACGGCGTCAGCGCCGCGTCGCTGCGAAAAACGTAGATCACGGTCGGGACGGGCGTATGGGCGGAAAGGTTTCCTCCGAGACGGAGCAGGACCGCCCGCAGACGTTCCAGGTCGAGACCGACGTCGCGGATCCTGCCTTCACTCGCGTCGCCGTAGAGGGTGAAGTGGGCGGTCTGTACTCGGATCCACGTCTCCTCGGCGGACGGAAGCTCCGCGCCGGCGGCGGCGGCCCGGCCGAGAGAGAGAGCGAGAACGAGAAAGACCAGCCGGGACAGGGAAGTGGAAGGCACCATGACAGAAAACGGGGTCCGATGGACCCCTATTTCACGGGGCCTGCCGTTTTGGTTTGCGCTCACCCAGACGCCGGCGGAGCCAATCGACCTGCTTGCGTGCCGACGCCGCCAGCTCCGGCTCGCGCGCGGTCGCGGCGACCTCTTCGAAGGCGGCGAGGGCCTCGGGATACTTTCCTTTCGCCATCAGCTCGCCCGCCTGGTTGTAGCGATTCACCATCCGGATGTCCTCCACGAAGACGCGGAGGTTCAGCAGCTCCGTCTGGAGGCCGGGCTTCATGTCGGATGGCGCGTCGCGCACGAGTAGCTCCATGAGCGCGAGAGCCTCCTCCCCTTTCTCCCTCGCGATGAGCTCGTCGAACCGCGCCAGCGACCGCTGGAACTCCCTCTCCTTTTTCTTCTCCTGCAGGACCGGCTGGGCTTCGGGCCCCGGCGCCTGGTGCAGCAGCGCGTCCGCCTTCGCTCCCTGCCCGGTGCGCTCGTAGATCGTCGCGAGGTCCATGACCGAGGTCGGTCCGGGAAGGCAACCGGCGGATGGCGGCCTCCAGGTGCGGAATGCCCGCCGCCGTTCCCGCCGCTTCCTCGTACAGAAAGGTGCGGCCGAGGGCCGCGCGCGCTTCCGCGAATTCCGGGTTGCGCTCGATGCTCTGCCCGAAAGCGGCGCGCGCCGATTGCAGATCTTCACGGAGCTCCTGAGTCATGGCACGCGTGCGGTTCCAACGTTCCCAGACGGAGCATGAGCGGGCTTCCGTACCTGTAACTTACCGGAAGTCGGCGGCGCCCGCGGCCATCGCTCCTCCCAGCAGCTCCAGGGCTTCGCGGTCCTTCTTCTGATGCATTCGAATCTCGGCCATTCCGGCGAGCGCGCCCGGGTGCGACGCGTCCCCTGCGAGGACGGCGCGGAAGTGCTCCTCGGCATCGCCGAGCCGCTCCTGGAGCTGCATGAGGAGCTCCCCGAGGCGGACGAGGGCCTCGGACCTTTCCACCCGCGCGGAGGTCGTCTCCGTCGGTATCTTCATCTCGCTGAACTTGGAGATCGAGTAGAGGAAGCGGCTACCGCGAACGTAGCGGAGCAGCTCCGAAAGCATATCCACGGGCTCCATCTGAAAGCTCGAGCGAAACGCGTCGACGGCGGGAGCGCCGGCATGAGCGCCTGGAGGAACCGGCTGAGCTGTGGCTTTCGGTCCTGCTCGCCGCGCATCAGGTAATGCACGAACGCCGACGACTGCGCGTAGAAGATGCCCTGCTTGAGCTCTTCGTTGTACTCCGGCGACTCGTAGGTCACCGCGAAGAGCTTTTCCATCGGCATCAGCGGCACCTGCCGGAGGAGGAGCACATGCTCGTCCACGGTCAGGCCGATGCGCGCTTCCCGGTCGGTCGCCCGGAACGTGCTGTAGAACTCGGCCAGCCCCTCGTCGTACCAGCGCGGCACCGGCGGAAAGTTGTTCTGCAGGAAGAAGTGCGGGTATTCGTGGTAGAT
>JBHENW010000150.1:0-4094 GCA_046261875.1 Thermoanaerobaculia bacterium | reverse complement strand
GCATACAAGATCGAGTTGGCCCAGGAGACTCGCCCCCACGCCTGCAGAAAATCGGGATCCAGCGCTACGGCCTGGTCGTAGAAGCCGAGCGCTTTCCGAATACTGGGAGGATCGTCACCCACGCTGTTCCAGACCTCCTCGCCCTTGAGGAAGGCGTCGTAGGCGGCGAGGTTCTGCGCGGGTCTTTCGGAGAGTCGATTCTCCTCGCCCGCTTCAAGGACTACGCCCAGAGCGTGCGCGACTCGCGTCGCGATGTCCGACTGCACCTGAAAGATGTCGGTCAGCGCCGCGACGAACGGCTGCTGCCATTTCGAAGTCGGAACGTCGGGACGCGTCACGTCCACCAGCTCCGGGCTCACATGCACGCGGCTCGTGCCTCCGCTCTTTTCCCAGCGTACCGTGGCGGTCAAAAGATACGAGACATTCAGCTCTTCGGCGATCTGCCTGGGCGTCTTGGTCGTCTTCTTATAAGGCGTGCAGCTGCCGCGGGCCATCACCTGAAGGCCGGACAAGGAGGTCATCTTGCCTCGAATCTCGTCTGCGATGCCGTCGGCGAAATAGTCGTCCTCGGGGGCGCCCAGGTTCTCGAAGGGCAGCACTGCCAGGCGCTTCACCCCTCCGGCCTCGCCCCCGTCCCCGTGTTTCGGCCGCAGGAGAAAGACACCGGCGGCGGCGAAGAGGGCGATGGCGGCGACGGCGGCGAATATTTTCGTGTTTCCGGTCGGTGGTGCCACGAGCCGCACGCCGCTCGTCGTCGTCGGACCGGATGCCTCTGAGAGCGGGAACGCGATGGCCCTGGCCGACTGGAACCGGTTGTTCCGGTCCTTCTCCAAGCAGTGCCGGACGATCAGGTCGAGAGCGGGCAAGACGTTCCGTCCCGACGCCGACAGCTCGGGCGGCTCGTCGCGCAGGATCGCCGCCATGGTGTCGGTCGCGGTGTCCTTCTGGAAGGCCTTTTTCCCGGAGAGCATCTCGTAGAGGATCGCCCCGAACGAGAAGATGTCCGAGCGGTGGTCGACGGAAAGCCCCCGCACCTGCTCGGGCGACATGTAGCCGATCGTCCCCATCACCGTGCCCGGCTCCGTGTGGCCGGAAACGGTCGGTCCACTCGTCTCCTCTTCCGGGGAAACCTCTTCGACTCTCTTGGCCAGGCCGAAGTCGAGGATCTTCAGGTGGCCGTCCCTTGCGATGAAAATGTTCTCGGGTTTCAGGTCCCGGTGGACCACGCCCTTCTCGTGAGCCGCCGAGAGACCTTTGGCGATCTGCACTCCGTAGTCGATGGCCTGCCTCTGGGAAATCGGACCGCCGTCGAGCTTTGAGCGCAGCGTCTCGCCCTCCAGAAGCTCGGTGACGGCGTAGGAGAGGCCCTCGTGCGTCCCGAAGTCGTAGATTGCGAGAATGTGGGGATTCGACAGCGCCGCGACCGCCCTCGCCTCCAGTTCGAATCGCGTGAGCGCGTCAGGGTCCGCGGCGACGGACTCCGGGAGAACCTTGATCGCCACTTCGCGATCCAGCTTGCCGTCGCGCGCACGGTAAACCTCTCCCATCCCGCCGGCGCCGAGCGGCGCCAGGATCTCGTAAGACCCTAGCCGGGTTCCGGTCGCGAGTGTCATGAGGAGTTGCGAGGAGAACTTTACTTCGCGGGCGGGGATTCCGGCGGCCGCCCGGTCCCTCAGACCCCGGCGCGGCGCAGTAACGGCTCGAGGCGCGGGTCTTCGCGCAGGGTGTCGAAATAGGGGTGGACCCGTACGAGCAGCAGCACGGGATCGCGGTCGGCGAGGGCGCGTTCCAGCCAGGCCATGGCCTCTTCGCGCTCTCCGAGCCGGGCATGGAGCATCGCCAGGGGCATCGCGGGAACGCGGCGGCTCGCCTGTCCTACCGTGAGGCGCTCGAGCATCCGGCGCGCGAGGCGTGACGCGGCCTCCTCCGCCGGCGCGGCGGCCACGGTCACCGCGGCCGGGTCGGACTGCGAGCGCAGCATCGCGACCGCGGCGTCGCGCGCGCCCGCGTGATCGCCCATGGCCGCCTTCGAGTCCACGACGCACTGCAGCGCGCCGGGGCGCGCGGGCTCGAGGCGCAGCGCGCGTTCCCCCTCGACGATCGCCTCGCGAAACCGCCGCGCCCGGAAGAAGAACCAGCAGCCGTCGTCGTTCAGGGCGGCGGACAGCGGGGCGGAGCGCTGCGCCCTGCGCAGCTCCGCGATGGACTCGTCGTGCCGTCCGCGCATGGAGAGGAGGCCTGCGAGCAGATGGTGTGGGAGGGCGGCTTTCGGATCGACGGCGATCTTCCGGCGGTAACCGGCTTCCGCCTTCGGCGCGCTCCAATCCTCCAGGAACCGCGTCCACGTGAGGATTCCGAGAGCGTCCGGGCGCCGGGGGTCGAGCTCGAGGGCATGGGCCGCTTCGGCGCGCGCCCGGCGCAGGCCGAGGGTGTGGTCGATCTCGCCGCTCCGCGTCAGGGAGAAGACGGCGTGCGCCGCGCACTCGTGGATCGCCGCCTGGGCCGGCCGGCCGCGCTGCGGCCCGCGGGAGAGATCGGAACAGAGTCGCAGCGCCCGTTGCGCCTCGGCAACCGAGCCGCGGTTGAGGAGGTAACGCGCTTCCAGGACGCGATCCGGCGCCGCCACGTCGTCGGCGCCCGCAGCGTGCCGGAAGCGCCAGGCCACGAGGGTCACGCCGAGCACGGCGAGCGCCAGGACCGCGAGGACGGCGAAGGTCCCGGAAAGCGGCCGGCGCTCTGGCGGAAGGCCGTTCTCTGCGGCCGCTCCCGAGGCGACGGCGCGCTTCGCCCACCACGCGTCGAGCTCCTGCGGCCAGGCGTAAACGGTGCCGCGCCGGCGGTGCGGCAGCCGGTGAACAGGCAACCCTTCCTCCTTCTCCCAGCGCTGGACCGTGCGCACCCGGCGGCCGAGGTGGGCGGCGATCTCCTTCCAGGAATCGAACCGAGCGACCACGCCGAAACTATACGTGCGCCATGAAGCGACATGCGCGTCGTGGCGCGAAACGCTTCGATCGCCGGGCCGTAATCGCCGGCATGAGATACAAAAGGGTCTTCCTCGTCTCGCTCGTCCTGCCTTTGAGCCTTCCCGTCCTGGCGGCCGATGTCGTGGGCTTCCGCGGCCCGAACCGGGACGGAGTCTTCGCCGGCCGCCTCCCGGCGCGCAAGCCCGCGGTCGCGTGGACCTTCTCGACCGCCGGGCCGATCCACTCCTCGCCGATCTGGGTGGACGGAGCGGTCGTCGTCGGGAGCGGCGACGGCTATCTCTATGCGCTGGCGGGCGACCTCGACGCGAAGCCCCGCGGCTCGATCGGGGCCGTGTACTTCGACATGCGCGTCCCGTACCGCGGCTTCGAAGGGGACCGGGCGCCGCGCGACGCGCTCGCCGCCGAGAGCTTCGAGACCCTCACCCGCCGCCACGTGGCGGACTTCCTGAAGGCGCGCATCGCGGACCGCAAGCCGAGCGTCGTCGTCTTCGCGACGGACCTCATCCCGCACGCGCTCGTGGACGAGACGGAGCCGGGAGGGACATTGATCCGCCGGTACCTCGACGCCGGCGGCAAGGTCGTCTGGCCCGGACAAATTCCGCTCGTCCTGACCTTCGACCCGGAGACGTTCCAGATCACGAAACAGTCGCCCTCCGACCTCGAGCGACCCAAACGCATCCTCGGCATCGAGGAGAACAACGTCTTCGAAGGGGACTGCATCGCGCGGGCGACGGAGCTCGGACGGCGGTGGGGGCTGCCGGCGGGCTGGTGGGTCCCATCGCCGCGGAGAAGGGGGTCATCGAGGTCCTGGCGACCGACGAGCACGGGCATGCGGCCGCGTGGGCGCGCCGTTTCGGCGGACCGGAGGGGACCGGGTTCGTCCGCTTCTGGGGGCGCCGCCGCGCGCTGCCGGACGCGCGCGGGGCCCTCGCGATCGCGGAGTACGGTTTGCCGTAACGGCGGAGACCTCGGGCGGGACTAGGATTCCGCCAGGAGGGTTTTTATGGGGAAGCCGCTGTCCGTGTTCTTCCTCGCGGTGCTCTTCGCTGCACAGACGCCCAAAGGGGCAGACGAAGCGCTGCGCGAGCTCCTGCAGCGGCAGTCGCAAGA
>JBHENW010000149.1:0-25651 GCA_046261875.1 Thermoanaerobaculia bacterium | reverse complement strand
GCCGGGAGGAGCACCCACGCCTCGACGCCGCCGCCCTCCCGGGGAGAGAGGCCGATGTCTCCGCCGTGGCGCCGCACGATCTCCCTGGAGATCGCGAGTCCGAGCCCGGTGCCGCCGCTCTTCTTCGTCGTGTAGAAGGGGCGGAACAGCTTCTCACCGTCCTGCGGGAGGAGGCCGCGGCCGCGGTCCGCCACCGCGACGTGCGCGGAGCTCCCGTCGCGCCGCAGGCTGCAGGTCACGCGCCCCCCCTCCGGCGACGCGTCGCGCGCGTTTGTCAGCAGGTTGACGAAGACCTGCTCCAGCTCGCGGGGATCTCCCAGGACCCAGACGGGGCTGCCGTCCGCCTCGAGCTCGAGCGAGAGCTCGCGGCCCCCGAACGCGGTCTCGACCGACTCCGCCGCGTTGCGGAGGACCTGTTTCAGATCGGTCCGCACGCTGCTGCGCGCGCGGGGCCGGGCGAACTCGAGCAGGTTGTTGACGAGGTGCGCGGCCCGGAAGGTCTGCCGCTCCATCTTCTTCAGGATCGAGTAGCGCGGGTCTTCCGGCTCCGTGTCCTTCAGGAGGATCTGCGCATAGGAGGAGAGGCCGGCGATCGGCGTGTTGACCTCGTGGGCCACGCCCGCCGCGAGCACCCCCAGCGCGGCGAGCCGCTCCCGCTCGGCGAGGGCCCGCTCGGCGCGCAGCCGGTCCGTCACGTCGTCCACGAGGACCACCCTCCGGTCCGGCGAGCCCTGGAAGGGGGAGATCGAGACGCGCAGATCGCGCTCCTCCCCCTCGGCGGTCGCGTACTTGGCCTCGAGCGTCCGGTCCTCTTCGGGCGAGGGCGCCGCTTCGGGCTCGATTCCCGGGAGGACTTCCTCGAACGGCAGGCCGACGAGGTCCGACTCGGTGCGGCCCACGATCTGGGCGAAGGCGGGGTTGGCCGACTGGACGCGGTCGTCCGGTCCGATCACGACGATGCCCGAGGAAGACGAGCGGATGATGCTCTCCTGGTACTGCTGCAGCGTCCGGATCTCCTCGAGCCGCTCGGCCAGCGCGCCGTAGAGTCGCGCGTTTTCGTAGGCGAGGCTCGCCTGCGCCATGACGGCGGAGAGCAGCCCCTCGTCTTCGGAGGAGAGGGGGACCCGGCCGTCCTTGTGGCCCACCCCGAGCGCGCCGGTGAGGCCGCCACCGCACCGCATCGCGAAGAACGCCCGGTAGCCCATCGCGTGGAGGCGCCGCGCCGACGCGGGCTCTTCCGGACCGAACATCGCGCCGCGCAGGTACCAGACGTCCTGGTCGGCGAGGCGCTCGGCGAGCAGGGGCGCGTCGGCGTTGCCGTTCCCGTTGCGCTCGTCGAACAGGAAGAGCGTGCAGGGCACGACGTTCAATCCTTCCTCGACGCGGCGCGTGATCGCCTGCACGAGCTCCTCGCGCGGGCGCGGGGTGGCGAAGTCCCGCGCGATGTCGAGCAGCGCCCGCCGCGCGCGGTAGGTATCGTGGTACTGGATCTTCTCGAGAACGTCGGTGATTCGCTTCTTGACGGGAACGAGCAGGGACGCGAGGACAATGCCGGAGCCGAACGCGATGACGTTCTTTCCCGCCTCGGCCATTCCCTCCAGGGTCCGGTCGAGGAGGGCGTTGAGCAGGACGAAGGTCATCCCGCCGAGAAGGACGGCGGCGGTCGTGCCGAGGGCCTCGCGCACGAACATCTCCACGTCCCAGAGCCGCCACTTCAAGATCGCGTAGGCGAATGCGAGGGGAATGAAGACGAGCGGGACGACCGCCACGCTCGAGAGCAGTGGCGACTCGAAGCCGAGCGCGCGGGGCAGAACCGACAGGATCAGGAAGGGCGCGAGGCCGACCGCGACGCCGAGCCCGATCCAGCGCACCTGCTTTTCGACCTCGGGGTCCTCCCGGCGCGTCGCGAGGAGCTTGACCAGCCTCGCCACCACGGCGACGGCGTAAACGAGGAAGTACACGAGCCACAGGCGGGTGGCGCCTTCCTGGAGCGAAGCGGCCCGCGGACCCTCCGCGCGCAGCAACGCGATCTGCGCCACGAGGTACGCCGCCGCGGGCGCATAGAGGAGCGGAATCAGGAAACGCGGCGTCTTCGCTCGCGGAAAGATGAGGAAGAGATGGAGGAGCAGCGCGGGGAGCAGGGCACGGAAGAAGTCCTCGGCGAGCCATGAGGCTTTCCAGATCGCGTCGCGCGGACCCACGGGCGTGATGACGTAGACGGCGAAGGTGGAGAGACAGAGCGCCCAGAAGACGCGGGTCACCGCTCCCCGTTCCTTCGCGGCCGTGAAGAGCCCAATCAGCAGGTACAGGAAGCCGACGAACGCGAGGAACAGGTACGTCCGGTCCACGCGGACGGCGGGCCGCCCGACCTCGACGCCGCGCATGTCGCTGCCGGAGAGGACGACGAGGCGGTGCGGAAACGGCTCGCGGGCGAGGGACTTCTCGGGGCGGCGCAGCGAGGCCGCGACCTGCCCGTCGATCGTGATCACCCGATCGCCCGGTTTCAGGCCGGCGCGGGCGGCGGCCCCGCCAGGATCCACCGACTCGACCTGGATCGAGCCGCCCTCCCGGCCGTACGTGAACCCCGCCGTCGAGAAGGTGTCGACCTTCCGGCCGAAGGAGAGAAAGGCGAGGCCGATCGTCCCGGCGGTCAGGGCCAGCAGGAGGGAGAGAACACCGGTGCGCGAGGCTCTGGACACGTTAGGCGCGATTCAGCAATCCGAATGCCATGGACGTTTCTTTGTATTCAACGCGTATCTGCCATCACTGCCGTAGTTGCGTTTTCCGACCGCCGACGGTAGGAGGTGGAGTATTCAAACCTTTGGATGCAATTCAAAATAATTTTGAATGATCCTGCGACAGATTGGTAGGGGGCATGCCCCCGAAGGCCGGTTAGAAGGAGAGCGCGACGCCGCCCATGAGGCGGCTCGTCTTCGGGGCCTCCTCGTCGTCGTGGCCCTTGCGCTCGGCCGTCAACGGGTTGCGAGCGGATTCCAGGGCCACGAGGAGCTTGCAGATCGAGCCGAACGGGGTGATGCCCATGACCGAAAGGTCCTGGGCGACCGAGACGGCGAGCTTGTCGGAGTCATTGGAATGCGCGACGGACGCGGTTTGGAGCCCCTGCCGGACTCCGCGCACGAGAAGAGCGACGCCCGTGCGCGTCGGCAGGACCTCGACGGCCGCCCGCGCGGACCAGAAGTGTCCGCCGCTCTCGGAGATCCCGTAGCTTCCGGCGAGGTCGGGCGACAGATCCCCGGTGATCTCGCCGTAACGCACGGCGACGCTGCCCGCGACGCTGTCGGAAAGCCGGTGGCGGCCGGACGCCTGGAATTGCTGCACCCGGTTGCCCTCGAAGAGGTACACGCTGTCGAAGTCGGTCAGGAAGTCCCCTTCGAAGAACGCGCGGACCACTTCTTCGATCTGCTGATCGGAGACCTCGAACCGGACCGAGGTGTCCTCTCCCGAGCGGTGCTCGAGACCCGCGGCGAAGGCCTCGCGCGAGGCCGGCTCCATGTTGTCTTCGATCGAGGCGACGCGCGGCAGCACGGTTCCGTTGAGCGTCTCGGTCTCCATGACGCGCGACATCGCGCGGACGAAGACGAGGGTTCCGCGCCCTAGGTCGTAGCGGGCCACGAGCCGCGGGGCGATGCTGTAGCCGCCGCCGACGTACCGGCCGACGACTCCGCCTTCCAGCTCGCCGCGCGAGGAGACGCGCACCGATGTGGCTGCGGAGAGGTCCGCGTCCGGGGAGGCGTTGAAGAAGGCGCCCTCCGAGCCGACACCGGACGGTCCGACGGTGCTCTCCCGGTGGCGGTAAGTCATCGCGACCGAGACGCCCATGGAATCGGCGGCGGGGCGGCCGTACCGCGCCTGGAGCTCCCAGGTGCGCGAAGCGAGAGGGAAGAACGTCGTTCCCAGCGAGGTCGCGCGGTAGAGGTTCGCTTCCTCGATGTAACGCGCACCGATCGACTCGACCCGGCCTTCCTCGCCCCCGCGGCTCCAGGAGAGCGCATGGGTCTGGAAGCTCGCCGGCTGCTGCGCTTCTCCGAAGCTGATGGAGTTGCGCCGCGACGCCACGCGGAGCCGGTCATCGGAAGAGGGCGCGACGTCGAGCGCGAGGCCCGCCGAGTTTCCCGTGGTGAACGCGTCGGCGTCCCCGGCCTCCTCCGAGAGAACCGAGTACTCGCCGCGGAGCTGGTACTTCCATCCGTTGGGGAGCCCGCCGCGGACGCCGACGGCCGTCCGGGAAAGGGAGTTCTCGGTGCCGGCTACGTCGGCGACCGTGCGGACCTCGCCGCCGATCATGCGGTCCAGTCCGACACGGTCCCCGGGGCCGCTCCCCTCGGCAGTATCAGTTTCGCCCGACTCTTCGAGGTCGATCTCGCGGAGGACGTCGGAGGGGATCCGGCTGCGCACTTCCCAGATGTCGGTGACCTTCGGCGGGGATCCGGGGAGGGCGCGCTGCGGCAGCAAGGCGATCTCCACCGAGCTGACCTTCTCGGGGATCGCCTGGTGCCAGACCCGGATCAACGCCGGGAGAAACCCCTTCTTGTAGGCGATCAGGTCGTAAACGCCGATCGGCGCGGAGGCCAGGACGAACGTCCCGTCGTTGGAGGTCCGCGACCGGATGAGGGAGGTGTCGCCGAGGTTGTAGAAGATGACGAGAGCGCCCGAGACCGGCGAGTGCAAATGCCTCACGACGCCCGAGATCGGCGGCGCCGGAGGATTCGCCATCAGCGCGCCTGCCGGCAAGAGCAGGGCGAAGCTTGCGAGAGTGAGCGCGCGGCTCTTTCTCATATCGCGGGCCAGAGACCCAACCACGGAGTATAGAAGCTGGCGGGGTCAATTGCCATTCCCCGCGACCCCGGTCCTGTCCCTCGGGACAGGGGGTCCCGAGGGACAGTATTCGCAAAGGGCTCAGCGAGATCCAAAAAAAAGCGATGCGCCGGTCGGGGCCCCGGCCCTCCTCAGCCCCGCTGGAAGAGACCCTTGATCACGTGTCCCGCGATCGCGGGATTCTCCTTGAGTCTCCGCATGGAGTACGCGTACCAGGAGCGGCCGTACGGCACGTAGACGCGCAGTCGGTGTCCGGCCGCCACGAGCCTCCGGCGCATCTCTCCGGCCACGCCGAGCAGCATCTGGAACTCGTAGGCGGACCTCGGGAGCTGACGGCGGCGGACGGAGGCGAGCGCGCTATCGACGAGCGGCGGATCGTGCGTGGCGATGCCCACGTAGCAGCCGGCGTCGAGGAGCGCGTCGAGGATCTCGAGGTAGCTTCTCCGGATCTCGTCGCGATCCTGGAAGGCGATCTCGGGCGGCTCGACATAGATTCCTTTGCAGATGCGGACGTTCGCGCGGCCCCGGGCCGCCTGCCGGGCGTCCTCGTGGCTGCGCCGCAGATAGGCCTGGAGCACGAGCCCGACGTTGTCGAAGTGCTCGCGCGCCTCGGAGTAGATGCGGATCGTTTCTTCCGTGACGGAAGAATCCTCCATGTCGATCCGCACGAAGCTGCCGAGCTCCTTGGCCCGCTGCAGGATGCGCCGAAACTCGCGCCGGCAGTGCGCGGGATCGACCTTGAGCGCCAGCGCGGTCAGCTTGACCGAGACGTTGGAGTCCAGCCGGCGCGCCGCGATCGCGTCGAGCGCGCGGAGGTATTCCGCGACGGTCTCTTCGCTCTCCTCGCGCCGGGTGACGTCCTCGCCCAGGACGTCCAGCGTCGCCATGCATCCCTGCCGGTTGAGGGACGCGACGCAGGCGAGCGCCTGTTCCAGCGTCTCCCCGGCGACGTACCGGGAAGCGACCCGCTGCACGACGGATCGGGGGGCCAGAGGAAGGGCCCGGACGACGAAGTCATTGAGGAGGTTCACGGCCGTTCTTCGAGCGTCTCCGCGGGCTCGAGCGCGAGGTCGATGCGCGAAGCGCGCGCGAAGCACCAGACCTCGACCGACTCGGCGCCCGCGCCCGTGAGCACCCGGGCGCACTCGCGCGCCGTGGCTCCGGACGTCGAGACGTCGTCCACGAGGAGGACGGCCCCGGAGACCGGGCGGGCGCGGAACGCGCCGCGCACGTTGCGGTCCCGCCGCGCCCATCGCATACGACTCTGCCGTTCCGTCGGACGGGCCTTCTCCAGGCCGCGCGGGTCGAAGGGGAGGCCGAGGCGCGCGGCGACGGCGGCGCCGAGCAGGAGCGCCGGGCGGTATCCCCCCGAGGCCGCGCGCCGCGCCGGCGCGGCGACGACTCGCGGAGCGCCTGACGGCGCGCGCAGCCGCTCGTGCATCCGGCGCGCGATCGCTGCGGCGAGGAAGTCCGCGCCGCGGAACTTGAATGCGAGGAGGACGCCGCGCGCGGCGCCGCGGTACGGCGCAGCGGCCCTCAGCCGCGCGAATCCGGGAGGATCCATCAGGCAGCGCCCGCAGAGATCGGCGTCCTCGGCTGCGATCGCTTCGTCGCAGCGGGAGCAGCGCCGCGTCTCGAGTCCCGGGAGCGCCTCCCAACATGCGTCGCAGACGCCGCCGCGGAAGAACCGTTCGACTGGACGCCGGTCGCAGGCGATGCAGCGCGTCGGGAAGAGGAAACTACCGAGCGCGAGGGCGGAAGATCGCCGCAGCGAGCGAACGGAGAATGACGCGCTCAGCACAACCACGCGGCGCGCGATTCTAGTGCGGGCCGCTCGGAAAAAACCGTAAACTGCCGGCGGAGGTGCGTGTGACTCTCATGCGGACGCGTCTCGCCTTCCTATTGTTGTTCGGTGTCCTGTCGGCGCCGCTCACGGCGCAGGATTGGGGCGTCGGGGCTTCCATCGGTCTCGTCAACGACGTCGAGGACCGGTTCCGGCTGGATGACTTCGGCAACGAGGATGCGAACGCGTGGGTCGAGTTCCGGCTGGAAGAGCAGGTTCTGCTTCGCGCCGGCATCGGCTCGATGGAGGTCAAGGGCGAGAACGCGGGTCGCCTCGCGCAGCTCGTTCCCGGCGCTCCTCCGACGGAGCTTCCGGATCTCGAGGCGACGATCGAGTACGTGACGGTCAGCGTGTCCTACCAGTTCTGGGACGGCGACTACACGTCCGGGCTCTTCGGGGGGATCGGAGGGTACCGTGTGAACCCCGATCCGGCTCCCGCGCTCATCGGGGACTTCCGCGATCCCCACGAGAAGGTGTTCGGGTGGCATCTGGGTGTGGACACGGACCTGCGCGTCGTCTCCCGGGTCTCTTTCATCGGACGCCTGACGTACCACCGCGTGAACTCCGAGTTCGGGCGGGCGATTCTGGCCGCCAACGCGGGAGCCGTCTTCCGGTTCTGAGAGCTTCGGCCGGGGGCCACGCTGGCACCCTGATTGCAACACCCGCGGCCAAGACCTATGGATTTTCTGGAGATGCCCGCCTACAAAGCCTCCATATCCGGCCGCGCGCACGCTGGCGCGGTCCGGCCCCTTTTCTCCCGCAAAAGCTAGGGTCCCGCCTAATGGCCATTTAGGCCGATCCGTCCGGCGAAAGCCGGACGGGCGCCCGCCCGTCCGGGGAAGGTGTTAGGTGTTAGGTGTTAGGTGACGTTGAGCCAACACCTTTTACCTTTCCTTGGGCTCTCCGTCGGGAACCAGCGGCAGGAGAGTGGACTCCTTCTTGGAGGAGAGGGAGATCTGAGTTCGCGTGCGCGCGACCCCCTTGATGCTGAGCAGACGCCTCTGAAGGAAATCGGCGAGCGTGCCGGTGTCGGCAGCTTTGACCTTGAGACGGTACGCGTACTCTCCGGCCAGGTAGTGGCACTCCTGAACGCCGAGGAGCTTTTCCAGGTCGTCCACGAAGCCCTTCTCGAAACGCGGATGCTCGAGCGCAACGTCGACGTAAGCGGTCAGGGGGAACCCCATCTTTTCGTGATCGAGGAGAGCCACGAAGCCCTTGATCATTCCGTGGCGCTCCATCTTCTTGATCCGCTCGTTCACCGAGGGCGTGGTGAGGCCGACCGCGCCCGCGATCTTGGCCTGGGACAGCTTCCCGTTGCGCTGCAGCATGTCCAGGATCCGGAGATCGATGTCGTCGATGGCCATCTCCGCTGTCCTTATAAGATTAGAAGCAGGGTCGGTTGAAGCTAATAATATTAGCCTCCCTCGGAGTGTCAATGCGGTCCTTTCGGGTCCCGTAGGGGCCATAACCTGACCCTCGGAACAGGTCGGCGGGAGTCCGCAGGGATCCGGAAAGCGGTGTTGCCCATGGGCCACTCCCGCCGGCGATCGCCGGCGGGACGGCTGGACGCATCGGCGATAATCCATGGAAAACAATGAAGAAACGGGACTATTACGAGGTTCTGGGAGTCGCCCGGGGGGCCTCCGAGGCCGACATCAAGAAGGCGTACCGGCGCCTGGCGCGCAAGCTCCACCCCGACGTGAACCCCGGCGACAAAGGGGCTCAGAAGAAGTTCCAGGACGTCCAGGAGGCTTATGACGTCCTGCGAGACGAGGAAAAGCGAAGGGCGTACGACCGGTTCGGCCACGCGGGCGCCCCTCCTCCCGGCTTCGAGGCGGCGGGGGGGCCGGGCGGAGGGTTCCGGGGCGCTTCAGGGTTCCCTCCGGGCGCCGGCGGTCCCTTCGAGTTCTCCTGGGAAACCGGCGACATGGGCGACCTCTTCGGGAACATCTTCGGAGGGGGCCGCTTCCGGACGGACCCGAGCAAGGGGGAGGACGCGCATGGGGCCATCGAGGTCCCTTTTCGGGACGCTGTGCTCGGAGGCACCGCCACGCTCAACCTGCGCCGCGAGAAAGTCTGCGAGACCTGCAAAGGGACCGGACGCTCGGGACGCGGCGTCTGTCCGACGTGTCGCGGGCAGGGGAGAGTCGCCGAATCCGAGACTGTGCGCATCAAGATTCCGGAAGGCACCGAGGATGGCGGCACGATCCGGGTCCTCGGGAAAGGCGGGAGCGGGGCTCAGGGCGGGAGCGTGGGGGACCTCTACGTCACGACCCGTGTGGCGCCGCACCCCTACTTCGAGAGACAGGGTGACGACATTCACGGGGTCGTGCCCGTGACCGTCAAGGAAGCCTACGCGGGGGCGGAGGTGGACGTGCCGACGATTCACGGAACGGTGCGCGCGCGGATCCCTCCCGGAACTCAGAGCCGACAGAGGCTCCGCCTGCGCGGCAAGGGCGTGCGCAACCCGCGCACCGGCCACACGGGCGATCACATCTACACCGTGCGCGTGATGGTTCCGCGCTCGCAGACGCCCGCCGGCGTGGACGCCGCGACGCTGCTCGAATCGCTCTACGAGAAACCGGTGCGGGAGGACTTGCCGAAGGGACTTTGAGGCGGGAAGCCGAGACCCGAGAGCCAGTGAGCTAGTTCCCGCGCGCCATCTCCTCGATCAGCCGCACGGCACGGTCGTAGGACATCTGCTCGTCGAGCGCGATCGAACGCGTGGCTGCCCAGGCCCGTCCGTCGTAACGGATGTAACGAACGGTGTCGCCATCCTGCCAGTACTGCGTCGGCTTGTAACCGGCCCCGAGGACGGTGCCCAGGACGGACCGATCGTTCATGTCCGGCATCGGCGCGAGCGGAGAGTCCAGCATGATGCCCACGACCGGAATGCGGCGTCGCTGCCAGGTGAGGTTGCCCGGGTCGGGGCGTCCGAGATTGTTGGGGAACGTGATCTTCACGACGTAGAGCTTCTCGCGGCCCAGGTCCGCGAAGGTCGCGAGGACCGCGCCGCCGAGGCCCTCGGATTGCAGAGAAGGGAACATGTGGGATCGCCCGGGCGCGGTGGCGGCCTCCGGCGCGTCCGGACCGACGAGCAGGGGCAGGTCGTAGACCTTCAAATCCTGCGCGTTGAGATCCTCGTCGAGGAAGATCGGCGCGTAACGCGCCTGTGCCTTCGAAGCCTCTTCCCACCAGATGATCGAGAGGAGCGGCCGGTTCGCCGTGACCTCCCGGCCCCCCTCGACCTCGTAGCGCGCGACGTGGTGGGAGAGCAGCATCCGCGGGTTGAAGGCGCGCGGCATCCCGAGGTTGGGCGCCAGCGCCACCGTCTCCCAGCTGCCCCGGCGAAAGATTCCGAGGTGAATCTGGTTCAGGTAAGAGAAGTACTCGCTCCAGAGCAGCACGAGCGCGCCGCTCTCTTCCTCGTAGCCCAGATCGAGGTCGCGTTTCGCGTTGCCGTTGGCCGTTCCGGGAATGATGCCGACTTCCACCGAGCCGTCCTGGCGCCGCGCGGTCCACTCGATGATGAAGTCGCTCGGCAAGATGTTGCCGCCGGCGACGCCGAGGTCGGCGGCCCGGCCCGCCTGGACGGCGTAGAGCGTGCCGTCCGGCGTGAGCAGCGACTTCTCGTTCGGCGCCGCGAGGAGAAGAGCCGCGCCGCCCGCGAGGAGGATCGCGAAGCAGAGGAGCCGGCGCAGGGTGGCTCGCATCGTCATGCCCGGAGGTTGATCATCCCCATCAGGCTGATCTGCCGGAGGTAGTGCTTGAGCGCCGGGAAATCGGGGTAATACGTCGAGAGGGCCTCATACTGCTCGTCCGCTTCCGTCTCGCGTCCCATCTCGGAGTAGGTCTCGGCGAGGAGGTAGTGGGAGTTCTTCACGACGTCCTGGCGTCCGAACTCCTCGCCCAGGTCGAGCGCGCGGCGGCCCCAGTCTTCGGCCTCTTCGAAAGAGCGCGTCTTGACGTGCGCGAAGCAGAGATCGAGCGAGGGGTAGTCCATGGCCTGGCGCGCGCCGAGGCTCTCGAGCACGGTCAGCGAGCGCTCGACGAGCGGCTGCCCGAGGTCGACGCGCTCGAGCGCGATGTGGCAGTAACCGAGGTTGTCCGAGGCCACCGCTGCCTGACGCGTGAGGCTCTCGCCCTGTCCCTCGAGTCGTGAGACCGCCTCCTCGAAGAGATCGCGGGCGCTCTCGAAACGGCTTTCGTGCAGCTCCAGGTTCGCGAGCAGGTTCAGCGCCGTCCCCGTCAGCTCTTCGTGCCTCAGCTCGCGGCTCTTCTGCAGCGCCGTCTGCGCGTAGAAGCGCGCGCGAGAGTGCTCCCCGCGCGCCTCGTGCGCGTTGGCCGAGACGTACGCCGCGAGCGCGCCGTTGAAGCTCGACGGGCTGCGCAGCATGATCTCCTTCAGCCGCGAAAGGTCGAAGTCCTGGCGATCCATCTCGATGAGCGTCGTGGCGCGGTTGCAGGTGAAGAGGTCCTCGAGGTCGCGGTCCTTCCAGGAGCGCGCCAGACCCAGACCGTCCTCGTAGAGCAGGAGCGCCCGCTCGTAATCCCCCGCCCAGATCGCTTCGCGCGCGGTCTTGCGCAGGAACTCGAGGTGCTTTCGGCGCTCGCTCATGGCTTCGGAGGGAAGTTCCACGATTCTAGAGGCTTCCCTCGCCAACTCAAGGCTTTTCTTCCCCTGCCGGCGACTCCTCGGGGGTCTGTTCCTGGATCCGCTTGAAGCGAACGAAATCGCGCACCTCGCGCCGGGCTTCGCCGGAAAGGGACTGGAACTCCGTGACGAGCTCGCGGGCCTCCTCCTCCTGAGGACCTTCGGACTCTCCGAAGAACTCGCTCATTTTCAGGTCGAAGACCTGGAGGATCTTGAAGAGCGTGTCGAGTCCGACCTTGTACTCGCCCTGTTCCATGCGCGAGAGGTCCGACTGCGTGATCCCGATCCGCTCGGAGAGCTCCGTCTGGGTGAGGTGCCGGCCTTTGCGCAGCTCCCGGATGCGCGAGCCGACGAGGTGCACTTTGCGTGGTGAGACGGTCAGGGATGACATGTGGTTGTTCGGCCGGTGCGGGATGCTATTGCACCATAAACCTGGGCCACTATAATCCCCCTCCCGCCGGTGAAGTCAAGGAACAAAAAACGCCTGGGAGCCAAGGCTTTCCTCCTCAAGGAGATGGTCTTGAGGGACATCCGTTCCCGGTACGTCGGCTCCGGGCTGGGGGCGCTCTGGGCCTTCGCCAATCCCATCCTCTGGATGGTTCTCTACACGGCGGTCTTCGCGGGCGTGCTCCGGGTCCCGATCCCGGCGGGCTTCGCGAGCTTCCCCGAGTTCCTCCTCGCCGGCCTGCTGCCCTGGATGGCGATCCAGGAAGCGATCTCGCGGTCGGCCTCCGCTCTGCCCGACAACGCCGCCATGGTGAAGAAGACGGTCTTCCCGCTCGAGACGCTCATCCTGTCCATCGTCTCCGCGGCGATCGTGAACCAGGTCATCGCCTTCTTCGTCTTCGGGATCTATGTCGCCTTGATCGGCCACTTTTCCCCCGCATGGGTCCTCCTCGCGATCCCGGCGCTCCTGCTCCAGGCTCTGCTGACCTTCGGCCTCGCATCGCTCGCCGCGACGGTCACGGTGTTCGTGCGCGACGCCGTCCACGCGGTGGGGATCCTCTTGACGATCGTCTTCTACGCGACACCGATCGTCTACCCGGTCGCGCTCGTGCCCGACCGGTACCGGCCGATCGTCGATGCGAACCCCGTCAGCCACCTCGTCGAGTGGTACCGGCGGGCATTCACGCTGCACACATGGCCGGAGCCCGGCTCGGTCCTCTTCCTGACGGCGGCCGCGGGGGTCGCGGCCCTCGCCGGCATGGCGCTCTTTGCCCGCGCGCGCCCGCATTTTGCCGATCTCATTTGAGCCGGGACCGCGGAAGCGCACGAGAAAAGGGGAACAATCCCCGTCCGACCCCGGTTAGGGGCCGGGTCTCCCATCGCATGCAGGAGGTTCCGTGAGGAAAACGATTCTGGCGGCCACCGCGTTGCTTTCGACACTCGGCGGTATCGCGTGCTCCACCTCCGGGCCCGGGCAGCCCCCGGCGGCGTCGAGCGCGCCCGACCCGACGCCGACTCCGACGATGATGAAGCGTCTCAACCCCAACGTCATCGAAGAGACAGAGACCTACTACATCGAGCGGATCTCCAAGAAAGAGGTCTTCAAGGTCGGCGAGCGGAAGATCAAGCACCCGATTGTCGGCCCGCCCATCGAGTTCTACAAGGAAGACGACGACTACTACTACGTCTGGGTCAACAAGAGGATCCCGGAGGCGGAAGCCGCGCTCCGGCAGGCGCAGCCGGAGTCTGCCGCGGTGCCGACCCTGCCGGAGCCGACCCCGGTTCCGACGCCGCCGGCGGCAGCGGCGGTCGCGGCCGCGGACTTCGCAGACCTGCTGCCGCCGCGCGTTTCCCCGAAGTTCCGGCTGGAGCCGGTCGCCGCGAGCGGTTTGCCGGCCGGGGGCATGTGGCGCTCCTCCTTCGTGCTCGCCGACATGAACAGCGACAAGATCCCCGACATCGTCTCGCCCCCGGCGCGCATCGGCGGCAGCACGCCGCGAGTCTGGGTCGGGGACGGCCAGGGGAAGTTCTCCGACTGGCCGATCCGGTTCACGGAGGGGGGGACGGCGCGTCCCGACTTCTCCGTGTCCTACGGGGCGGTGGCGGTCGGCGACATCGACGGCGACGGAAATCTCGATCTGGTCTCCGCCTCCCACGCCGCCGGGCTCGTTTCACTCTTCGGGGACGGATCCGGGAACTTCACCGTGATCCGGCGCGGCCTGCCCGGGCGCGACTTTTCCTCCCAGGGGATCGTGCTCACCGACGCCGACGCAGACGGAAAGCTCGACATCGTCGCGTGCCGGGACGTGGTCGGATCCGAGGACGGAGTCGTGGATCGGCAGCAGGTGCGGCTCTACCTCTTCAAAGGACGCGCCCGGGGGTGGGAGTACCAGCCGGAGGGGATCGTCGGGGGCTTCTATTCCAACTCGCTCCACGCCTGGGATTACGACGGAGACCGCAAGCAGGACGTCCTGACCGGAAGTCACTACGTCGGCGCCCTGACCTTGCTCTGGAAGAACCAGGGGAATGGAAAGTTCGCCCCGGATTCCTTCCCCGCGGTCGAGCTCTATGCGTATCACTTCGCGACGGCGCCCGGAACGTTCGGCCGGGAGCGCGTGCCGGCCTTCGTGGACGCCTACAACATGTTCGCCAACGATCCGGAGGCGTTGCGCGCCACGGGGTTGACCGTCTACTCGCGCCGCGGCGGGGAGTGGGCGCGCCATCGGGTCTGGCGCAAGAAGGACGGCAACTCGCTGCTCTACGCCGCCGCCCTCGGCGACCTCGACGGCGACGGACTCAACGACGTCGTCTTTCCCGACAGCGAGGAGCGGCGCCTTCGGATGTTCCTCCAGCGTCCCGATGGATCCTTTTCGGAGGCGTCGGAGGACTCCGAGCCGGTCCTGAACTCGCCCGGCCAATGCGTGCGTATCGCCGACGTGAACCGGGACGGACGGCTCGACGTCGTTCTGGCCAAAACGGTGAGCTCCACCTCGCCGGAAGACCCCGGAGGCTGGAGCGTGTACCTCAATCGGCGGTAAGAGCCTGAGCGGAAAACAGGTTACGCTGTTTTAATTCCTCTCAAGCATATTTTTTTCTTTTTTTCCTTGACAGCCCCCGTCGGCGGGGCGGAATATCCCTCCAAACTCCACGGAGGAAAGGAACTCCTGATTTCCGCCCGAAAACTGAGGACATTATCGATCTGGAAAAGCACGGCTATCGACCTGGAAAGAGACTAGGACGGGAGGTGATGGGATCGCGCGCCAGGGAAGGAAGACACGTGCGTGTGTTTCGTCAGCTGTTAACAGTAACGAGGAGATCTCACAAATGAAGAAAACCCTGATGACGTGCCTGGTGGTCGTCGCCCTGTTCGCAGTCGCGGGCACGGCGAGCGCCATCACGTGCACCGTCGACCAGCGGCCGGCTGCCACGCTGCTGGTGCCCTACTTCGAAGTCGCGTACAACGCGGACGGGACTTTGACGACGGGTGCCGGTGCGCGCGACACGCTGCTGACGATCGTCAACGCCTCCGCGGCGCCGATGATCGCTCACGTCAACGTGTTCAACGAGCGGTCCGTCCTGGTTCTCGACTACAACATCGCGTTGACCGGTTTCGACGTCCAGGCGATGTCGATCGGCCAGGTCCTGCTCGGCAACCTGCCGCGCACGGGCTACATCGACGGCGGCGGAACCCTGAGAGACGCGTGCCAGCGCAACCCGTCGGCCCCCGTCTATCCCGCCCCCAACGGCTTCATCCGCGTGCGGCCGGCCTTCCCGGCCCTGCCCGAGGACAACACCCTGGCCACGACCCTGTATCCGATTCCGGCATATCCGCCGGGCAGCCCCTTCGCGTTCCAGGTCATCGACTCGCTCGATTCGACTTCGGATCAGCTGGAATGCGACCCTGTGGACGGCGTGATCTCCGGCCTCATCCGGGGCTACATCACGATTGACCACGTCAACTACTGCAACCTGTCGAACCCGAGAGACGCGAACTACTACCTCTTCGATGCGATCGGCAACGAGAACAACCTCTGGGGCGAAGTGATCTTCCTGTCCGGCGCGGGCGTCGGGACCTTCGGCGGCTCGACCGTCAACATCGAGGCGGACGCCTCGCTCGACGGCGCTGGGCAAACCGAGTCGGTTCCGAGGCGCACGTTCTACCGCCGTTACTGGAGCACCGCCACCGAGACGGCATGCTCCAACTGCGGCAGCGGCATCGCCACGACGGACCTGCTGATCTCCTCCCCGTGGAACACGGGCATCGGAGACCGGCGTGAGCCGCTCGGCCTCAAGTACGCG
This sequence comes from Thermoanaerobaculia bacterium, assembly GCA_046261875.1. GTDB lineage: Bacteria > Acidobacteriota > Thermoanaerobaculia > UBA5066 > Gp7-AA6 > JBHENW01. Next base: position 10,073 of record JBHENW010000149.1, on the reverse strand, counting down.
GCCCGGTATTTCGAAGGCTCCGGCGTCTCAACCGCCTTCCGGGTGTGGCGTGGATCGTCGAGTCCGCTGGAGGACTTGACGGGAACCCCCGGTGGCAACTGCACCGACACGCTCCCGACCGTGGCCCTCACCTTCTACGACGAAGACGAGAACACGGTGACCGCGGGCGTTTGCCCGTCTCCCTGCACGCAACCGTCGTTCAACTTCCCGCTGGAAACGCAGCGCCTCGGCGCGGCCGGGTTCTCCCGTCCGGCGGGCGCGGTGGCCGGCTGGGTCAACATGTCCTTCTTCAACAGCACGGGCCCGCGGGGCGGCGTGCTGGATCAGGCGTGGGTTGAGTACGAGTTCCAGGGCCCGGGCGCGTTCCTGTCGATGTCCGCTCCGGGCACTCAGCTCGATCCGACGACCTGCTCTCCGTTGGGAGTTCCCCCGGGGTCGATCATCGTGACGCCTCCGGCGATCCCCGCGATCGTGGGGACCGGTTCCTAGTTCGGGATTTCCGGGCGGGCGGGGCGAAAGTCCCGCCCGCCTTTTTTTCGGTGTCTGGGAGGCTCGAAGGTACGCGTAAAGGCCCGATGTCTCATCCTCTCGAGCGAAGATTGGGGGGATCGGAAATCGGACCTTTGTGTTCTTCCAGAGAACGGACGTCGTTGAACCTATTCCGGAGGACTCTCTGCCCATGAGCCCATCCCGCCGCTTCGCCCGGTTCGCTTCCGCAATCGTTCTCGTTTTCTCGGCCGCGAAAGCCGTGGCGCAGACATCGGACTGCGCGGTCCACCAGGGCAGCACGCGCAGCCTGCTCCCCCGGAACTCCGCCAACCTGATCGGCCTCTACACGTCGCAGGAGGCGGGCTACCTCTACGGCATGACGCAGTTCGGGTTCGTCCGAGCGCCGCTCACCGATCCGATGAACCCGGCTCCCTTGCTGCTCGGTCAGCACGGGCTGAAGTTCCAGAACGGCGGCGTCGTGCCCATGATCTGCGACTGCTGGCAGATGGGCACGACGATGGCGTTCGCCGAGGCACCGGGCGGCAGCGCGCGGGTCTTCTTCGACAACAGCGCAAGTCCGGGGGGCGGCCTCCCGGCCCAGGTCGGGCGCGCCGATGGCGCGGGGGCCCCGGCCTTCGGCCAGCAGATCGAGCTGCCGACTTACACGAGCGGCACGGGGATTGCGGCGATTCATCTGCCGGCCTCCGGCAAGTTCATCGGATACATCCCGGGGCAGAGCTCGGTCCACATCGTGGACGCCACGACGACGACTGGAAGTCCCTCGCCCGGAGCCGCCCTGCGGCCCTTCGGGAGTCTGTCCTGGAGCGGCTTCGTCCGCCTGAAGGCGGCGCGCATCCAGATCCCGAGCCTGGCGTACGACAAGTACCTTTTGGTCGGCGGCCTGGGCATCGCCCGCCAGATCCGGATCGCCGAGATCGATCCTTCTTCGGGGATCGCGACGGAACGCGCGACCGCGCCGACGGCCGGCGAAGCGAACAGCCTGGACATTGCGGTCGTCAACAACCGGATCTTCGTTTTCTCGGCGGAGGGTGACCGCGGACTGCAGATCTACGAGTACACCCCCTCGCAATTCGGCGGTGCGCTCTCTCGAGTCAACTCGATCGCCGGCGACATCAACCCCGCCGTCGTGCGCGGCGGCCAGTTCCCGGCGATCTTTCTCCACCGCCAGGCCACGCCTTACCAGTCCTTCATCGACGTCTACGACACGAAATTCCTGACGCACGGCGGCGCCCCCCGCAAGGCTTACTCCCTGCCGCACGCCGGAGCGCCCCAGGAAGGCGGCGTCTCCCCGCAGTTCCTCGGCAGGACCATGGACGCCAAGGTCGTGACCGCCGGGCCGGTCGTCACGGCCTACGTCTACCGCGTCGCGGGGAAGCGCGCGGGTGAGAACGAAGACTCCGTGCGGACGGACAAGCTCGACATCTCCTGCATCTCCGCCGATCTCACGACCCCACCGGCGGCGAGCGCGTCGCTCGTAAACCTCTCGGCCCAGGGACGCACGGGCCAGGAGCAGACCCGCAATTACTTCGGAGACCGCTGGCACATCCGAGACACGTCGGCTTCCGGAGCGGCCCTCGAGCAGATCGAATGGGACTTCAACGTCGTGTCCGGGCAATTCGCCGCGAACGAGAGCGGCAGCCTTCCCGGGCCGCTCTCCGAGGTCAACCCGGCCTACTTCCCGTGCGATCCGAGCAGCAACGGCAACATCCGAACGGGCGCCAACTGCCATGTCAGCCTCGGCAGCCCCTCCGGCGGCACTTTCTCGATCGGCAACCGGACCCGCAACGCGAACGGCTGGAGCCCGAACACGTTCATCTCCGCGGGCCAGAGCGTGCTCGCTCCGAGCGCTTCGGTGGCCGGCTTCGACGGCACCGTGCTCCGCGTCCTCTCCGGCGGCCAGGCCAACGCGTCGGGCTCGCAGGGCAACACAACCGACGCCCAGTTCGATTGGGCCTTCAGCCCTGGCTCGGTCGCCCGCTCCGGACAGATCGTGAACGTTCCCCCGAGCGCGACCGGATTCATCCTCGACGTCACGTACAAGGGGGGGTACCGCTCCCGCGTCTTCGGCAACGTGCAGCAGGTGGACCTCGTCCCCGACTTCACGCTCGCGCCCAACCCGGTCTTGAACGGCGGCGCGCTGACGCTGACCAACACCATGCAGATCAGCGGCGGCACGACGCTGTCCAACGTCACATACGCGATCAACCCGGGCGGCCTGTCCGGCACGCTGCCGGGTTCGTTCCGCTCGGTCAACGGCACCGGCGCCGTGACGGCCCCCGGTACGACGGGCGCTTACACGATCACTCTGACCTACACTTTCTCGGGGCCGCAGGGGGCCAACCAGACCCTGAACGTCGCGAAGAACTTTTCGACGACGTCCTTCGCGCCCCAGCCCGTGATCGGCATCTACTCCGATCAGCAGCGCACACAGGCCGTCTTCTGCCAGGCGGGCGGCTGCTTCGTGGACAGGGGCCGAAACTACTACTTCTTCGACGAAGAGCTCATCCCCGGCGGCGTGACCCATCCGGGAACCGCCTGGGCCTACGTCACGACCACCGGCGAGACGCCGATGGGGACGACGCCGGCCGGAAGCGCCGGGCCGGTCACCTACTCTTTCGCGAGCGCCTGCAGCACCGGCTGCTCTGTGAAGCTGACGGTCGGCGGAGTTTCCCGCACCGTCGGGGTCACCGTCTCTAACCCGGGGCCGCCTCCGCCGCCTCCGACGCCGCCGCCCACGCCGCGGCCGACTCCGCCGCCGGGCGGATTCAACGTGACGCTGTCCGGACCGGCTTCCGCAGCCGCCGGATCGCCTGTGAGCTTCACGGCCAGCGCCACGGGAGGCACCGGCGCCGTCTCGTATGCCTGGCGCTGGGGCGACAACGCGCTGTCTCTCAACTACGTCCCCGGTCCGGCCACGAACTCGTACACCTACCCGACACCCGGGCAGTTCACAGTCGCCGTGCGGGCCACGGACTCCGCCGGCGTGCAGGGCAACGCGAGCATCAACGTCTCCATCGGCCCCCCGGCCGGTCCGCCCCTCTCCCTGCTGGTCTCCGGTCCCGCACGCGCCGGTCGCGGCCAGGCGGCGTCCTTCACGACGACCGTCACCGGGGGCGTTGCGCCATATGCGTACGCCTGGCGGTGGGGAGACATCGCCGTGGGCGGTTACGTGGCCGGTCCGGCCAACCATTCCCACGTCTATCCCGAGCTCGGCTCCTTTACCCTCTCGGTCCGCGTCACGGACAACGCCGGCCAGACCGCGACGGCCACCCATGCCATCGTGATCGACGAGGCCTTCCAGGCCCTCATCGTGCCCGGAGCCGCCTTCCTCAAGATCGGCGACGAAGCATCCGGCGACATCTGGGGGACCGACGTGTCGGTCGCCAACCCCGGTTCGGAGCCGCTCACGCTCGCCGTCGCTTTCGTTCCGTACCTGGCCGAGGCGTCCGGCTCGGTGGACCTCTCCGCGCTGAATTACCGGCCGCTTCCGGCGCCCCTCGCTCCCAACGGCGGCTCCTGGTCTCAGACCAACGTCGTCGAGTGGTTGCACGGCCGCCAGGACAAGGGAACCCTCGTGTTCCGCTACGAAGGGCCGGTGCCGGTCGTCAACGGGCGCGTTTACTTCGCCAAGCAGGCCAACCCGCTCGGCCCCGCGTACGGGGCGCCGGTCGAGGGGTTCAAGGCCAACCAGAGCGGCCGCATCGTCAACCTGACGGCGCAGGGCGTGGACTCGCCGGGGGACCAGACGCTGATCGGCCTGCGGTCGAGCGACCTGTACCGCTTCGGCATCACGCTCTACAACTCCTCGGGTGTGGAGACCCGCGCCGAGCTGCGCGCCTTCGACGAAACGGGCGCATCCGTGGAGATGCTCAAGGAAGACGGGACCCGGGCCGCGGTGCGCGAAGTGCGCATCCTCCCGTACCAGCAGGCATATCTCCGAAACCAGGACCTGGGCCTTCCGCAGGACCGCAACCGGCGCTACGTGTTCCGGGCGAGCAAGGTGGGCTCGGAAGGTTCACTCGTCGCTTTCGGCGCCGCGATCGACACCAAGACGAGCGACCTGGAGCAGTTCACCGACGACACGCCCTCCGCCGTCGCCGACGAGCAAGGGAGCGTCTTTCTCTACATCCCCGGCGCCTCGCGTTTCGACTCCGGCAGCGGAGCGAAGTGGCGGACCGAGCTGCGTGCCTACAACCCGGCCAACGTCGAACGGACGCTCCGCGTCGAATACCTGTACACGGGGGCCGGAGAGCCCGAGAGCGTCGCCTCGGCCACCGTGCGGATCGCCCCGGGCACCCTCGCGGCGGCCGACGACGTGATCGGGGACATCATGGACGACTTCACGCCCCACGACCTGAAGACGCTTTCGACGACCGGCCTCCTGCGAATCTCTTACTCCCCGGAGATCCCGGGAGCGGCGATGGTTCTCAGCGCACGCAACTACGACGACCAGATCACCGGCACGGCCGGCACGCAGCTCGCGGTCTACTCGCGCAGCGACGGGGTCAGCTCGGGTGAGCGTCCGCTCTTCGTGCCGGGCGCGCAGGAAGACGCCGGCGAAAACGTGCGTCTGCGCACGACGCTGGGCGTTTTCGCGATGGACAACCGGCAGACGCGCGTGCGCGTCTCGGTCGTGAAGGCGGACGGGACCGTCCCCGAAGGCGGGACCTTCGACTTCACGCTCAATCAGCCGGGGGCCTCCAGCCACATGGCCCAGATCTTCATGGATCGGAACAATCTCCCCGGAATCCTCAACAACGAGGCGATGACGATCAAGACGGAGGTCCTCGAAGGCGGACGGGCGGGCGTCTACGTCGTGACGGTGGACACCAACACGAGGGACACGAGCTTCAAGGCTGGCCGACCGGTACGCTGACCCGTACCGTCCGGCGGAAAGGGCCTCGGGCGCTCACCCGGGGCCTTTTCGTTGAAGCGGGACCTGCGCACGAGACCCGGCGCTTCGCCCTCCGGCTCCGTAAGAAGGACAGTAGAATGGCCCCGTTGTTGCGAGTCCGTGTGACGGACCCATGAGCGAAGTGCGAAGGCAACCGGCGCACGCCGGCGCGGCCGTCCTGGAACCGGAGACTCTCTCCCCGTTCCTGCACGACCGAGGCGACGTCCTCTACAACCCTTTGAGCGGCGTTTCCGTGCCCAAGCAGGGGGCGGCGTTCGAGGCGCTCTCCGCGGCCGCGGCCGGCGCGGCCCCCGAAGGGGATCCGGCGGTTCTCGATCACCTGCGCGCGGCTCGGTTCCTCATCGACGACGTCGACGCCGAGTCCCGTCGGAGCCACCTTCTCTTCCTGTCGCTGGAGACCTGCACCGTCTGCAACCACCGCTGCCCTTTCTGCCCCGTTTCGGTGGACCCGCGCGAGCGCGAGGTCATGGACCAGGCGCTCTTCGAGTCGATCCTCGACCAGGTGCGGGCGGTCGGGGGAGAGCGTGTCGTCGTCTTCCTCTCGAACTACAACGAGCCGACCGTCGACCCTCTCTTCGAGCAGCGCGTGCAGGCGCTGTTCGACCGGGGTTTCCCGGTCAGCATCCTGACCAACGCGTCGCAGTTCACGCCCGAGCGCTCCGCGCGGCTCGAGGCGATGGGACGGTTCCGCTACATCGGCGTCAACCTGCCGACGCTCGACCCCGAGCGCTACCGGAAGCTCCACGGCACGCGGGATCTGGCGCGCGTGATCGCCAACATCGAAGCGATGCGCGCGCGCTCCCTCGCGGAAGAGACCGCGATCGTCGTGCTCGGCGACGAAGACGACGCGCACCGGCGGGACGTGGAGCAGATCTCCGCCCGCTTCGCCCCGCTCGGGTGGGAGGTCAAGCCGTTCCGCATCCGCAGCCGGCCGGCGAGCGGCACCTTCGTTCCGGAGCCGCCGATCAAGAAGGTCCTGCGGGGGTGCGAGCTGATGGGATCGCGCCCGTTCGAGCACCTGCACGTGACGGCGACGGCGAAAGCCGTGCTCTGCTGCCAGGACTACTACGAAAAGCTGACGATCGGCGACCTGAAGACGCAGAGCGTCGCCGAGATCCTCGGCGGGGACGTCATGGCGCGCCTCCGGCGGCGGACCTACGGCGTCGAGGAAGCGCCGGCCGACTTCCTCTGCCGGCGGTGCGAGTTCGCGCTCGGCGAATAGCCGGGCCCTCCGATGGCGGCGTCGCCGGAGCGCAACCCATGAGGGACACGGCAGAGGGCGAAGATCCCGCGGTCCGTGTTCTCGAGATTTCGAAGCTCTACCGGCTGTACGACAGCCCGGCGGCCCGCCTCAAGGAGCTCCTGCTCCGCAAGCCGCAGCACAAGGCCTTCCAGGCGCTCTCGAAGCTCTCCTTCGAGCTACCCGCCGGCAAGTCGCTCGGGCTCATCGGCGAGAACGGGGCGGGGAAGTCGACCCTCTTGCGCATCGTAGCCGGCACGACGCAGCCCTCGACGGGCCGCGTCGAGCGGTCGGGCGTCGTGGCGTCGATCCTGGAGCTCGGGATGGGGTTTCATCCGGAGTTCACGGGCCGCGAGAACGCGCGCTTGAACGCGGCGCTTCTCGGGTTGACCGCCTCGGACATCCGCCGCCGCCTCCCCGAGATCCGCGACTTCGCGGAGCTCGGCGACTTCTTCGATCGCCCCGTCCGGACGTACTCGTCCGGGATGACCCTCCGTCTCGCTTTCGCCGTGGCGACCCACGCCGACGCCGACGTCCTGATCGTGGACGAGGCCCTCGCGGTCGGCGACGGCTACTTCCAGAAGAAGTCCGTGGACCGCATCACCGAGTTCCAGCGCCGCGGAGGCACCCTCCTCTTCTGCTCACACGCCCTTTATTACGTGGCGCTCCTCTGCGACCGCGCGATCTGGCTCCGGCATGGGGCCGTGGCGGGAGAAGGGAACGCCCTGACCGTCGTGCGCGCCTTTGAAGCCTTTCTCCAGGAGAAGGAGCGCCGCCTCGTCGATTCCACGGAGCGCGCCGCGGAGGTCCCGGCGGCCGCGAATGGTCGCCGTCCGGCGCGGTTCACGGACGTCGTCATCCACGACGGGTCCGGGTATCCGCGCAGCGAATTCGCGGCCGGCGAGACCGTCGCCGTGGACCTCGCTTTCGAGAGCGCCGACCCGGACCTCGCCTTCCAGGTGCGCGTGGGAGCCGACCGGGAGGACGGCGTGCAGGCCTTCGCCGTGGACACCCGCTCGGAGCCGTGGGCGCCGCTGACGGGCCGGCGCCGCTATCGCCTGCGCGTGACCTTCCCGCAGATGCCCATCGCGCAGGGCGAGTTCCGCCTCTACGCGTTCCTCGGGGACGAGAGCGCCCTCCACCTCCACGACCTCCGGGTGCTGCGGCCGGGTTTCACCGTGGTATCGGCCGACTACACCGTCGGGCTGCTGCGCCCCCGGCACCACTGGATGCTCTCGGAGTCGCAGGAAGAGCGCGACGCGTCCGCCGAGCCCCGGCCGCTCGCCGCGTCTTCGTGAGCTCGACCGCCTCCCGCGTGCGGATCGCGTTTCTCGACGGCCCGCCCTCGACCGGCTATGGCCGGTCTCTCGGACGCTGGCGGTGGCGGCGGGCTTATGGCTCAGGGGCGGAAGCCGTCGTCGTCTCGCCCGATGCCCCGGCCGGGGAACTCTTCGCGGGTCCGTCCGACTGGCTCGCCGTCTTGAACAGCGGCGCGGTCCCGTTGCCCGGAGAGCAAGCGCCAGCGGCGGAGCCCGGGCGCGTGGTCGTCGCCGCGGACGTCCCCTCTCCTCCTCCGCAGGCCCACACCCTGCGGGAGCTGGAGCAAGCCCCTCCGGCCCCGATGGCCGCGGGACGAGGGGAGGATGCCGCCGCGATCCTCTTTCGCGGAGGAGACTTCCCCGCGGCGCCAAACGAGACCGCGGCGACTTACCTCCGGAGGCTCGCCCGCGATCCGGCCGCCCGCGCCTTCCAGCCCGGCCTGGCGGCGCTCGTCCTCGACACGACCGGCTCGGACCGCGCCGAAGTGACGGCGCATTTCCCGCGTCCGATCCCGAGGTTGCTCGACGTCGGTTGCGGGACGGGGAAGGCCGGCGCCGCGCTGAAGCGCGAAATGCCGTCCCTGCACGTCACGGGCATCGAAAAGGATTCCGCGTCGGCCGCGGCCGCCCGCGAGGTCCTCGACCGCGTCATCGAGGGGGAGGCGCCCGACGCGCTGGCCTCGCTCGCCGCGGAAGGAGCCCGCTTCGATGCGCTCCTCTTCGCCGACGTCCTCGAGCATCTCGTCGATCCCATCGAGGCCTTGCGGCAGGCGCGCGCGCTCGCGGAGGCGGAGGCCACGCTCCTCGCCAGCGTGCCCAACGCCGGCCACCTGTCGCTCGTGCGCGATCTGCTCTTCGGACGGTTCGATCCGGTTCCGGCGGGTCTGGCCGACGCCGGCCATCTGCGCTGGTTCACGAAGACTTTCCTGCGCGAAGCGCTGGAGGAGGGGGGATGGCAGGTCGACCGCGTCGAAGGGCTTCCCGGCGCGCCGGCCCCGGAGGCCGCGGCGTTCCTCTCCCGGCTTTCCGACTGGCCGGGCGCCGACCCGGAGAGCCTGGCCACGTACCAGTGGCTGGCCGTGGCGCGGGCCGGCGAGCGATCCGGCTGAGGCGATCGCGATGCGCATCGCCTACCTCCTCGAATCCACGGAGCTCTCCGGAGGCGTCAAGGTCGCGCTGACGCAGGCGGAGGCCCTCGCCCGCCGGGGTCACCGCGTGGCGGTCGTCTCGCCCGACGCGGCGCCCTCCTGGTTTCCGCTGACCCGCTCCCACTTCGAGCGCTCCTCGTTCCGGCAGTCGCGCGAGCTCGCCGCGGCGGAGGTTCGCGTGGCGACGTTCTGGACGACGGTCGCGCCGGCGCTGGAAAACGCCGCGGGGCCCGTCTTCCACCTTTCCCAGGGGTACGAGGGGAGCTTCTCCTTCTATTCGGACCGGCGGGAGGAGATCGAAGCGGCCTATCGGGCTCCGACGCACAAGATCGCCGTCTCCCGAACGCTCGCGCAGCAGCTGGAAGCGCAGGGGTTCGGCGAGGTGGAGAACGTCGGTCAGGTCTTCGATCACGACGGCTTCTTCCCGTCGGACGGGCCCCGATCCAACGGCGCGCCCTGGGTCATCCTCGTCGGTCCCTCCGACGCGGACGTCAAGGGGATCGGCGTCGCCCTGGAGGGCCTCCGTCGCTGGCGGGCGGACGGGGGGGACTTCCGGCTGCGGCGGGTGTCGACCCATCCCCCCGGAGAGGCCGAGCGGGCCCTGGACCTCGCGGAGGAGTATCACCGGACGCTCGCGCCGGAGCGGATGCCCTTCGCCTACCGGTCCTCGGACCTCTTCATCGGCCCGTCAATGCCCCACGAGGGATTCGGACTCCCCGTGCTCGAGGCGCTCGCCTGCGGCGTGCCCTGCCTGCTTTCCGACACGGCCGGCCACCGGGAGATCGCGGGAGAGGCCGCGTCGTACTTCGCCGCGGGGGACGCCGCCGCCCTGGCCGCGGCGTGCCCCGCGCTCATCGGCGGGGAGGCCCGCGATCGGGCGCGGCGCGAAGGCCCCCGCCGCGCCGCCTCTTTCGACACGGGCGCCGTGGCGGTCCACCTCG
>JBHENW010000148.1:0-29483 GCA_046261875.1 Thermoanaerobaculia bacterium | reverse complement strand
GGACCGGGCCGACGCGCACGCGGAAGCAAATGCGAAGGGGCGGCGCCTCCCCGGCGCGACGAGCCGCTGGAACCGGGGCAAGGACCTGAGCTGGGAGCCTCTGCGCCCCGAACGCGTCTGCGAGGTCGCCTATGACCACATGCAGGGCACCCGGTTTCGTCACGCGGCGCACTTCGTGCGCTGGCGTCCCGACAAGGGGCCCGAAGAATGCACCTACGACCAACTCGAGGTCACTCCGGCCTACGAGCTCGAGCGCGTCTTCGGTTCGCGCGAACCGCGCGGGGGAGGCCGGAAGCCCCGCCAGGGATCGTAGTCCGGATCGGGAGGTTCCTCCGCCGGGCGTGCGGCCTCCGGGACGTGCCGCAGGTTGACGCGAAGGAGCGTCCATGTGCTCGAGCTGCCGCGCATGGCGTCCACCAGAACGTCGTCCTCCTGCAGGTGCGCGGCGGCCTCGGGATGCCGGGCCTTCCAGCGCTCCAGGCCGGCGACCGCGTCCTTCCGGTGCTGCGCCTTCGCGACGGTGACGAGCGGCTGCGACGGCTCGCGGCGTCCGCGGGCCTTCTTCGCGGCGCCCGCCCCCTTCCGGCGCGACGGGGCGACGCGCGGCGGCTCGTCCCCCCCTTTCCTGTAGTGCGGCGGCCAGGGCGCATCCCCCAGGCCGGCGGCTTCCTGTGCGGCGGAGAGCTCGAGCAGTCCGTCGAGGGATCCGGCCGCCGAATCGATGCCCGCCGACGCGTCGCCGCGCCCGGCCATGCGCCCGGGTGACGTCACCAGCGTGAAGGCCGCAGGGTTGCAGCCGGGCACCTCGTCCCACTCGAGCGGCATGGACACCCGCGCGTCCGGCGTCGGCCGCACGGACCAAGCCGACGCCACCGTGCGGTCCTTGGCGTTCTGGTTGTAGTCGAGGAAGACGCCGTGCCGCTCCTCCTTCCACCATTTGCTCGTCGACTTCTCCGGCGCGCGCCGCTCGACTTCCCGCGCGAGGGCGAGCGCCGCCCGGCGCACCTGGTCGAAGCTCCAGCGCCGCTCGATCCGGACGTTGACGTGCATGCCGCGAGAGCCCGATGTCTTGGGCCACCCACGCAAGCCCCGCTCCTGCAGCACGTCGCGCACGCGCATCGCGATTTCCCGCACGTCCTCCCAGCCGACCCCCGGCCCGGGGTCGAGGTCCACGCGGAGCTCGTCGGGGTGATCGAGGTCGTCGGCGCGCACCGGGTGGGGGTTCAGGTCGATGCAGCCGAGGTTGACGATCCAGAGCAGCTGCGCGGCATCGCGCACGACGACCTCGCGCGCCGTGCGGCCCGACGGGAAGCGCAGCTCGACGGTCTCGATCCAGTCGGGGTGCTGCTCGGGAGCCCGCTTCTGGAAGAAGGGCTCGTTGTCGGCGCCGTGGACGTAGCGCTTGAGGACGATCGGACGCCCCGCGATCCCGCGGAGCGCTCCGTCCGCGACCGCGGCGTAGTACCGGACCAGATCGAGCTTCGTGTGCCCCGTCCGGGGGAAAAAGACCTTCTGCGGGTTAGTGATCACGACCTCCCGCCCGGCGGCTTGGACCACGGCCGGCTGCGCGGCCGTCACGGGCTCGCCTGCCCCGTGGTCCGCGCCCGCTCGAGCAGGAGGTCCCGCTCGCGCGCGTTCTGCGTGAGCGACGCCGCGCGCTCGAACTCCGCGCGGGCTTCCTCGAAACGGCGGAGCTTCGCGAGAAGATCACCGCGCACGCTCGGCAGGAGGTGGTACTTCGCGAGCGCCGGCTCCGCGGCGATCGCGTCCACGAGCTCGAGGCCGGCCGCCGGGCCGAACGCCATCGAGATCGCCACGGCGCGGTTGAGGTCCACGACCGGCGACGGCGCGGCCCGGGCGAGCGTCTCGTAGAGCGCGGCGATCCTCGCCCAGTCGGTCTCTTCCGGCGCGCGGGCGCGCGCGTGGCAGGCGGCGATCGCCGCCTGGAGGGCATAGGGCCCGTCCGCGCCGCCGAGCGTCTCGGCCCGCTCGAGCGCGGCGAGGCCACGCCGGATGAGAAGGGGGTCCCAGCGCCGGCGGTCCTGGTCCATGAGCAGGATCGGCTCTCCCGACGGGCCGGTGCGCGAGTGGGAACGCGAAGCCTGGATCTCCATCAGGGCGACGAGCCCGTGGACCTCCGGCTCCGCCGGAACCAGCCGGGCCAGGATCCGCCCCAGACGAAGCGCGTCCTCGCAGAGGCCCGGCCGCATCCAGTCTTCGCCGGCGGTCGCCGAGTAACCCTCGTTGAACACGAGGTAGACGACCTCGAGGACCGACGAGAGCCGCCCGGAGAGCTCGACGCCGCGGGGAACTTCGAAGGGGACCTGCGCCTCGGCGAGGATGCGCTTGGCCCGGACGATGCGCTGGGCGACGGTCGCTTCCGGGACGAGGAACGCGCGCGCGATCTCGCCGGTCGTCAATCCCCCGAGCATCCGGAGGGTCAGCGCCACGCGCGCCTCGCTGGAAAGCAGTGGGTGGCACGCCGTGAAGACCAGGCGCAGGAGGTCGTCGCCGATGTCATCGTCCAGGGCGGCCTCGAGGCCGGCGACATCCGTCTCCTGCCGGCCGGCGAGCTCGTAACCGAGCTGCTCGTGCTTGCGCTCGAGGAGGGTCTTGCGCCGCAGCGCGTCGATGGCCCGATGCTTCGCCGTCGCCATCAGCCACGCGCCGGGGTTCTCGGGCACGCCGGAATGCGGCCACCGCTCGAGCGCCGCGACGAGCGCGTCCTGGGCGAGGTCTTCGGCGAGGCCGACGTCGCGGATGATCCGGGCCAGCCCGGCGATGAGCCGGGCCGACTCGATCTTCCAGACCGCATCGATCGCCCGATGGGGATCGGGAGCCGCCACGGCTCCCCATCAGACCATCTTTGCGCCCGCGGGCGGAGCCGGGGGCGGGCGGGCCCGGGCCGGGACGCGCTCAGCTCCGCCGCTTCTTTTCTTCCCCGAGCGCGAGCTCGCGGAAGCGGTCCATGCCCTCGCTCGGGCCGAAGTCTTCGGGCTCGTAGAGCTGCCGGACCTCGATCTCGGCGTCCCCGCCGCCGGAGGGATGGGGAAAGCGCCTGGCCCATTCGAGGGCCTCCTCTCGCGTCTTCACCTGGATGAGCGTGTAGCCCGCGACGAGCTCTTTGGATTCGGTGAACGGCCCGTCGAGAACGGACCGCTTCTCGCCGGAATACCGGACGCGCCACCCCTTCGCCGTGGGCTGGAGCCCGGAGGCGTCGAGCAGCACGCCGGCCCGAGCCAGCTCCTCGTGGTAATCCGCCATGTCGGAAATGAGCTTCTCGCCGGGCAGGGCGCCAGTTTCCGTGTTCTCCGTGGTCTTGACGAGGATCATGAACCGCATCGGCTTCTCTCCTCCCACCTGTGCGTCGAAGGACGCCTCCCGGTATCGACAGTTTGGGTATCGTTTCCGCGGAATGATCGTCCACCTGATCGACGGGACGTACGAGCTCTTCCGCCACTTCTACGGGATCCGGCGCGGCGGAGGCCCGGATCCCCCGTACGGCGCAGTCGCCGGCGTGCTACACACGGTCGCCCAGATGCTCGAAGGAGGAGCGACGCACGTCGGGGTCGCGACCGACCACGTCATCGAGTCGTTCCGGAACGACCTCTGGCCGTATTACAAGACCGGGGACGGGATCGAGCCGGCCCTCGCCGCGCAGTTCCTTCCGCTCGAAGAAGCGCTCGCCGCGATGGGCGTGCCCGTCTGGCCGATGGTCGAGCTCGAGGCGGACGACGCGCTCGCCTCGGCGGCCCATCTGGCCGCGCGGGACCCGGGAGTCGAGCGGGTGTGCATTTGGACGCCGGACAAGGACCTCGCGCAGTGCGTCGTCGCGGAGCGGGTCGTGCAGGTGGACCGCCGGAGCGGCCGGATCCGCGGGGCGGAGGGGGTCCGCGAGAAGTACGGTGTCGCGCCGGCCTGGATCCCGGATTTCCTGGCCCTCGTGGGCGACGCCGCGGACGGCTACCCGGGGGTTCCGGGCTGCGGCGTCAAGACCGCCGCGCGCCTCATCGCACGGTACGGCTGGATCGAAGACTTTCCTGGGGAGGTCCTCCACGAGAACCGGGAGCGCGCACTGCTCTTCAAGAGGCTTGCGACGCTGCGGATCGACTCACCCCTCTTCGGGGACGTCGAGCAGCTCCGGTGGCGGGGCGCGACCGCGGGCCTCCTCCCGATGACGCGGGCGAGCGGCGACGCGCGGCTGGCGCCGCGCGTGCACGATCTGGAAGACCGATGGGTCCGGGCGACCCCCGGTCTCTTGCGTTAGCGCTTCGCGTTCTCGAACGCCTGCGCCCGATGGCGCTCCTCCTGGTCCCGCAGCTCCGGAGTGAACTCGGCGCCGAAATCCTCCGCTTCGAAGATCTGGCGGATCTCGACCTCGGTCTGATCGAACGGCGCCCGCTTGAGCCACTCGATCGCCTCCTGCATCGACTTGACCTTCCAGACCCAGAAACCGGCGACCAGCTCCTTCGACTCCGTGAAAGGCCCGTCGATGACGGTCCGCTGCTTCCCGGAGAAGCGGACGCGGGCGCCCTTCGAGGTCGGCTGGAGCCCCTCGCCCGCCAGCATCACGCCGGCTTTCACGAGCTCCTCGTTGAAGTTTCCCATGTCGCGGAGCATTTTCTCGTCCGGAAGCACTCCCGCTTCCGAGTCCTTGTCCGCCTTGACCAGCACCATGACTCGCATCGTTCTCTCTCCTTTGCTCTTTTGTTTCGAGCCGGACCCTTTTCCGGCCCTCACTCTGACGTCGAACGGGGCACCGTGGGATCGACAGCGCCGCGCCTCCCGAAAAAGAGCGCATCGAGACTCCTCGGCCCGGGCCCCGCCGCCGAGATGTAGAGGAAGAGAAACGCATAGAGGGCGGCGTCGGTGCCCTGGTTGAGCACCGGCCAGAGCCCCTGCGGCGCGTGTCCCATGAAGTAAGCGACGGCCATCTCCCCGGACAGCAGGAATGCGACGCTGCGCGTGAACAGGCCGACGAGCAGAAACGCTCCGCCGAACATCTCGAGGAATCCCGCAACCCACGCGAGCGACCCGACGGGAGCCGTACCGCCGCCCGGCATCACGGCGCCGGGAAACGCGAAGAGCTTCGCGGTCCCCACCTGCATGAAGAGGAAAGCGGCCACCATCCGGAGAACGCTCAGGAGATAGGGCGCCAGCAACCGCCAGCGGGACACGAGAATGGATTGGCTCACGGCATCCTCCGATCCGGCCGGACGATACGAAAGCAAGGCCACCCCGACCGCAACGTCCGGCTCGTGGCCAGCTCGAAGGACATCCCGTCGCGGACTCCCTGGAACATCGGGTGTCCGTCGCCCAGAACGACCGGGTTGACCAGAATCCGATACTCGTCGATCAGCCCGAGCCGCATGAAGGTCGATGCGAGGTTCGCGCTGCCGAAGAGCGCGAGGTCCTTCCCGGACTGCGCTCTGAGCCTGCGGACCTCTTCGGCGACATCACCCCGTACCAGCCGCGAGTCGTTCCAATCGGCCCGCTCAAGCGTCCGGGAAAACACGAACTTGGGCAGCTCGTTCATGGCGGGAGCCTCCGGTTCGGTGGGGGACGGCCAGTAGCCCGCGAACATCTCATAGGTCACGCGCCCCAGGAGAATCGCGTCGATGGAAGCCTGCATCTCCGCGACGTAGCGCGCGAAATCCTCATCCGCGACGTGCCAGTCCAGCTCCCGGTTGGGCCCCTCCATGAATCCTTCGAGCGTGACCATCATCTGCCAGAACAGCTTTCTCACTCTCGTCCTCCTCCTGTGATGCGTCGAACGAGCGGGCCGGCGATCGACAACCTCGCGCAGACTCCGGCGATCAGAACGCCACGATGAGCAGGATGGCCGCCGCGGCGCACGCCACGCCGGCTTGCTGTACCCGGCGCAGCCGCTCGTGAAGGACGATCCGGGCCAGGAGCACCGTGCTGGCCGGGTAGAGGGAGGTCAGCGTCGCCACGATGCCCAGCGGGCCCTCCCGGACGGCGAGGAGGTAGAGGACGTTGGCCGCCATGTCGAGGACGCCGCCGGCGACGACGATCCGCATCGCGCCGCGCCGTGGAAGCAGCGCGTTTCGGAGGACCATGCCCGCCGCGGCGAACAGGGAAACGGAGACGATGCGCGCCGGGATCAGAGGCCAGAGGCCGGCGGCGGGAGCGGTGCGCTCCAGGCAAACGAGGAAGACGCCGATCGCGACACCCGACGCGATGGCGACTGGAAGTCCCGTCGTGGCCCGCCGGCCGTCCTGGCGGTCCCCGCTCTGGCTGATGAGCACGATGGCCACGATCGCGAGCACGACCCCGAGGCCGGCGGGGCGCGTCAGCCGCTCTCCGAAGGCCACGCCCACGGCCACCGGAATGATCACGGCGCACACGGCGGTCACGGGCGCCACGACGCTCATCATCCCGACCGCGAGGCCACGGTAGAGGAGGCCGACACCGACGCCGCCGGCCAGGCCCGCCGCCGCCCCCCAGGCGAGGTCCGCGGCGCTCGGAGCGGAAGAGGGAAGAAAGGGGAGGCAGAGCCCGACCAGGATCAGTCCGACCAGCTGGGAGAACGCGACCACCGAGAAGACATTCGATCCGCGCTTCGTGGCGAGACCGCCGAGGAAGTCGGCCGCGCCATAGCTGACGGAGGAGAGCACCGCCAACGCGTGACTGAGCTGGGCCATCGACCGGCTCACCGTATCGCGGGCGGCTGGACCCGCCGCGGGAGTTGCGATAACATTCACCCAACAGGGTTAACGTTGGCCTGAACGGAAAGGACAGACGATGGCCGATCGAGCGGATGTCTATGGACGGGTCACGGGGCCGGGCGAGGTCCGGTTCGAGCGCTTGCTGCCCGGCCCGATCGAACGGATCTGGGCTTACCTGACGGAGTCCGAGAAACGCGGAAAGTGGCTCGCGGCCGGCGCGATGGACCTGCGTGTCGGCGGGCGCGTCGAGCTCGAGTTCCGGCACGCCGACCTCTCGCCGGAGCGCGAAGAGGTTCCGGAGAAGTACCGGAAGTACGAGGAGGGAGGAACGGTTTCCGGCCGGATCACCGCCTGCGATCCGCCGCGCCGCCTGAGCTACACGTGGGGCGAGGAGGAGGGGCCGGACACGGAAGTGACTTTCGAGCTCGCGTCGCGCGGAGACGACGTGCTCCTGGTGGTGACCCATCGGCGGCTGGCAGGTCCCGATGCGATGAAGAGCGTCTCGGGGGGTTGGCACACCCACTTCAGCATCCTCGCCGACGTTCTGGCAGGCCGGACACCGCGGCCTTTCTGGACGACCCACGCGTCGCTCGAGGAGCAATACGGGAAGCGACTGGCCGGCGAATGATGGAGAAGCTTCTTTGCCCGCGGGAGTGACCGCTGCCCGCCTCGACCGCACCATGATGGCGCTTGCCGACCCGACGCGCCGGGCCATCCTGCGCCGACTTCTCGCGGGGGAGGCCCGGGTGACGGACCTCGCCGAGCCTTTTGCCATCTCTCTGAACTCCGTTTCCAAGCACATCCGGGTTCTCGAGCGCGCCCGGCTGGTGCGCCGCCGGCGAGCGGGCCGGGAGCACCTGCTCTCCTTTCACGCGCGGCCCCTCGATGAGGCCGCCGCCTGGATCGAGAGCCAGCGTGCTTTCTGGGCGGCGCGGCTGGATGCGCTCGACGAGATTCTGCAGGCGGAAGACCGAGCGGCGCCCGAGGGCCCGGCGAGCCGGAAACGGGTGCGTTAGAGGCGCCGAAAACCCGACAACCTGTCGACTTTGTTGTGCGAGCCGTCGAAGGTGCGAACCCGCCAGAAGAAGGCACGCGCCGGGAAGTCGGTGGCCGTCTGGGAGCGGAGGGCCACGTCTCGTACCAGCCGTTCAGCTGGGCGAGGATGTTGTCCGTGAAGCCTGCTTGACCGAGCACGCGATCCGCACGGCCATCCGGCTCAGCCGCTCGTAGAGCCGGCGTTCGGCACGGATCGGCCACCAGTCGTAGAGGAAGATCTCGAGCGGACGCCACATCGCGACCCAACCGCCGATCAGAACGCTCTCGCGCAACACCCGGGCGAGCGAGGTCTCGGGGAGGGCCGGGACGATCTCTTCGCTCACCAGCACGCAGCCGGCGAGAAACAGCAGGCCGATGAGAAGACTCGTTCGTCCAACGCGAAACAGTTGCCGCAGGCGGTTCCGGGATTGATTGGCCCGATCTCGAAAGAAGGTCTGGATGGCGCTGCGGAGGGTGTCCGCCACTTCCGGGGTCACGGAAGGTCCGTCGAGGTGTACGAGCAGGGCGAGGGGACGATCCGACGGCAGCTGCCTGGCCGCGCTGAAAGATGAATTGTTCGGCGTCCCGGTCGAGGTCCTTTTCGTAGAAGGGGGACGGGTCGATCGAGTTGAAGAGCTGCGGGAGGTGGGTGAGGCGCACTTCGATCACGGCGCTTCCCGCCCGTATCTCGTCGCCAAGCAGGTCTCGGATGGCGTTCTCGGCCCTCGATTCGGGCCATTCTGCGCTCTCCGGGCCGGAAACCTGTTGAGTCCGGACCCGCAGACGCCTACCATTCCCGGTTCACGCGAGAGTGGCGGAACTGGCAGACGCGCGGGACTTAGGATCCCGTGGGGAGACCCGTGAGGGGTCGAGTCCCTCCTCTCGCACCAGTAGGGAGTGCGTGACCGAAGATAGGAGCGTGCGAGAGGAGGAGACGAGAACCCGATAGGGGGGTGCGGGGGAACGCCCCCGCCGACAGGCAGCGCCGGCCGCGACCGAAGGTTGCGCGCTCGCGTAGCGAGCCGGCCGGCACGAGTCCCTCCTCTCGCACCAACGGACCTGGGAGGCGGAACTGAAGAAGTCGATTTTTTACGCGCTTTTTCTGGCGGCCGCGTCGGCAACCGCCGCGGAGAAGCTCGATGCCAGGATTTTCGCGGGTAAGGCACCGGAGGAAACGGCCTCGTTCCTCGTCGTCCTGCGCGAGGCGGCCGACGTGTCCGCCGCGGCCCGCTTCTCGACCAAAGAGGAGAAGGGGTGGTTCGTCTTCGAGGCCCTGACCGCCCACGCCGAGGTGACCCAGGCGCCCCTGCGCGCGCGGCTCGAAGCGGCTGGCGTCCCGTACCGCTCCTTCTTCCTGGTCAACATGATCGAGGTCCAGGGACGCCGGGATCTGGCCCTGGAGCTCGCGGCGCGGGGCGATGTCTCTTCCGTCGCGGCGAACCGTCCCGCGGCGCCGGTGCCCGCTCACCCGTCCGAAGAGGACTCGCTCGGATCGGCCGCGGCCTCGGTTGTCGAGCCGAACATCAACCTGATCCGCGCCCCGGAAGTCTGGAGCCGCGGCTTCACGGGACAGGGGATCGTCGTCGCCGTCGCGGACACGGGCTTCGTGTGGGACCACCCGGCGCTCCGCCAGCAGTACCGGGGAACGAGCGGCTCCTCCGTGTCCCACGATTACAACTGGCACGACGCGATTCACACGGCCCCGGGCAACCCCTGCGCCGCCAACTCGACCGCGCCGTGCGACGACAGCGGCCACGGCACGTCCGTAGCCGGGGTCATCGTCGGGGCCGAGGGAGCCAACCAGGTCGGCGTCGCCCCCGGCGCGCGCCTCATCGGCTGCCGCAACATGGACCGGGGCGTCGGGACGCCGGCGACCTATACCGAGTGCTTCCAGTTTTTTCTCGCGCCGACGGACCGCGACAACGCGAACCCCCGGCCCGAGCTCGCGCCGCACGTCATCAACAACTCCTGGGGGTGTCCCCCGGAGGAAGGGTGCACCGACCCCAACGTGCTGCGCACGGTCGTCGAGGTGACGCGGGCCGCGGGCATAGCGGTGGTCATGTCGGCCGGCAACACGGGCGCCGCCTGCGGCTCGGTTCAGGACCCCCCGGCGATCTACGAGGCCGCTTTCGCGGTGGGGGCGAGCTCCATGGCGGACGGCATCGCGTCCTTCTCCGCCCGGGGACCGGTTCTGGTGGACGGGTCCGGACGGTTGAAGCCGGACGTCGTCGCGCCGGGCGTGGCGATCCGCACGTCGGCGGGCCTCGCCGGATACGGCGTCTTCACCGGGACCTCCGCCGCGGCACCGCACGTCACCGGAGCGATCGCGTTGCTGCAGTCGGCGATCCCCGCGTTGCGCGGCGCGCCGGCCGCCAACGAAGATCTCCTGAAGCGTTCCGCGGTCCGCCTTCCGGCGGGCCAGGACTGCGGAACCTTCGCCGGCGCCTCCATTCCCAACCCCGTCTTCGGCTGGGGGCGGATCGACGTCGCCAACGCCTTGAACCTCGCGGCGCCGATCCCGCGGGAAGGGCCGCGAAGCGTCACCGTTCCTCGAGCCGCCCCGCGCACCGTCCCGCTCCGCCCGTAAGAGGCTGCGGGCGCAAACTCGCGCTCGAACGGGTCGCCGCGCAAGGTCCGTCTTCCGGTTGAGTAAACTCGCAGCCGTGGCGGTCCTCAACGCGCAGGAAGACTCACCCACCCGCACGACGCTCGAGATCGAGGTGCCGGCGGAGGAAGTGAACCGGGCGATGGGCGCCGTCACCCGGGCCTATGCGCGCCGCGCGGCCATTCCGGGGTTCCGGAAAGGTCATGCGCCGGAAGGGATGGTCCAGAAAAAGTACTCCGGCCAGATCCGCGAGGAGGTCCTCGAGCGGATGGTCGGTGCGGCGCTCGGGTCCGCCATCGAGGAGCGCGGCCTCGCGATCCTGGGCCGGCCCCAGATCGACAGCCTGCAGTGGGAGCCCCCCGGTCCGATCCGCTTCTCCGCGCGCCTGGAGCGCAAGCCGGAAATCGAAGTCGGAGATTACGAGGGGATTCCGGTCGAAGACGTGCGGGTCGAGCCCTCGGAAGAGGAGATCGGGCGGGTGCTCGAGCGCCTCAGGGAAGCGCACGCCGAGTTCCACCCGATCGAAGGGCGCAGCGCCGCGCCGGGGGACTACGCCGTGGCCGACGTCGCGGGGACATTCGTCGAGATCCTCGCCCCCGGCCAGAACCCCCGCACGTTCCGCGACGAGAAGCTGACCCTGGAGATCGGGCATCCCGACTCCATGGCGGAGATCAACGAGGCATTGCGCGGGATGGCGCCGGGCGAGGTGCGGCGCTTCCGGAAGAACTTCCCCGACGACTTTCCGAACGAGGAGTTCAAGGGCAAGACGCTGGACTACGAGGTGACTCTCGTCGCCCTCAAGGAGAAGAAGCTACCGCAGCTCAACGACGAGCTCGCGCGGCTCGTGAACGCTCCGGAGGGGCTCGAAAGCCTGCGCGAGAGCATCCGCTCGCGCCTGCGCCTGGAGAAGGAAGCCGAGCGGAGGCGGAAGTTCCGGCGGACGATCCTCGACGTCCTCCTGTCGCGGACCGCGGTCCCCGCGCCGGAAGTTCTCGTGGAGTCCGAGACCGCGAGCGCCTTGCGAGACTACGCGCGCTATCTCGCGTCGAACGGCGTGGACCCGAAAGAAGCGGACTGGGAGAAGCTGCGGATTGACGCGCTTCCCGGTGCCGAGCGGCGGGTCCGCGAGTACCTCCTTCTCGACGCGATCGCGAAGCGCGAGGTGATCGAGGTCTCCGAGACGGAGGTCGAAGCGGAGTTCAAACGCGCTGCGGCGCGGCGGGGCGTGGATCCGGCGGCCCTGCGGGAGGAGATGGCGCGCGCGGACGGCCTGGGGGCTCTGCGCGAAGAACTTCGGCTGTCCCGGACGCTCGACCGCTTGATCGCGGCGGCCAGGGTGCTACCCTCAGGGGAGCCGGTCGCGGTCACCGAGCCCTGAGCGGTCCGGTCCGCGCGGCAGACGGCGACAGGAATTCGCGGCGGCCGGCGGGAGTTCAAGGGAGTCCACGGCACATGGAACACGAGCACGAGGGAGGCGGCATGGTTCTCGTCCCGATGGTGATCGAACAGACGAGTCGCGGGGAGCGGGCGTACGACATCTACTCCCGGCTGCTCAAGGACAACATCATCTTCCTCGGGCAGCCGATGGACGACACGATCGCCAACCTGATCATCGCCCAGATGCTGTTTCTCGAGTCCGAGAACCCGGAGAAGGACATCTCCTTCTACATCAACTCGCCGGGCGGTGTGATCTCGGCCGGCCTGGCGGTCTACGACACGATGCAATACGTCAAGAACGACGTGTCCACGATCTGCGTCGGCCAGGCGGCTTCGATGGCCGCCGTCCTCATGGCCTCGGGCGCCGCCGGCAAACGGTACGCTCTGCCCAACTCCCGCTTCCTGATCCACCAGCCGCTCGCCTACGGGCTGCAGGGTCAGACGACCGACATCGAGATCCACGCGAAGGACCTGTTGAAGGTCCGCGACCGGATCAATTCGATCCTGGCCAACCACACCGGCCAGCCGTTCGAGCGCATCGCGAAGGACACCGACCGTGACTACATCCTCGAGGCGGAGGACGCGAAGAAGTACGGGCTCGTCGACGCGATCTACCACCGGCGGGACGACATCGCCCTCAAGGCGGCCGGCTAACACGTCGGCTTCGCTCGCGCCGGATCTGCCTGCGGCACCGGCGAGCGGCTCGCCCAAAGGGGCTCGACTTTCGGCCGCGGGCGGTCGCTGTGCGACCGGCGGCCGAGATTTTTTGAACGAAGGCTGAACCCCGGTCGCGCCGGGGCAACGAGTCTCCGGAATTTGGACGACTCGTCGCGCCGCGACCGGAGAAGCGCTCCCGGACGGTAGACTCTTCCCCCGATGACCGACCTCTACATCGGGCGGACGGTCCCCGACGGCAGGTCCCTCTACTACTCCTCGCGCGACCTCGTCACGCACGGGGTCTGCGTCGGGATGACGGGCAGCGGCAAGACGGGACTCTGCATCGGCCTGCTCGAGGAGCTCCTGCTCGCCGACGTTCCCCTCTTCCTCCTCGACCCGAAGGGGGACGTCGCCAACCTCCTCCTCGTCTTCCCCGACCTCTCGCCCTCCGATTTCCTACCCTGGGTGGATCCGGAATCCGCGCGCCGCGCCGGCCGGTCCATCGAGGAGGAAGCCGCCGCGCAGGCGACGGCGTGGAAGGCGGGGCTGGAAAAGTCCGGCGTCCCGCTCGACTCGCTGCGTGCGCTGCGCGACAGGGTCGCCTACCGCGTGTTCACACCCGGCTCTGGGACCGGCCGCGGAATCAACCTGCTGGGGTCCTTCGATCCGCCCGCCGGCCTGCGCTGGGAGACGGACGAAGAAGCGCTCCGCGACGAGGTCCGCGGCCA
The DNA here is from genome assembly GCA_046261875.1 of Thermoanaerobaculia bacterium. Taxonomy (GTDB): domain Bacteria; phylum Acidobacteriota; class Thermoanaerobaculia; order UBA5066; family Gp7-AA6; genus JBHENW01. Next base: position 16,332 of record JBHENW010000148.1, on the reverse strand, counting down.
GGTCTCCGGCCTGCTCTCGCTGGCCGGCATTCCGGCCAACGCCGTCACGGATCCGCGGCACATCCTGCTCGCGCGCATCCTCGAGGAGAGGTGGCGCGCCGGCGCCGGGCTCGACCTCGCCGGGATCATCGCGCTCGCGGAGAACCCGCCGTTTCGTCGCGTCGGCGCGATGGAGCTCGACGGGTTTCTCCCGCAGGCCGAGCGGCGCGAGCTGGCGCACGCGCTCAACAACCTGCTCGCATCGCCCGACTTCGAGAGCTGGCGGGAGGGGGACCCCCTCGACCCCGAGGCCCTTCTCCGGGATGCGTCCGGCCGTCCCGGGTGCAACCTCTTCTCGATTGCCCACCTCGACGACCGCGAGCGCATGTTCTTCGTCTCGCGGTTCCTCGAACGTTACTGGACGTGGGTCCGCACGCAGACGGGGACGTCCGATCTGCGCGCGCTGCTCTACTTCGACGAGGTCATGGGATTCCTCCCGCCCGTCGCGGAGCCTCCCTCCAAGCGCCCTCTCCTGACCCTCCTCAAGCAGGGCCGCGCGTTCGGCTGCGGAGCCCTGCTCGTCACCCAGAACCCGGTCGATCTCGACTACAAGGCGCTCTCCAACGCGGGGACCTGGTTCGTCGGGAGGCTCCAGGCGGAGAGGGACAAGGAGCGCCTCCTCGACGGCCTCGAATCCGCCGGCATCGGCATGCCGCGCGCGGAGGTGGATCGCACGATCTCCGGCCTCGAAAAACGCCGTTTCCTCCTCCACGACGTGCATCGCCCGGGCGGACCGGTCGTGTTCGAGTCCCGGTGGGCCCGGGCGTACCTGCGCGGCCCGGTCGCCCTGCGGCAGATCGCCGAGCTCGCGCGCCTCGCGGGGGCGGAAGGGGCCCCCGCCCGGAAGGCGACGGCGCCGTCCACCGCGGAGCTACCCGTGCCCGCCGGGGAAGGCGGCGTCGTCCCTGCGTCTCTGGATCCCGCCTTCCAGCACCGCTTCGCGCCGGGCGCGGGGAGCGGCCGGCCGCTGGCGGGAGAGCCCGCCGCGCTCGTCGAAGTTCGCGTGTCGCGCCAGCGCCCGCCGGTCTCCGGGACCTGGCAGGCACTCGTGCGTTTCGGCGGCGGAGACGTGGCGCGCGCCCGGGTCGAGAAGGCCGACGCGGTCGGCGGCTGGGCGGCGCAGGCCCCGGCCGGCGCGCGGTACGGCCCTCTGCCCGGCTGGGCGACGAAGCGCAACGCGCTCGCCGCTCTGGAAAAAGACGCGCGGGACGTCGTGGCGGCGGAAGGCCTCGAGGTCGAGGGAGCCCCGGCTCTCGGCGTCCTGCGTAACCCCGGCGAGGATGCGGCGGCTTTCGAAGCCCGCCTCCAGAGGGCCGCCGAGGCGGAGGCCGCCCGCCGCGCCGCGAAAGTCCTCGGGCCGCTCGACCGGAAGATCGAGTCGCTCGATCGGCGCATCGCGGAAGAGGAGCGGGAGCTCGCGCGCGACCGCGCGGAGAAGTCCCGCGCGGCGGGCTACAGCGCGATCGACGTCGGCGCGAGCGTCCTGGGGACGATCCTCGGCGGAGGAAAGCGGTCGGTGGGAACCGGCGTCCGCGCGGGAGGGCGGGCGTACGGAAGAATCCGAAAAGCCGAAGAGAACATAAAGGAATCGGAGGAGAAGATCGCCGCATGGACCCGGGATCGCGACGCGCTGCGCGCCGAGCGGGAAGGGGAGCGTTCCGCCTCCCGCGCGGAGAGTTCGGCCGCCTCGGGGCGGGAACCGACCCGGGTGCCGGTCAAGCGGACCGACGTTCGCGCACTCGAGTGGTATGTACTCTGGAGCTGACGCCCGTGGCGCGTCTTTCGCATGAGTCCGGTGGAATAGGAAGTCCCGGCGGGCGTTAAAGTTGCTGAGGGGTATGCTACAGTGAATCGCGAAGGGTCGGGACGAGGGGTTTGACGCCGAGCGGACGGGCTGCCTAGAATTCTTCATCCCCCCGGAGGCTGAATGTCGAAGAAAACCGGAAACGGCGATGTCCTGCGCTGCTCCTTCTGCAACAAGAGCCAGCGGGACGTCAAGAAGCTGATCGCCGGCCCGACCGTCTACATCTGCGACGAGTGCGTCGACATCTGCCTCGACATCATCGCCGAAGACCGCGTCCTCGAGACCCAGACCCCGGAGACGAAGCTTCCCAAGCCCAAAGAGATCAAGGAATTCCTCGACGGCTACGTCATCGGCCAGGACCAGGCGAAGAAGAAGCTCGCCGTGGCGGTCTACAACCACTACAAGCGCATCGACTACCTCGAGAAGAACCGGAAGCTGGACGTCGAGCTGCAGAAATCCAATATTCTGCTCATCGGCCCGACGGGAACCGGCAAGACCCTCCTCGCCCAGACCCTCGCCAAGCTTCTCTCCGTCCCCTTCACGATCGTAGACGCCACGACCCTGACGGAAGCGGGCTACGTCGGCGAGGACGTCGAGAACATCATCCTCAAGCTCTATCAGGCGGCCGGCAACGACAAGGAGAAGACGGAGCGGGGGATCGTCTACATCGACGAGGTGGACAAGATCGCCCGCAAGGGGGAGAACCCGTCCATCACGCGCGACGTCTCCGGCGAGGGCGTGCAGCAGGCCCTGCTCAAGATCCTGGAAGGCACGATCGCCAACGTCCCTCCCCAGGGGGGCCGCAAGCACCCGCATCAGGAGTTCATCCAGATCGACACGACGAACATCCTCTTCCTGTGCGGCGGCGCGTTCGTCGGCCTGGAAGAGATCATCAGCCGCCGGATGACCGAGAAGACGATGGGCTTCGGCGCGAAGCTGACGACGAAGAAGGAAAAGCGCTCCAGCGTCCTGCTCGAGAAGGTCCACCCGGAGGACCTCATCAAGTACGGCATGATCCCCGAGTTCGTCGGCCGGCTTCCGGTCGTCGCGACCCTCTCGGAGCTGGATCAGTCCGCGCTCGTCGAGATCCTCAAAGAGCCCAAGAACTCACTCGTCAAGCAGTACCAGACGATGCTGGAATTCGAGAACGTCCAGCTCCGTTTCACGGATGACGCCATAGAGGCCATCGCGGAGGAGGCCCTGGCGCGGAACGTGGGAGCCCGGGGACTCAAGATCATCATCGAGGACCTCATGCTCGAGGTCATGTACCAGATTCCATCCGACGACGACATCGAGGAATGCGTGATCACGCGCGACGTCGTCAAGCACCACACCAACCCGATCACGATCCTCCGCAAGGCCGGTTAGAAGCGGCGCTCTCGAGCCCGGCGCTCGTATGCCGGCGAAAAAGAGAGAGGCCTGAATGCCGATGAGGACGGATAACCCAAACCGAACGATCGAGACCCTCCCGCTGGTTCCCCTGCGGGACATGGTGGTGTTTCCCCACATGATGGCGCCGTTCGTCGTGGGCCGGGAGTCCTCCATCCGCGCGCTCGAAGCGGCCCTCGCCGCTCCGACGAAGCGGCTGTTCCTGGCCGCTCAGAAGGATCCACAGCTCGACGAGCCCCGGCCGGAAGACATCTACTCCGTGGGCGTCGTCGCGACCGTCGCCCAGTCCCTCAAGCTCCCCAACGGCCACATCAAGGTCATGGTCGAGGGGGTCCGCCGCGGGCGCATCGGCGCCTTCGAGGACCGGCCGGGATACCTGGCCGTTACGATCCAACCCGTGGACTCCCGTTCGCCCGATCCGGGGGACCTCAAGGAGTACATGGGGAAGGTGCTCGGCCTCTTCGAGCAGTACGCGAAGCTCTCCCACCAGCTTTCCTTCGAAGGGGTGGCGTCGTCACTGAAGATCGAGGAGCCCGACCGGTTCGCGGACACGCTCTCCGCGCATCTGGGCGTCTCGACCGCCGAAAAGCAGACGCTGCTCGAGGCCGCTTCCGCCTACGAGCGGCTCCAGAAGCTTCAGGACCTGCTGGAGATCGAGATCGAGAAAGTCAACATCGATCGCCGGATCAACAACAAGGTCAAGAAGCAGATGGAGAAGGCCCAGAAGGAGTACTACCTCAACGAGAAGATCAAGGCCATCCACCAGGAGCTGGGCAAGAAGGACGAGCGGACCGACGAAGTCGAGGAGCTCAAGAAGAAGATCGTTTCCTCGGGCATGCCCAAGGAGGTCCGCGAAAAGGCCGAGACCGAGCTGCGTCGCCTCGAGGCGATGCCTCCCGTTTCGGCGGAGGCCACGGTCTCCCGCAACTACATCGAGTGGCTCATCGGCGTCCCGTGGAAGCGCGCCTCGCGCGAATCACGCGACCTGACGCGCGCCGAGAAGATCTTGAACGAGGACCATTACGGTCTGGAAAAGGTCAAGGAGCGCATCCTCGAGTTCCTCGCCGTGCGCCAGCTCGTCCAGAAGACGAAGGGCTCGATCATCTGCTTCGTCGGCCCCCCCGGCGTTGGCAAGACGTCGCTCGCCAAGTCGATCGCCCGCTCCCTCAACCGCAAGTTCGTGCGGCTGTCGCTCGGCGGCGTTCGGGACGAGGCGGAGGTCCGGGGCCACCGCCGGACGTACATCGGCGCCTTCCCCGGCCAGATCATCCAGATGATGAAGAAGGCGGGAACCGTCAACCCCGTCTTTTTGCTCGACGAAGTCGACAAGATGTCCTCGGACTTCCGGGGCGATCCGGCCGCGGCGCTGCTCGAGGTGCTCGACCCGGAGCAGAACCACACCTTCGTCGACCACTACCTGGACGTCGAGTACGACCTCTCCAAGGTGATGTTCATCGCGACGGCCAACATCGCCGACCCCATCCCGCCCGCCCTGAAGGACCGGATGGAGATGATCCCGCTCTCGGGCTATACGCCCAACGAGAAGGTGGCCATCGCCCGCCAGTTCCTCGTGCCCAAGCAGCGGGAAGCCAACGGGCTCAAGGAAGACCAGGTCGAGATCGCCGACGATACGATCCTCGCGATCATCACGAACCACACCCGCGAAGCCGGCGTCCGCAACCTCGAGCGGGAGATCGGAAGCGTGTGCCGCAAGGTGGCGCGCAAGATCGTCCAGAAGAAGGTCGAGACGCCCGTCCGCGTGACGCCGGACAACCTGCGCGATTTCCTCGGGAAGCCCAAGTTCCGCAACCGGCGCAAGGGGGAGATCTCCGAGGTCGGCATCGCGACGGGCCTGGCCTGGACCGAAGCCGGCGGCGAGATCCTCTCGACCGAGACGAGCCTGCTCAAGGGGAAGGGGAACCTGACGCTCACCGGCTCGCTCGGCGACGTGATGCAGGAGTCGGCCCGCGCGGCCGTCTCCTACGTGCGCAGCCGCGCGGAGATGTACGACGCCGATCCGAACTTCCACGAGAAGTTCGACATCCACATCCACGTGCCCGAGGGCGCCATCCCCAAGGACGGCCCCTCGGCCGGCATCACGATGGCCGTCTCGCTCTTCTCGGCCGTGACCAAGATCCCGGTCCTCAAGGACCTCGCCATGACCGGCGAGATCACGCTCCGCGGCAAGGTCCTGCCGGTCGGAGGGATCAAGGACAAGGTCCTCGCCGCCTATCGGGCCGGAATCCTGAGCGTGGTGCTGGCCTCGGAAAACGAGAAGGACCTCGACGATCTGCCCGAAGAGATTCGCTCCCAGATGGAATTCCATCTCGTCAGCAACATGGACGAGGTCATCAAGGTGGCGATGGAGGGAGTCCCGCCGACGGCCGCCTCCCTGGGGCCCGAAACCAAGCCCGCCGGAGGGGAAACGGTCGCGCACTGACTTTCCGCCCCGGTGCGGCGATCCGGCCGCAGCGTCCGGGGATTCGAAAGGTTGTATCTGTTCTCAACGGATCGGAGGATTTCGGGCCCGCCCGGCGGCGCCGGGACGGGAGACCCGCGAGACGTCTCGAGCGGCGGTTCTTTGCATGAGAGCGAGGAAAGGGGGAGCCCGCAGTCCGGCCGGCGGGCAGTCCGCGAAGGGAGACCTCGTCGCCGCCGTACACCGGTCGGAGGACTTCCCCCGCTCGCGGCGCCCGGTCCTGGCGTTCGTCGGCCGGTCGAACGTCGGGAAGTCCACCCTGTTGAACCGGCTGCTGGGACGCAAGGCCGCCCGGACGAGCCGTACGCCGGGAAAGACGCGAGGCATATACTTCTATGAAACCGACGAAGGACATCAGATCGCGGACCTGCCGGGGACCGGCTTTGCGCGCGTCTCGAAACGAGAGCGCGAAACCTGGGCAGACCTCGCGGATGAGCTCTTCGCCGGTGGTCGGGTTCGGCTCGCCGTCACGCTCGTGGACCCGTACGTGCCCCGGGCGGAGGCCGATTTCCGCATGAGACAGTACCTGAGAGACCGCGGGGTCCCGACCCTGGCCGTCGCCACGAAGTGGGACCGGCTCTCGGCGCGCGAACGCGACCGGGCGCGCCGCGAGCTGCTCGAGGCGCACGGCGAAGTTTTTCCCGTTTCGGCGAAAACGGGTGAGGGAATCGAGAACCTGCGTCGGGAGATTCGAGTGCGAATGGACCGAAAAGAGGATGGATCCAATGGCTAGAAGAAAAGGGAACAACGGCGGCACGGACGTCGAGACGCTCGAGCCCCCGACCGAGGGGCTTCCGGACACGGCGAGCGAGGAGATGGCGGTCGAGCACGCGGACACGCTCGACATCCGCACGCTCCACGAGATCAAGATCCCGCAGCTCCTGAAGATCGCCAAGGAGCTCGAGGTCGAGAACGCGACGGGCATGCGCAAGCAGGACCTGATCTTCAAGATCCTGCAGGCGCAGACCGAGAAGAAGGGGCTCATCTTCTCGGAGGGCGTGCTCGAGTGCCTGCCCGACGGGTTCGGGTTCCTCCGCGCGCCGGAATACAACTACCTGCCGGGTCCGGACGACATCTACGTCTCGCCCTCCCAGATCCGCAAGTTCGACTTGCGCACGGGCGACACGGTTTCCGGCCAGATCCGACCGCCCAAGGAAGGCGAGCGCTACTTCGCGCTGATCAAGGTCGAAGCCGTCAACTTCGAGCACCCCGACGTCGCGCGGGAAAAGATCTTCTTCGACAACCTGACCCCGCTCTATCCCCAGGACCGGATCAAGCTCGAGGTGCCGACGAACATGACGTCGCGGGTCCTCGACCTCGTCTCACCGGTCGGCAAGGGGCAGCGCGGCCTCATCGTCGCGGCGCCGCGGACGGGCAAGACGATGATCCTGCAGTCGATCGCCAACTCGGTCTCGACGAACCACCCGGAGGTGACGCTCATCGTGCTGCTCATCGACGAGCGGCCCGAAGAAGTCACCGACATGCAGCGGTCCGTCAAGGGCGAGGTCATCTCCTCGACCTTCGACGAGCCCGCGGCACGCCACGTCCAGGTCGCCGAAATGGTCATCGAGAAGGCCAAACGCCTCGTCGAGCACAAGCGCGACGTCGTCATCCTGCTCGACTCGATCACCCGACTGGCGCGCGCCTACAACGCGATCGTGCCCCCTTCGGGCAAGGTCCTCTCCGGCGGCGTGGACTCCAACGCGCTCCAGCGCCCCAAGCGGTTCTTCGGCGCGGCCCGCAACGTGGAGGAGGGAGGATCCCTCACGATCATCGCCACCGCGCTCATCGACACGGGCTCACGGATGGACGACGTGATCTTCGAGGAGTTCAAGGGGACCGGCAACATGGAGGTCCACCTCGACCGCAAATTGATGGACAAGCGCGTCTTCCCGGCCATCGACATCAACAAGTCGGGCACGCGCAAGGAGGAGCTCCTCATCGACAAGGCGGAGCTCAACCGGATCTGGGTGCTGCGGAAGGTCTTGAACCCGCTCTCCGTCGTCGAGGCCATGGAGCTGCTGACCGAGAAGCTCGACAAGACCAAGAGCAACAACGAGTTCTTGAATCTGATGAGTCAGGGTTAGTTCGGCCCCTGGTTCGCGCGAGCGAGCGAGGGATCAGGCGAGCGGTCGAGCGCTGTCCGCGAGCCGCGAGCCGGTGCCGGAGGCAGGTTCCGAGCGAGCGAGAGCGACGGTTACGGACAGGTCGCGAAGGCGCCGGTGTCCTGGACGGGAGCGAACGCGGTCCCCTGCGGGTTTCGGTAGGTCCGCACGGCTCCGGTGTTCGTGTCCTCCACCGTCATCGTGACCTCGACGTTCGTCAGTCCCCCGGCGAACGTCCAGATCCGCTGATTCACGGAGCAGGCGTTCAAGACCTTGACGATCATCTCCACGTTCTGCCGGTCGAAGAACCAGAAGTAGCCGGTGTCCGCGGTCAGGCCAACGGCGTTGCCCACCCCGGAGCGGCCGTCGGCCGCCTGCCAGGCCGCGGTCACCCGGAACCGGCCTCCGCTGAGGCAGAGGGCGTTCGCTTCGGGGGTGCAGGCGGCGCTCTGCCCGTAAGCGGCGGCTTTCGCTTCCAGGTAGGCGGCGTGCCGTGCTGACGTGTTCTTGGGAAACGTCTCCGGACTGACGGTCATCGCGGTCGCCGTCGCCGGCGTGACGGCGCATGTCGCGAACGCCTGAGTGTCCTGGATCGGCAGGAACGCGGCCCCCTGCGGGTTGCGGTAGCTCTGGAGGAAGCCATTGGTCGTGTCTTCGACGGTCATCGTGACTTCGACGTTCGTCAATCCCCCGCCGAAGACCCAGATGCGCTGGTTCACCCCGCAGGCATTCAGGACTTTCGTGATCATTTCGACGTTCGCCGCCTCGAAGAACCAGAAATAGCCGGTGTCGGCCGTCAGGGGCACCGCGTTGCCGGCGCCGGTCCGTCCATCCGTGGCGCGCCAGTTGGCCTGCACGCGGAATCGGCCGCCGCTCAGGCAAAGCGTGGTCGGCCCGGGGGTGCACACCGAAGGCATCGGGGCCGTGCAGCCGGAGATTCCGATCGAGTACTCGCCAACCATCCCCGGCGCGAAGGTGCTCGCTTCCACGCGCCAGGTCCCCGACTCTGCGAGCGTGAACACGATGCGGGAGTTCAGAACCTCGCCGAGGGCGATGTCGTCGTTGATCGCGGCGATCTGGCCCGACGGAGAGATGAGCACGAGATGCGGATCGAGGACGTCGCCGGGGAGGCCCGTGGACATCGTGATCGTGACGGTCTGGCCGGTGACCCCGGAAAACTCGTAGACGTCCGCGAAGTGGCCGCGGGAGAGGCGTCCCGTCCCACAGCTCGACGTGGTCAGGTTCCCCGCGATCGTGGAAGGGCAGGTCAGCCGCTGGGCGGAGCAGGCCACGGGCGGAGGAGGCAGCGGCGGCGTCGGCGCGGCGAGCGCGCGGTCCAGGGCGAGGCGCGGCACGGTGACGTTGTTGCGCGGATCGGTGACCGGCACGCCGGTCGTCGTCATGCGGTGGACGATCTGCGTCGGGATCTCCCCGGGATACGCCCCCCGGAGCACCGCCGCGGCGCCGGCGACGAACGGGGCGGACAGCGACGTCCCGCCCCCGGTGAGGCCGGCCGCCGTGATCTCGTCCCCCGGCGCCAGCAACGTCAGGAAACTGGCGCTGTCGGAATAGCAGGTGATCTGGTCGACCTGGGTGGTGGGATCGTTGCAGACCGTCGTGTTGACCGGCCCCACGTTCGCGTCATAGACGGCGCCGACCGATACGGCTCCCGGGGTGCAGGCGGGGGCCCCGAGCTCGTTGCTGAATCCGTTGTTCCCGGAGGCGACGACCGAGACGATGCTCTCGGTCCGCAGGAGTTGCACGGCCGGCGTATATCCGCCGTCTTCGCATGGAGCCGTGACGCCGATGTCGCCCCCGAAGCTCATGTTGACTGCGGCGATGTCGTACCGGTCCCGGTTCACGATGGCCCAATCCAGACCCGCCAGGATCGCCGTGAAAGATCCCTGCTCGCCGTCGAAAACGTCGAGCACGGCCAGGCGCGTGTCCGGCGCGACGCCGAGCACGATCCCCGAAACGAGGGTGCCGTGCCGTTCCGGCGCGTCCAGCTGGTTGTCCGGCGCAGCGAAGTCCTCCGAGACGATGACCTTGCATCCCACGGGCTGCCCGGGCGCCGTGCAGAAGCCGAACGCCGCGCGCGTGTAATCCACCCCGCTGTCGAGAACGGCGACGGTCGTACCCGCTCCGCGGTGACCGGCGGCCGCGGCGGCGGGCTGTCCGATCAGAGGAAGGCTTTCGTTGAGCTGGAGCCGCACGCGCGCGTTCTCGTAGACCGCTGCGACCTCGGGGCGCTCCAGGAGTCGCTCGAGCGTCGCGAGACTCGTCACGCGCAGGTGGACCAGCGGAAGCTGCGTGTACTCGTGGGCCACTTGGGACTCCAGGCGGAGCGGCGAAAGGGCCGCCCGCTTCACCCGGGCGTACCGTTCCGCGCGCAGACGCCGCGCCTCGCCGCGGGTGACCGACTGGCGCATGATGACGCCCTCGACGTCCGACGAGAAGAGGAGGACGACAACGTCCTGTGGCTCACCCCGCGACAAGCGTTCCCGGACGGCGGCGGGGATGCGTTTCGCCTTCCCCGCGAGCGAAGCTTCCAGTGCCATGAGTTCCCGGGAGGGTATTCCCGGAGCGTCGGGCCGGACGGCCGGCGTCGAGCCCGCCGAGACGCCCCCGGCCGGGAGCCCCAGAAGGGCGCAACCGAAGAGGCGCAGCCGGCCGGGGCTTAGCAAACGCAACTCGCGAATCGTACACTGACCCACCGCAGGGAGGGCCGCCGATCTCTCCGACCCCGATCCGGATCTCCATCGTGGACTTTCTGAACGCTCGCCCCCTGACCTGGGGGCTCCTCCACGACCCGGCGCCCGGCGTGGAGGTGCTCCGCGACCCGCCGGCCGTCTGCGCCGACCGGCTGTCCCGCGGGGAGGTCGAGGCGGGCCTCATCCCATCCATCGAGTACCAGCGGATGGAAGGGCTGCGGGCCCTCGGAGGGCTCGGAATCGCGGCGTCTTCCGAGGTGCGCTCCGTTCTCCTCGTCTCGCGCGTCTCGCGGGAGCGGATCGCGTCGGTCTCGCTCGATCCCGCTTCACGCACTTCGGCCGCGCTGACCCGCATCCTCCTGAAACGCCGCTACGGTCTCGCGCCGCGGTACGAGGAGCGCGCGCACGGGATGGGAGAGGACTCCGACGCGTCGCTCATCATCGGCGACCCCGCTCTGAAAGCGCGCCTGAACGGCCGGGTCGTACTCGACCTGGCGGCGGAATGGCGAGCCTTTTCCGGCCACCCCTTCGTGTTCGCCTTCTGGGCGCTGCGCCCCGGGGCGCCGGCGGAAGAGCTTTCCGCCATTTTGCGCCGGTCGCGGGGCACCGCCGTCGCTCAGTTCGACCGCCTCGTCGAGGAGGAGGCGGCCGAGTCCGGGCTTTCGCCGGCCGTGATCCGCGACTATCTGCTCCACGCGCTGCACTACGAGCTGGACGAGGGCGACCTCGAGGGTCTGAAGCTCTTCTACGAGCTCTGCGCCGAGGACCGCCTCATCGCGGAGGCGAGGCCCCTGCGCTTCGTGTGAGCGGCTCGCGCGAGCCGCCCGCGCGATAAAATTCGGTCGTGGCCGCCCTTCGCACACCGGGGATTCTCGAAGAGACGCTCTCCGGGCGCCGCCTCTCCCCCGAGCGGGCCGTGACACTTCTCGAAGAAGCGGATCTGCTGTCCCTCGGCGAGGCGGCCAATGCCGTTCGCAACCGGCACAACGACCCGGGTGTCGCCACCTACATCGTGGATCGGAACATCAACTACACGAACGTCTGCGTCTATCGCTGCCAGTTCTGCGCGTTCTACCGTCCTTCGGCCGACCACCCCGAGTCCTACGTTCTAAGCTGGGACCAGATCGGAGCGAAGATCCAGGAGACCATCGAGCTCGGCGGCACGGGGATCCTGCTCCAGGGGGGCGTTCACGCCGGGCTCCCGTTCTCCTTCTACGAGGAGATGTTCCGTTTCATCCGCACGAGCTTCCCGACGATCCACCTCCACGCCCTTTCGGCGCCCGAGGTCTATTTCCTGGAGAAGTTGACCCGGTGGCCGATGCGCGACGTCATCGCTCGGCTGCGGGACGCCGGGCTCCAGTCCATCCCTGGCGGCGGGGCCGAGATCCTGGAAGATTCGGTCCGCCGGCGCATCTGGTCGCTCACGAAGGCGCCCACGGAGAAGTGGGTGGACGTCCACGAGAGCGCCCACGGCCTGGGGATGCGCACGACCGCCACGATGATGTTCGGCGTCGGCGAGACCCTCGCCCAGCGCGTGGAGCACATGCGCGTCGTGCGCGACCTGCAGGATCGGACGGGCGGATTCACGGCGTGGATCCCGTGGACCTTCGTCAAGGAGAACACCGACCTCGACGGCAAGGTCGAGGAAGCGGGGGGGTTTGAGTATCTGAAGACCCTCGCCGTCAGCCGCGTCTTCTTCGACAACATCCGCCATGTCCAGGGCTCCTGGGTCACCCAGGGCCCCAAGATCGGGCAGGTTACCCTCTCCTTCGGCGCCGACGACCTCGGGTCGATCATGATCGAGGAGAACGTCGTGTACGCGGCGGGCGCGCGCAACCGGATGGATCAGGAGGGAATGCGCCGGCTCATCGCGGAAGCGGGCTACGAGCCGCTCCAGCGTCGCACGCTCTACGACGCGTGCCCCGACGCCTGTTGCGCCGCCCCGATCCCCGAGCGCCGGAGCCTTGCGGGGGGTGCCGCGCTCCCCGTGGCCGTCGCCGGGTCGGTGGCCCAAGGGGTCGCGTCGGCCTGACGCTTCGGGCGGCCCGAGCGGCTGGCCCATGCGGCAAGCCTCTCAGCGCCCGCGGTTTGCAACCCGGCCGACCGTGCACTTCCGTGCCCCTGTCCAAAGGGCAGCGCCGGGAGTATCCTCTATCCCTTCACCGGAGGAAAAAGACGTGTTTGCTTCCGAGGGCTCCAGTGCTCTGGTGTTGGAGGGGAATCGAGCGCCGGCGCAGGCCGAGGTGCTCTTCCGGGAATCGCGCGGGCTGCTTCACAGGACGCTCGTGGCGCGTTACCGCATCCCCGAGAGCGATGCGGTCGTCATCGAAGAGGACCTGCGGCAATGGTTCGTCCGCTTCTGCGAGCGCCCGGGCGCTCCCGGGGCGGCGGGGGCCAGGCACACGCTGCTCGTGATGGCTTGCGTCTTCGCGCGCGGGAACCAGCGTTTCCGGCTGGAGACCGGGCAGCGCGCCTGGGACGAGAACCTCGAACGCCTGCTCCGCCGGGATCCGGCCGACGTGGCGCGCGAAGCCTCGCGGGATCTGAAAATCCTCTACCGCGGGCTCCACGAATAGCCGTCGGCCTTCGCTCGTACGGGATCTGCCTGCGGCACCGGCGAGCGGCTCTTTCAAAGGGGCTCGACCGCTCGCCTGATCCCTAGCTCGCTGCGCCTCCCGCGGCGCGAGGCTCCTCCGAGGGCGGAGACTCCTCGCGCCGCGAACGGCGGTCAAATCCAAGCGCCGGGTCGGCTAACTTGCCGGCCGCACGGCCGGCGGGAGCCGGGCGGGGACGACCTCGAACCGGCTCCTCTGCCAGCAGGCACCCGTCCAGATTCCGAGAAGAAAGAGAACGATTCCCCCCGCGGCCCGCAGGAAGAGACGGGTCTTGCGGCGCTTCCAGGGAGGCTCGGAACGGAACTGCACCCGCTTGGCGGACTGCTGGATCCCCTCGGCCTGGAACGCCCGCAGATCGAGCACGAGGTCCCGCGCGGACTGGTAACGGTCCGCCGAGTCCTTCTCCAGGCAGCGGTAGACGAAGCGCCGGAGCTCCTCCGGGATCTTCTCGGCCTCCGGGAGCTTTGCGGGGTCGTCCTTGAGGACGGCGCCGAAGGTCTCCACGGCGGACTCTCGCTGGAACGCCGGGCGCTTGGTCAGCATCTCGAAGAAAGTCGAGCCGAGAGAGAAGATGTCGGTGCGCGGATCGATCGGCTTTCCGCGGATCTGCTCGGGCGACATGTACCCGGCGGTCCCCATGATGAATTGTGCGCTGGTCCCCCGTGGTTTGGCTCCCTTGAGGCCGAAGGGGACGGTCGGGTGTTCCATGCGCGCGATCCCGAAGTCCAAAATCTTGGCCCGCCCGTCGTGCGTGAGGAAGATGTTCTCCGGCTTGATGTCGCGGTGGATGACCCCGCGCGCGTGAGCCCCGGCGAGTCCCTCGGCGATCTGGCAGGCGATCTCGACGGCGCGCTTGGGCGCGACCGGACCGGAGTTCAGCCGCTCGGCGAGCGTCTCGCCTTCGAGCAGCTCCGTGACCGCGTACGGCATTCCGCGATGGGACCCGGTGTCGTGGATCGCGAGGATGTTCGGATGGTTGAGCGCGGCGACCGCGCGCGTTTCCCGCTCGAACCGCGCGAGGGGGTCGGAGTCCTGGGCCGCGGTCTCCGCCAGGAGCTTGAGGGCCACGTCGCGCCCGAGGCGCATGTCCCGGGCGCGATACACCTCTCCCATACCGCCCTTGCCGAGCGGTCCCAGGATCTCGTAGGGACCGATCTGATCGCCCGGGTTCAGCGACAACTCCCGGCTAGGATATCCGGGGATCCGGCCGCGCACCCAGACGCGAATACACTGCGGCCGTGGACCTCTGGCTCTTGCGGCACGCGGCGGCGGAGGACCGGGCGCGGTCGGGACGCGACTCTGACCGCGCGCTGACCGACGAGGGCCGGCTCCAGGCCCGGTCGGCGGCGGAAGCGCTCCGCCGTCTGGACCCGGAGGTGGACCAGGTCTGGACCTCACCCTATCGGCGCGCGCGCGAGACCGCCGCGGCCGCCGCCGCCGTGCTCGAGCTCGAAGAGAAGCTCCGGGAAACGGCCACCCTGGAGCCCTCGGCGGATCCGGAGCACGTGCTGGAGGAGCTTCGCGGACGCGGCGCTCGCGGCGCCGTCCTCGTCGGCCACCAGCCGCACCTCGGTCTGCTTCTCGGCCGGCTGCTGACCGGCGGCAAGGAGAGGGAGCTGCCGCTGAAGAAGGCGGGCATCGCGTGGCTGCGATGGGACGGCGGAGACACGGCGGAGCTCCGCGCCCTCATCCCGCCCCGGGTGCGCGAACGGCTCGGCGGGTAACCGTCCGCCGAACCGGCGGCTCACCGCGTACGCGTTCCGATAGAATCTCCGCTCCGCAAACAGCGACAGGAGGAATGGATGGGAAAGCTGGGGTTGGGGTGTGTCGCCGTGCTCTTGGTCGTCCTCGTCATCGTGGGCGTTTCCCTGGCCGGCACGTACAACCGCCTGGTGACGCTCGGCCAGGAGGTCGACAAGCAATGGGCCCAGGTGGAGAACGTCTACCAGCGCCGCGCCGACCTGGTGCCCAACCTCGTGGCGACGGTGCGCGGGGCGGCGGAGTTCGAAAAGGAGACGCTGGAAGCCGTGACACAGGCCCGCGCGTCCGTCGGGCGGGCGCAGATCACGCCCGGCACGGCGCCGACGGATCCGGCTCAGCTCGCCCAGTTCGAGCAGGCGCAGAACACGCTGGGCGCCGCGCTGCAACGGCTGCTCGTCGTCGTCGAAAAGTATCCCGAGCTGAAAGCCAACGCGAACTTCCGGGACCTTCAGGCGCAGCTCGAAGGCACGGAGAACCGCATCACGGTGGAGCGCATGCGCTACAACGAGGTCGCGCAGGCCTACAACACCGCCCGCCTGCGGTTCCCCACGAACCTCATGGCGGGGATGTTCGGCTTCAAGGAGAAGGCGTACTTCCGTTCCGCGCCGGGATCCGAAAGGGCTCCACAGGTGGAGTTCGACTTCCGCAATCCGACTCCGCCTGCGGCGGCGGCTCCAGCGCTGGCGACGACACCTTAGCTCCGCGTGGCGCGGACTCGCGGGCGCGTTTTGGCGCGCCCGCTCCTGCTGCTTTTTCTCGCGGCCTCGGCCTGGGGCGCGGTCGAGGATCAGATACCGGACGCGCCCAAGAAGTTCGTCACCGACCGGGCCGGCGTCCTGGGCGGCCGGGCAGACGAGCTCTCTCGCGACCTGGAACAGTTCGAACGGGATACCTCGAACCAGATCCTGGTCTGGATCGAGCCGCGCGTTCCGGAGAACTTCACGATGGAAGACTTCACGGGGCGCGCCGCGGAAAAATGGGGCGCGGGACAAGGGGCCACGGACAACGGGGCGGTACTGTTCGTCTTTCCCGAGGACCGCAAGCTCCGCATCGAAGTCGGCTACGGTCTGGAGGGCGCCATTCCCGATGCGACCGCCAATCGGATCATCGACGACGAGATCGTTCCCCATTTTCGCGGAGGGGACTACGCCGCAGGGGTCGAAGCGGGAATCCGCGCGCTCAAGGCCGCCGCGCGGGGGGAGTACAAGGGGACGGGCACGACGGTGAACGAACGCTCGCGCTCGAGGAGCACGGGAATGAGCAACTGCCTCATTCCCGCCCTCTTCTTCGGCGTGTTCTTCATCCTTCCCTACCTGCTGCGCCGCAAGAAGAGCTGGCGGACGTACGGCGGCCGGGGATGGTGGACCGGGACCGGCGGCTTTGGCGGAGGCTGGGGGGGCGGGAGCTGGGGCGGCGGAGGGGGTTTCTC
>JBHENW010000147.1:0-7017 GCA_046261875.1 Thermoanaerobaculia bacterium | reverse complement strand
TCCTGTCTCCTCTTGGCGCTGGGGGGATGGGGGAGGTGTACAGGGCGCGGGACACGCGTCTGGGGCGGACGGTCGCGCTGAAGGTCCTGCGCGAGCGGCTCTCCGCGGACGCGGAGCTGCGGCAGCGTTTCGAGAGGGAGGCGCGGACGATCTCGCAGCTTTCTCATCCGCACATCTGCGCGCTCTACGACGTTGGGCACCAGGACGGCACGGACTACCTGGTCATGGAGTACCTGGAGGGTCAGACGCTGGCGGAGAAACTGGCCAGAGCTCCGATGTCGCTGGAGGAGACGCTTCGGTGCGCGATAGAGGTGGCGGACGCGTTGGAGAAGGCGCACCGGCAGGGGATCGTGCACCGGGACCTGAAGCCCGGCAACGTGATGCTGACGAAGTCCGGCGTGAAGCTCCTGGACTTCGGGCTCGCGAAAGTTCTGGAACCCGCCGCGCCTGCGACCATCCTGACCTCGCTTCCGACGGAGATGCCGTTGACGGAGAAGGGGGCGATCCTCGGGACGGTCCAGTACATGGCCCCGGAGCAGCTCGAGGGGAAGGAAGTGGACGCCCGCACGGACATCTTCGCCCTCGGGGCTCTCCTCTACGAGATGGCGACCGGGAGGAAGGCCTTCACCGGCGCCAGCCAGGCCTCACTGATCTCGGCGATCATGACCGCCGAGCCCAAGCCGGTCTCCGAGTCGCAGCCGCTCACACCTCCCGCTCTCGACCGCGTCGTGAAGACTTGCCTCGCCAAGGATCCCGACGACCGCTGGCAGACAGCGCACGACGTCAAGCTCGAGCTGAAGTGGATCGCCGAGGGCGGCTCGCAGGTCGGGCTGCCGGCGCCGAGGGTCGCCTCGCCGAAGAGCCGCGAACGTCTGCTCTGGCTGGCGCTGGGAATTCTCGCGCTGGCCGCGCTCCTGCCCTGGGCGGCCCGGGATCGGAAGGTGAGGCCGGGCGATGCCGCGGTTACCCGGTTCGCAGTGCTCCCGCCGGATGACGCGAGCTTTCGCGGAGGCGACCTCGATCCGGTCACAATCTCTCCCGACGGCCGCCGCCTCGCTCTTCTCGCAATGTCCGAAGGGCGCCGTCGCATCTGGATTCGCGCGCTGGATTCGCTCACGGCGGAGCCGCTGGCCGGCACCGAAGGGGCGTCCCACCCCTTCTGGTCGCCCGACAGCCGTTTCATCGGCTTCTTTGCCGATGGGAAATTGAAGAGGCTGGAAGTCACGGGGGGACCCGTTCAAACGCTTTGCGACGCGCCGGTTGGCCGAGGGGGCACCTGGAACCGGGACGGGGTCATTCTCTTCGCCCCGCGGCAGTACGGCGAGCCGCTCTACCGCGTGTCCTCCTCCGGCGGAGTCCCCGTGCCCGCAACGCGGCTCGAGGCGTCGCGGCAGGAGAACGCCCATCGCTGGCCTATTTTTCTGCCCGACGGCCGGCATTTTCTCTATCTGGTCAACATCAGCACGCGGCACCCGAGAAACGCGATCTACGTCGGCTCACTCGACTCGAAGGAAACGACCCCTCTGGTCCGCGCCGACTCCAACGTCGCTTATTCCCCCACCGGTCACATCCTCTTCGTGCGCGACCGGACGCTCATGGCTCAGCGTCTGGACGTGGAGCGTTTGCAGCTGGCCGGCGAGGTGGTGCCGGTGGTGGAGCGGATGCCGCAGGCCCTCGCGACCAGTCATTCTCCCTTCTCGGTCTCCCAGAACGGAGTGCTCGCTTACTGGACTGGAGATACGAGGAAGGAGCTCGTGTGGTTCGATTCGCGCGGCCAGCGGTCCGGCTCGCTCGGCATCGCCAGTGACCTCGAGGTCGCCCCCGCCCTTTCGCCGGATGAGAGGCGGGTCGCCCTAGCGCGTCCCGATGCGCGAGTCGGGCAGCCCGTCATCTGGATCGTGGACGTATCCCGGGGGATCACCTCTCGCCTGACGTCGTCACGCTTCCAGGAGAATTTCCCGGTCTGGTCGTCGGATGGCGCCGAGCTCGTGTTCCTCTCGAACCGAAACGGGCCGGAGGACCTCTATCGGAAGAAGGTCGCGGGCGCGGGGAATGAGGAGCTTCTGTACAGGTCCGCCGTGGCCCACAAGCACCCGCTCGACTGGTCCCGGGACGGCCGGTTCATCCTCTACCACACGCAGCAGCAGCAGACCGGCTCCGACATCATGGCGCTGCCGCTGTTCGGAGATCGCGAGCCGATCCCGTACCTGGCCAGCGAGTTCGAGGAGCGATACGCTCGGTTCTCACCCGACGCAAGACACGTCGTGTACTCCTCCGACGAGTCCGGGGTCTACGAGATCTATGTCCAGCCCTTTCCCGGCCCGGGGGGAAAGCTGCAGATCTCGCCGCAGGGCGGAGTGCAGCCCCGATGGCGGAGCGACGGGAGCGAGATCTTCTACGTGGCCCGCGACGGGAGGATGATGGCGGCGCCGGTGAGCGCGCGGTCCGGCTCTCTGAGCGTCGGCGACCCCCGGCCTCTCTTTCAGACGTCGATCCTCCCCGAGGCGCTCACAGCCAGTTCCGAGTACGTCGTGACCGCCGACGGGCAGCGGTTCCTAGTCGCCGTGCCGCCTCCGGAGACGCTGGTCTTTCCGGCGACCGTCGTGCTCAACTGGGCCGCGCAGCTCGACCGACGATGATCCGGAGCATCTGGTTCGAAGCGGTCTCCCTGGTCTGCACGGCCCTCTTCGCCGGAGCCGCGACCTACATAACCTTCGTCGAGCACCCCGCCCGCGTTGCCTGCGGGCGCGCGGCGGCCCTGAAGGAATTTCGGCTGAGCTATCGCCGGGCCACGGTCATGCAGGCGCTACTCCCCCTCCTCGGGTGGGCCACGATCATAGGGTGTCCCGCGCCTGGGCGACATCTTGATGCATCTGTGTTAGCATCTTGATGTGCGAACGACGATGACCCTCGACGAGGACGTGGCGGAAAAGCTCAAGGCGGCGGCGCGGCGCTCCGGTCGGCCCTTCCGCGATGTCGTAAACGAGGCGCTGCGGCGCGGTCTGATACCTCCCCGTCCGGAAAGCCGCCGCCCTTTCCGGATCAAGCCGCGGAGCTTGGGCGGTCTCCGCCCCGGCGTGGGGCTCGATAACGTCGGAGTTCTCCTCGAGCAGATCGAAGGTCCACTCCACCGGTGATTCTCGTCGACGCGAATCTTCTCCTTTACGCGTACGACCCCGACTCCCGAGAGCACGACCTGAGCCGCCGCTGGCTCGAAGGCGTGCTCTCCGGCGCCGAGCTCGTCCGCTTTGCCTGGCTGACGCTGTGGGCCTTTCTGCGGATCGTGACGAACCCCCAGGTTTTCGTCCGGCCGCTCTCCTCCGCGGAAGCGCATGAAACGGTGGCGTCGTGGCTTGCGCAGCCGAACGCCGGCGTGCTCGACCCCGGCGAGCGGCACCTGGAGATCCTCAAAGGCCTACTCGCGGAAGGACAGGCGGCAGGGCCGCTCGTGATGGACGCCGTCCTCGCAGCGGTCGCCATCGAGCACGGCGCCACTCTCTATTCCACCGACCGGGATTTCTCCCGCTTTTCCGGAGTCGACTGGCGCGACCCGCTCCAGAGCTAGATGGTCGCCTTCCTGATTTTGTCCTGCCCCAAGTGCGGGATCAGTGCGCGATCCGAGAGGCTGGAAATCCAGGCTTTCGCTAAGTACTGAAGGTCTCTGGTCGGGGCGGCCGGGATCGAACCGGCGACCATCTGCTCCCAAAGCAGATACGCTACCGCTGCGCTACGCCCCGGAATCTGCGATTATCCCACGCCGGTCGGCGCCGCCGGCCCGCGAGGAGAGCCGTTGAAGCGCGAACACGTCGCCTGGGATTCCCCGACTCTGGGAAAGCGCATGGAGCTTCTCTGGTTCGGCCATGCGGGCCGTCCGATGATCTGGTTCCCGACGTCGGAGGGCCGCTACTTCCAGAACGAGGACTTCGGACTGATCGGAGCGGTCTCCGACGTCCTCGACGCGGGAAGGCTCCAGGTGGCTTGCGTGGACAGCGTGGACAGCGAGAGCTTCTACGCGCGGGAACGCCATCCCTCCGAGCGCCTGCGACGCCACGACGAGTACGACCGCTACCTCCGCCAGGAGGTGATCCCCTGGATCTGGGAAAAGAAGGGGCGCCAGGAAAGGGTCGGCACCTTCGGCGCGTCTTTCGGGGCGTACCACGCCGTCAACTTCGGCCTGCGCCACCCCGACGCGGTGGACAAGGTCGTCGGGTTCTCGGGCAAGTACGACATCCACTCCTTCCTAAGCGGCTACTGGAACGACACGGCGTACTTCCATTGCCCGACCGCCTACCTTCCGAACATGAACGGCGATTGGACGGAGCGGCTGTCGCGGATGGACATCGCAATCGTGACCGGAGCGACGGACAACATCCTGCACGGATCGCAGGAGATCATCCGCATCCTCTCGGAAAAGGGGATCCGGCACCGCGGGCACATCTGGGACGCCCCGTACGGCCACGACTGGCCATGGTGGAAGATCCAGATCCGGCACTACGTGCCGTAGAGGGAACCGCTCAGTCCATCGAGCAGGCGCCGGGGCCCCGGGGATCGCCGCAGGATCCGCAACCCCCGGCGACACTCTCGGCGGCCGCCGCCGCCGACCGGGACTTCACTCCCCCGACCGCGAACACGGAGAGGAGCTTCCGGACCTGCGCGCCGCCGCAGCCCGCGCA
Source organism: Thermoanaerobaculia bacterium (assembly GCA_046261875.1). Lineage (GTDB taxonomy): Bacteria > Acidobacteriota > Thermoanaerobaculia > UBA5066 > Gp7-AA6 > JBHENW01. The sequence goes on along the minus strand of JBHENW010000147.1, from coordinate 2,344 downwards.
GACGACCTGCGTGGAGCCCACGACGAACCGCTCGAAACGCTCCCGGCAATCGGCGCACACGTACTCGTAGAGAGGCATGTTCTAGTTCTCCTCCCAGAGGCATTCGGACGATCCGACCCGGGTCCGGTCCTCGTTGAAGGCCACCCTCATCAGCGCTTCTTCCTTTCCTCTTCGATGAACCGATCGATTCGCCAGGACAGCACCGAAAGGGGCATCGACCCGCTTCCCAGCACGGCATCGTGGAAACGGCGTACGTCGAACGCGGGGCCAAGGGCGGCGCGGGCCTTTTCCCGCAGGTCGCGGATCGTCTTCGCGCCCACCTTGTAGGCCAGGGCCTGCCCGGGGATGTCGCAGGAATAGCGCAGCGTTTCCGTCTCGATCTGGGCGTCGGATTCCAGCGTGTGCTCCCGCAGGTACGCGGTCGCGCGCTCCCGGCTCCAGCCGAGCGCGTTCATCCCCGTGTCCACGACGAGGCGCGCCGAGAGAAAAGCGTCCATCATCAGGCGCCCGGCGCGGTCCCACGGATCCGCGTACATTCCCATTTCACCCGCCAGCATCGAGGCGTACTCGCCCCAACCCTCGACGTACGCCGTCTGAAAGACGAGACGGCGAAACTCCGGCAGGGATTGGTTCTCCCGCTGCAGCGCGATCTGAAAGTGATGCCCGGGAACGAGCTCGTGATAGATGAGCGCCGCCGCATTCAAAAGTGAACGGCTCTCGAGCTTCGAGCCGTTGTAGTAGTAATAGCCCTTCGGCTCGGAAGGCGTGGGCGGCTCGTAATAGCCGAACGTCATGCCGCCTTCGAGCGCCGGATCGAGACGGGCGACTCCGTAGGGAGCACGGGGCGTTCGGCCGAAGAAGAGGGGGACCTTCGGCGACAGCTTCTCCTGCGCCGCGAGCAGGCGCGCTGCGATCTCGTCGGCGCTCTTCGGGAAGAAGCGGGAATCGCTTCGAAGACGCCTGCGAAAGTCCGCCGGAGAGCCCTCGAACGCGACCTCGCGCCTCACGGTGTCGAGCTCTGCTCCGATCCGCTCGATCTCCGCGGCGCCGATCCGGTGGATCTCTTCCGGGGCCGTCTCCAACGTCGTATGTTGGCGTACGAGCCAGCGGTAATAAGCCGACCCGCCGGGATATTGCGCGAGACCGACCCCGGCCGGAGCCTGCGCCGCCTGGGCGGACAGGTACGACGTCAGACTCTCCAGCGCGGGATTGATGCGCTGCGATACCGCGGTGGCGACCTCCCGGTGGAACTTCTCTCGCTCGCGCGCCTCGATGCGCTCGAGCCGCTCCGGCGTGACGCCAAAGAGACTCTTCTCGACCGGCTGGCGCAGTGCGCCGAACGCCGCGAGGACGAGTGGGATCTCGGGGCGGGGAAGTCGGATGCCGCGCTCCGCCTGACCACGCAGCTTCGTCTCCAGCGCGTGGATCCATGCGGCGTATCGTCCGAGAAGGGACAGGTAGTGACGCAGGTCCGCCGATCCGGCGAAGGCGTGCTCTGTGAAAGGCCGGTGAACACTCCGTAGCGGCGAGGCGTACGGCGTCACGGGGAAACCGAGCCAGTAGAACCTCTCCGCCTCCACCAACGCCGCCGCCTCGCTGCGGAGGATTTTCAGGGAAAGGACCCGCTCCAGATCGAGGTCGCGCTCCGCGACTCCGGCCAGTCGCTGCTGCAGGCGGCGGCCGAATCGCGCGTCGTCGCGAGCGCGCCCTGGAGACGGATCGGGCAGCTCGTCGATCGGGAGACCACGCAAGAGCCGGGCGTCGATCTGCGTGACCTCGAGGAAGCGCGCGTACTCCGCGGCGGCCGCATCGAGCGCCGCGACGCCGGAGGAGGCGGTCGCCGCGTGCGCGGGCAGGGTGAGCAGGACGATTCCGAGCGAAAGAAGACCGAGGCGCCTCAAGATCGATTCTCCGGCCAGAGGCATCCGGACGAGCCGACCCACGTCCGGTCCTTGTTGAAAGCGACCCCCATCATGCGCCCCTGCGAGAGCCGGGAAAGCGTCGTGACCGGCATCGGCCGGCCGTCCTTCCAGACGCACATGACGCGGACCTCGACTTTCGAGAGGGATCGCTCGGTCGTCTCGATGACGGGGGCGTAGTCGACCTTGCGCATGAGGAGCCACTGCGACCGCTGGCCGGCGGGGATCTGGCGCAGGTCCGCGGCCGTGACGTCCACCTTGACCCCCGATCCCGCGAAGGAGAAGAGGGGCTTGAGGACCCAGTCCTCCAGGTCGGCCGGAGCGCGGTCGAAGTCGGAAAGGAGGTGCGCCTCCGGGACGGTCTCGTGCCGTAGAACCGGAAGGGCGTGCTTGCTCCAGCGGAAATACCAGTTCGGATGGCCGGC
>JBHENW010000146.1:0-7050 GCA_046261875.1 Thermoanaerobaculia bacterium | reverse complement strand
ACCGTGGGCTCCTCGAGGCTGGTAGTCAGGACTCGAGGGTGCCCTTCGAGATGGCGTGCATCCAAGCCCTCAAGGGTGAGAAGGACGAGGCGTTCCGCTGGCTCGAGCGGGCGGTCGAGGCCGGCTGGCGCTGGCCACTTGGGCTCCGGAGCCCGCTCCTCGATTCGCTCCGGAGCGATGAGCGCTTCGGCCGGATCGAGGCGCGAATTGAAACCCTCCTCGGGCAGATGCGGCGCCGCGCAGGACTCAACTAGGGTTGATGCCCGCCATGACTCTTGCCGCCGGCGCCCGCCTCGGCCCCTACGAGGTTCTTTCGGCCCTCGGGGCCGGCGGGATGGGGGAGGTGTACCGGGCGCGGGACACGCGGCTGGAGCGGACGGTGGCGGTCAAGGTGCTGCCGACTCATCTCTCGTCTTCGCCCGAGGTGCGACAGCGGTTTGATCGAGAGGCGAGGACGATTTCGCAGCTGTCGCATCCGCACATCTGCGCGCTGTACGACGTGGGCCACCAGGACGGGGTCGATTACCTCGTTATGGAGTATTTGGAGGGCGAGACGCTGGCGGACCGGCTGACGGCGCGAGGGGCTCTGCCTGTGGAGCAGATGCTGCGCTACGGGGTTCAGATGGCGGACGCGCTGGACAAGGCGCACCGGCAGGGGATCGTGCACAGAGACCTCAAGCCCGGCAACGTCATGCTGACGAAGTCGGGAGTGAAGCTGTTGGACTTTGGGCTGGCCAAGGCGCTGGCGCCGGTCTCCACCCAGTCATCCCTGACGGCCTTTCCGACACAGGCGCCCGACCTGACGGCGGAGGGGACGCTGCTTGGGACGCTTTCCTACATGGCGCCGGAGCAGCTGGAGGGCAAGGAGGCGGACGCGCGGACGGACATCTTCGCGTTTGGCTGCGTCCTGTACGAGATGGCGACGGGCCGCAAGGCATTTTCTGGGACGAGCCAGGCGTCGTTGATCGGCTCGATCCTGCGGGACGAGCCGCAGCCGATCTCTCAGGTCCAGCCGATGACGCCTCCGACCCTGGATAGGGTGGTCAAGACCTGCCTGGCCAAGGATCGGGACGATCGGTGGCAGACGGCCCACGATGTGAAGCTGCAGATGCAGTGGATCGCCGAGGGAGGTTCCGCCGCCGGCCTGCCTGCCCCGGCGGTCGCCCGCAGAAAGAGCCGCGAGCGGCTGGCCTGGGGACTCGTGGCCCTGCTCTCCGTGGCCCTCGCTGCGGCCCTGGCTTTCGGCGTCAGACGTCGGCAGGTGGAGCCGCCGCGAACCGTCCGCGCCTTCATCCCGCCTCCCGCGAACAGCGCCTTTCTCTTCGCCGGCGAAGCGAACCCGGGCCCGGTCACGGTCTCGCCCGACGGCCGAAGGCTCGCCTTTACTGCTGCGGATCCTGACGGCGGGACGCAGCTCTGGGTGCATCCATTGGACGCTCTCGAGGCGTTCCCGATTCCCCGAACCGAGGACGCCTACTTCCCCTTCTGGTCTCCCGACAGCCGCTTCCTGGGTTTCTTCGCGAACGGGAAGCTCAAGACAGTCGAGGCCTCCGATTCCCCCGCGCCTCCGCGTGCGCTCGCGGATGTCTTCGAAGGACGGGGAGGGAGTTGGAGCGGAGACGGGACGATCCTCTATTCCCCCGGCCCCCGCGCCCCCCTCCATCGCGTCTCGTCCTCCGGGGGGAAACCTGCCGCTGTGACGAGGCTCGACGAAAAGGGGGGAGAAGTCACCCACCGCTGGCCCCTGTTTCTCCCGGATGGCCGGCGGTTTCTCTACAGCGCCCGTCTCGCGGAGAGGGCTCGAGGGGGGATCTATGCCGGCTCCCTCGACTCCGATGAGAAGACCTTTGTCTTGGATGCCGACGGGAACATGGCCTTTGCTTCCGGTCATCTCCTCTTCCTGCGGGGGGGCCGTCTCCTCGCCGCGCCGTTCGACCCTAGGACGTTGGCGATTGCGGGACAGCCGCTTCCCGTTGCCGAACGCGTGGAGCATTTCCCGCCGACGGGAGGTTCGATCTTTTCCGCCTCGGGTTCTCTGCTGGCCTACTCGCCGCAGGGTGAGGGACGGCTCTCACGTCTGGTGTGGTTGGATCGGACGGGCCAGGAGCTCGGCACCGTCGGGCCTCCCGGCACCTACCCCAACGCCCGGCTCTCGCCCGACGGGACGAGAGTCGCTCTGAGCCTGATGGACCCGCGGTATTCCACCGCGCCCAAGCTCTGGATCTACGAGACAACCCGCGGGACCGGGACGCAACTGACTTACGGGGTCGGGGTGGACCTCTGGCCGGTCTGGTCGCCGGACGGCGGCCGGCTCGTCTTCTCCTCGAGCCGGAAGGCTCAATGGGATCTCTACGAAAAAGGCCTTCGAGAGAGGGATGAAGAGCGTCTCCTGCTCGAATCGGGCAACAATAAGTTTCCGAACGGCTTCTCCAGAGACGGCCGGTTCCTCCTCTACGAGGAATTCAATTCGCGGACGAACCGCGACATCAAGGTCCTTCCTTTGGACGGTGACCGGCGCCCCCGCGCCTTCGTCGCGACTCCCTTCGAGGAAAGGAACGCCCAGTTCTCCCCCGACGGAAACCGGGGTGGCCTATGTCTCCGACGAGCCGGGGAGGCCCGAGGTCTATCTCGCCGCCTTCCCGGAAGCCACTCGAAGACGGGTCTCGACGGAAGGAGGATCGCAGCCGGAGTGGAGCGCGGACGGCCGGGAGCTTTTCTACATCGCGACGGGAAGGAAGCTCGCGGCGGTCTCCGTGGAGACTCGCGCCGGAGAGGCGGTGCTCGGGCAGTCCCGCACTCTCTTCCAGGTGCCTCCGCTCGCGCGCGGAGGGACGGGGTTCGGCGCCCCGCCCAAGTACGACGTGTCGCCCGACGGCCGGTTTCTCGTCCATGTACGGGTTGCCGAGGAAGCCCCTGTGCCGATCACCCTCGTCCTCAACTGGACGGCGGCGTTGAAGAAGTAGATGTTTCCTCGTGCCCGACGGGTCAGTGAAACCCGGCCGCCGGTTGCTGCTCGGAGGTGTGGCTGCCGCCCAGGACCATTGGACGGAAGGGCCAGTCTGGGAGATTTCTTTCTACCGGACTGCACCCGGACACTTCGAGGACTAACCTGAAATACCTCAGGCAGAACGTGCTGCCGCAAAACGATGAGGGCAAGAAGCAGGGCCTCGTCCTGGACCAGAAGATCTTCGTGAAGGCTCCGGCGGGACCGGACGACTGGGACATCGCTTTTGCGACGCTGCACAAGAACATGGCCGCCCTGGACTACAGCGCGCAGCTCGACAAGAAGGGGAAGGCGATCGCCGAGAGGCACTACAAAACGGCGGACGAGGACAAGCAGCGCGAGATGGCGAAGCCACGGCTCGACTGGCGCACGTTCCTCGGGACCCAGATCGTCCGGGAGGTCAACCTCAAGCCGATGCGCTGAGAGAGAAACTTGAGCGGCGCGGCGTCTCGCTTCGAGAGGAGCGAGGCGCGCACGCTCACTCCACTCGACGCCCTGCGAGCCGCCCGACGCCTGCGTCGTCGGCGAAACGGGCTAGGCGCCGGGCCTCCACTCCGCTTCGTGTACAGGCGCGCCGAGGTTCCCGCGAAAGTTTGGCTGCTCGATACGGTAACCGGCCGGCACCGCCCCTGACCTGTTCCCTTCGAGTCTCAGACGCCCGTCCGGGGGGGTGATCGTGCTGCCGGAGGAGGTCGAACCCTCGCTTTCCGTTCAGCCCGCGTCGGTCGAAGTCTCGCCCACCTCCTTCTGAACCGCGCGGACCAGCGAATCGACTGCGGATTCCTCGAGACCTCGGGGGCCGAAGCCGAGCCTCGTAAAATCGACCCACTTTCCGTCGGCCTCGAACTGGAGCGCCAGGAGACGCGCCTTTTCGGTCCAGGAGACGCGCATCGACATGTTTGGCGAAGTGAAGACGGCGAGCCGGTCTCCCGGAGACTCCGGAGGCTTTTCCTGCTTCGCAAGAACGTACCCCATCCCCCGGAGAGCCGTGCCAATCCGTTCGAAGGCCGCGTCCAAGCTCAGCATTTCGACCTCGTTTCGTTCGGGCCATTCTATTGCGGCCTGCGGTCCCCGGAGCGGGAGGACAGAACCAGGATCTGACCTCTCTCTTCGCGTTGTGCGCGGGCCGCTTCGAGGGCCGCCGGCCCCCGGTCCCGCCACCAGGTTTTCGCGTTTTCGAGGCTCCAAGGCGGCGTGACGGCGCACTCATCGAGCATCGCGGCGAGCGTCTCCGCTGAGCCCGGCCGCGACTCACGGCGAAATGCGAGACATCGGCTGATCGTCTCTTCCAGCGCGGCCGGGACGGGATGCGCCGCGAGCTCCCGGGCGGCGGGCGGACCCCGGCGCTCCATAGCGAAGACCTCGATCGCCGTGCGCCCCGGGAAGGGGGAGTGGCCGGTCAGAAGGAAGTAGCCGACGCCGCCGAGCGCGAAGATATCCGCGCGCGCATCCACCGCCGCAGGATCGCTCATCCCTTCGGGGGCCAAGTACAGGGGTGTTCCGAGCAACGATCCGTTCTGCGAGAGGGCAGCGTCGACACCGGCCTGCCCCTTTCCTTCCGGCAGCCGATCAACGGCGCCGATGTCCTTGACGAGCCCGAAGTCGAGGACCTTCAGGAAGTCGGGGATTCCCCCCTGGACGCAGATCATCAGGTTCGCCGGCTTGATGTCGCGGTGAATGAGGCCCGCTGCGTGCGCCTCCGCGAGCGCGCCGCACGCCTGCTTCAGAAAATGGACGGCGCGCGCCGACGGTAATGGCCCTTCGAAGGCGACGAGCTGCAGCAGATTGATGCCGCGCAAGAGTTCCATGGCGTAATAGAATGTCCCCTCGGCCGTCCGGCCATAGTCATAGATCGCGATCGTGCTCGGGTGCGTGAGGCCCGCCGTCAGCTGGACCTCGCGCTCGAATCGCGCGAGCGAGCGTTCCCCCTCGGTACCTGGCGCGAGCAGCTTGACCGCCGTCGGGCGCCGCAACAGGGCATGGCGCGCCTCCCATACGACGCCCATCGCTCCCCCGCCCAGACGCGCGACGAGGCGGTAGGGCCCGACCTTCTCCGCCTGGCGGCGCAGCCGCGAGATGGTCCGCAGAGAGGTCACCGTCACGAGGCCGAAGAGCGCGGCGAGCACGCCGGCGGAGGCCCACCCGATCGCCCCGCGGGTCGCGGGGAGAAAGGCGCCGGGAGGGGCAAAGATGTTCAGCGCCCACCGGCGATCGGCGAACTCCACGGGAAACTCCAGCTCGAAGCCGGCCCGCCGCGGCAGCGCAGCGGCTCCCGGCGGTCGCTGCGCAAGCGCCGGCACTCCCTCCGCGTCGAGGTCCCGCATGACGAAGGCGAGGCCGGAAGCGTCCCCCGCCGCGGCGGCGGCGTCCACCAGGGGCGCCACACGAAAGATCGCCATCGCGAAACCCGTGAGCGATGCGCGTCTGCCTTCCTCCGAACCGGGGTCGCCTTCTCTGTACACCGGAGCGTACATGACGACCGCCGGCGAGGCGTCCTGGTTCCCGGTGTCCTGGATCAGCCGGAAAGGGCTCGACGCCGCGATCCGGCCCGAATCGCGCGCGGTCTGGGCGATGCGCCATCGGCCGGGATCGGCGGCGACATCGAAGCCGAGGGCCAGAGCACTCGGCGGCTCCATGTAGTGGATCGGCACGTAGTAAGGACGGCGTCCTGCCTCGCGCGGTCTCCCGTCGGGACCGGTTTCCCAGAAGCGGTAATCGGTCAGGCCCGACGCCTGCGCCTCCGCCTCGTATACGGAGCGCTCGGATTCGCGGACGAGGGGAAGCCACTCCAGCGCGTAGACCAGCCGGTTGCGCCGCAGCGTCGGCTTCGTCAGATTACGAAACTGCCGGCGGTTCACCGGACCGGAAGCCTCGAGAAGGCTCTGGAGCGCGGCCAGGTCCTCGGACGGCTGCAGCAGTCTCTCGGTGACCGCCGCCAGCAGATGCCGGGTTCGTTCCGCGAAGGCGAGGTGCGCGGCGGCCTGGGCGCGGGCGAGCAGGTAGGCGCCCAGCCCGAGGGACAAGGCCACCAGTACGCCCGCGGCAAGGATGTCCGTGCCGCGGATGGAGGAGCGCCACAGGGACAGGGCCGACCGCAGTCGGCGCGCCGTGTACCGGCCCGACTCCGAACCGGACCGGCCGCCCAGCTGGCCCGCGCCGCTCGTCACGCCCTGATTATTTCTCCTTCGGCCTTCTTGGATCGCCTGCGGCGGATCGCACTGACCCGTCCCGGCCGCCGGGCTCGCGGCGGCATACAATCGACCGGCCCATTCCGACATCAAGAAACGATCTGCCGCGCCGCGTGGACCGACGGCGGGAGCGCACGAAAGGAGCCCCGGTGACACTGCAAACCGGCGCCCGACTGGGACCCTACGAGATTCTTTCGCCGCTGGGCGCGGGCGGCATGGGGGAGGTCTATCGAGCGAAGGACACGCGGCTGGGCCGCGACGTCGCGCTCAAGGTGTTGCCCGAGCACATGTCTTCGCTGCCCGAGCTGCGCCAGCGGCTCGAGCGCGAGGCGCAGACGATCTCGCAGCTCTCACACCCGCACATCTGCACGCTCCATGACGTCGGACACCAGGACGGCACCGACTATCTCGTCATGGAGTACCTCGAGGGAGAGACCCTCGCGGACCGGCTGGGTAAAGGGGCTCTTCCGGTCGAACAGGCGCTCAAGTTCGGGATCGAGATCGCCTCCGCGCTCGACGTCGCGCACCGCAGCGGGATCGTCCACCGGGACCTGAAGCCGGGCAACGTGATGCTGACGAAGACGGGCGTGAAGCTGCTGGATTTCGGCCTGGCGAAGCTGCAGGCCGCGGCGGCCCCGGGATCACCGTCCGTCACGAGCCTTCCGACGGCCTTCCACGAGAGCCAGCCGTTGACGACGCGCGGAACGGTTCTGGGGACGTTCCAGTACATGTCCCCGGAGCAGCTCGAAGGGAAGGAGGCCGACGCGAGGAGCGACCTTTTCGCGTTCGGCTGCGTGCTCTACGAGATGCTCACGGGCACGAAGGCCTTCTCAGGCAAGAGCCAGGCGAGCCTGATCG